>NZ_BAABDD010000003.1:276131-286378 GCF_039539445.1 Salinactinospora qingdaonensis
CAACGGCCCCCAGAAGCTGCCGAGATCGCGAAGCGATCGAGGCACGAGCGGCGGAAACCCGCCCCATGACCTCCGCTGCGCACTGCAACCGACACGCCATCACGGCGTCCACCCACCACCGGCCCGCAGCCTCGTTTGGCGAAAAGCGTGGAGACACGCCCCGCTTCGGGCATCTGCCAGGAAGGACCCCTCACCCATGACCATCACCCACCTCACCGACCACCAGCGGCTGGGAACGGTCGCACTGACCGGCGCCGGCATCGGCCCAGACGAGATCGAGGAGCTGCGCACCGCTCTAGCCGACCTGCGCCGCAACGAGCGCGACGGCCTGATCGTCCAGGCGGAACCGGGCGCGCTGCACGGCAGCCACGCGCCGCCGGGGACCGCCCTGGGCGACTGGCTGCGCGCGACAGTCCACCCCGTGCTGCGGGACCTGCACGCCGCCGCGGCCCCCGTGGTCATCGCGGCCCAGGGCCGGGTGAGCGGCCTTGGCCTGGCGCTGTGCCTGCGCGCCGACGTGGCCGTCGCGGCCGAGGCGGCGAGCTTCGGACTCGGCCGGGCCGACAACGGCGACTGGTTCTGCGGCGCGCCGCTGCACCGCCTCGCGGGCCTGGGCCGGCGCGCCGCGGCCGAACTGGCGGTGCACGGTCGGGAGGTCGACGCCGCTCGCGCGGTGGACCTGGGCTTGGTCACCGAGGTCGCCCCCACCTCGGAGCTGCCCGCCGCGCTCCAGCGGGTGGCCACGCGCCTCAACGCGCTACCGCCGGGCAGCGGGTCACTGCTGGCGCGTTCGCTGCGCCAGGCCGCCCACCTGCCCTTTGATACCGCGCTGCGCTACGACAGCCACCTCGTCGACGCGCTATTGGCGGGAGAGGACTGACCACGCCGAACGGCGCCGGGAGCGCACCGCCCGCGCCGGCCCACGGTGGGCCCGGAACGCCGACTTGGCTTGTCCGGCTGTGCAGCCGTGGGGTCCATACTGGAGATACCGACGACGAGGTACGACTCGGTATGTTCCGCTGTTGTTCTGCCGTCGCCGCGAGCGCCCGTCGCCGACGAGCGGCGCGCGCCCGCGCCACCAACCCACGCGACCCACGAAAGCAAGCCGTGACCTCCCGCTTTGAACCGATGTCCCTCACCCGTCCCGGCGTCTCCGACAAGGGAAACCAGCAGATCCTCGAAGCGGCGGCCGAGGCGTTCAACCGGCGTGGCTTCGCCGCGACGAGCATCGACGACATCGCCGACGCGCTCGGGGCCACCAAAGGGCGCATTTACCACTACTACCGTTCCAAACTCGACATCTTCCTGGATGTCCTCGTGGCGTCGATGCGCGACCTGTTGGAGAAGCTACAGCCGATCCTCACGGACTCGGAACGCTCCCCTGAACAGCGCCTCTACGACGCCGCGTACATGCACGCCACCACGATGATGACGCGCCGCTCCTTCTCCCGTGTCGCCATCCAGGGGCTTGAGGCTCCCGTGCTCGCGGAGGCCCAGACCAAGCGCGCCGACGCGGTGAACCTGTTCATCGGACTGCGGGACCGCTATGAGGACGGCTTCGCCGACCTCGTCGAGCAGGGGCGCGCCTCAGGGGTGTTCCGCGACGTCGATCCCCGCTTGGCCACCAAGCCGATCTTCGGGGCGCTCAACTGGATCAACATGTGGTACGACCCCGCCCAGGAGTCGCAGGCGGGGGTGGCGGCGATCGCCGAGGAGTTCGCCGTCTTCATCGTCAACGGCCTGCGCCGCCGAGAACCCGTGCCCGGCCCGTAGGGGCAGGGCACGGAGGGCGACCTCGTCCTCGCCCGAGCCTCGGAGATCCGCCCGGCCCGTAGGGGCAGGGCACGGAGACGGCGGAGCGGCAAGGCTCGAGGCAGGGGCTCACCGAGCGCGGGCGGCCCCTGCTGGAGCGGGTTGTTGTTTTTGGAAAGGGCGGCGAGAGCGGGCGGGGGCGCACGCGGGTAAGCACCCCGAAGGCTGCCGAGATCGCGCAGCGGTCGAGGCACGAGCGAACAGAAAACACTCCCTACGGCCGCCACCCCAGCCGTTCAAAAAAACAACAACCCGGCCGCCATCGGCGCGGGCACGCGCAGCCCTGGCAGCCACGCGGGTTACCGCCGGTAGCCCACGGCGGGACGGGCGGACACGCGCGAACCGCCTCCGGGAAACGCCGACCTTCCGCCCAGCGAGACACCGACCCCGTGAAAGCCACGTTACAGTGCGCAATTTATTTAACTGAATTTAATCCATGAGTAGGGCGAACGAGGCGACACCTGCGGCGATGCCGCCGTCCACAGATCACGCGATCGGGCGCTGACCTCTTGCGCTATCAGAATCGAAGTGTAAGAGTACGTCAACACCAACGAAGACGTGGACGGAGGCCGTATGAAACTATGGCGTTACGTCGCGGTTGCCACCGTGACGGCATTAGTGGCCGCGTGCTCCTCAACCGGCGGGTCCACGAGCGGAGGAGGTGGGGGCGGGGAAAACGAACTGGACCCCAACGCGACGTTCCGCTTCGCCGACACCCTGCCCATCGACACGCTCGACCCGCACACCTCCCCCGGCGCGGGCAACAACGTGTGGCTGTTTCCCGTGTACGACCGGCTGATCCACCTCTCCCCCGACGCGGAGCTGGTCCCCGGCCTCGCGACGAACTGGGAGTTCACCGACGACGGGACGACTCTGGCGCTGACACTGCGCGAAGGCGTGACGTTCAGCGACGACACCCCCTTCGACGCCGAGGCGGTCAAGGCCAACATCGAACGCGCCCAGACGGTGGAGGGCAGCGCGGTCAAAGGCGAACTCGCCGTGATCGAAAGCGTCGAGGTCGTGGACGACTACCAGGTGGAATTCAACCTGGCCAACGTCAACAGCTCGCTGCCCTACGTGCTGACCGGCCGAGCCGGCGCCATGGCCAGCCCCGAAGCGTTCGACAGCCTGGCCCAAGAACCGGTGGGCAGCGGCATGTACACCGTGGCCTCCTACCAGCCGGGAACGTCGGCCACCTACGAACGCAACGAGGACTACTGGGACCCCGAGGCTGCCCAAGCGGCCACCATGGAGTTCACGACCGTCACCGACTCGCTACAGCGCCTCAACGCGCTCAAAACCGGCTCCATCGACGCCACGATCCTTAGCGCCAAAGATGTGGAGGCGGCCAAGTCTGCGGACTTCACCGTGGCTTCCGAGCCGGTGCTGGAGTTCTACCACCTGCAACTCAACATCTCCCGCCCCTACCTGGACGACGTGCGCGTCCGTAAGGCGATCAACCACGCCATCGACCGCGAGTCACTGGTCAGCGGGCTCCTGTTCGGCCTGGGCGCACCCGCGGTGCAGCCCTTCCCACAGGACTACTTCGCCTACGACGAAGAGATCGGCACCGACCACTACGCCTACGACCCGGAGCGGGCCAGGGAGCTGCTGGCCGAAGCCGAGGTCCCCGAAGGCCAGACCATCGAACTAATCAACCAGAACGCGCCCTCTTACACCCAACTGTCCGAGGCGATCAAGTCCCAACTGGCCGAGGTGGGTCTCAACGCCGAGATCACACAGACGACCAACTTCGCCAACTCCTTCTACGTGGAGGGCAACGGCGACGCCGGCGCCATCAACTGGACGGGCCGCCCGGACCCGGCCCAGACCGCGGGGCTGCTCTACACCGAGGAGGGCTTCGCCAACCCCGCCAAAGAAACGACTTCCGAGGTCGCCGACTTGCATCAGGAGCTGGTGGCGACCATCGACGACGACGAGCGCGAGCAACTGGCGCGTGACCTCTCCGCACAGATCACCGAGGACGCCCTCGACGTCGTCCTGTACTTCCCGTTCCAAAACGTGGCCTACTCCGACAAGGTCCAGGGCCTGGAGCCATGGCTGTCCGGAAAGCTGGAGTTCCGCGGCGTCGGGATGACGCAGTGAGGTGGGCGGCGGTGCCTGTCACCACGACCGGCACCGCCGCCGCACCGCTGTCGCCGGCCCCGACCCGCGAACTGGAGGAAGCGATGGATGTGGTGCAGCCATGGCAGCGCTGATCGGGCGCAGGATGCTCGCCGCGATACCGCTGCTGCTGTTCGTGACAGCACTGGTCAGCGCGTTCACGGTGTTCATCCCCGGCGATCCCGCCGTATACGTCGCCGGGGAGAACGCCACCGTCGAGCAGATCGAACAGACCCGGGAACGCCTCGGCTTCGACGACCCGTGGCCGGTGCGCTACGCCGAATGGCTCGGCCAAGCACTCCAGGGCAACCTGGGCGAATCGGTGTTCAGCGCCTCCCCCGTCAGCGAACTGCTGGCCGAACGCATGCCGGTCACGCTGGCGCTGACGCTGAGCGCACTGCTGTTCGCGGTCCTCGTGGGGATACCGGCGGGCACCATCGCCGCGCTGAACCCCGACCGCTGGCCCGACAAGGTCGTACGTGGTATCGCGACCCTGGGGATCGCCCTGCCCGGCTACTGGCTGGGACTGCTGCTCCTGCTGGTGTTCGCCGTCTACCTGGGCCTGTTCCCCACCCTGGGCTACACCCCGCTGCACCAGGACCCGCTGGACTGGCTACGCCACATCCTGCTGCCCAGCGTGGCCCTGGGCGCGCCGGCCGCCGCCGAAGTCGCCCGGCAACTGCGCAGGTCGATGCTGGACACCCTGAACCAAGACTTCCTGCGCACCGCCACCGCCAAAGGGCTGCGCCGCCACACGGTGCTGGGCAAGCACGCCCTCAAACACGCGGCCGGCCCCATCGTCACGGTGCTGGCCACACAGATGGCGCTGCTGCTGGGGGCCGCGGTGATCATCGAGAAGGCGTTCACCATCCCCGGCATCGGGGAACTGGCGGTCAGCTCGGTGATCAACAAGGACGTGCCGGTGGTGCAAGGCATCGTCGTCGTCAGCACCGTGGTCATCGTGGTGACCAACCTGGCCGCCGACATCACCAACGCGTGGCTGTCCCCCAAATCCCAGTCCCAGTGACCTCGCCGAAGACGAGAACCGAGGGAGGATGCATGGCCATGGCGCAGACACCGGAGACGGCGCCCACACACGAGGATGGGCGCGCGAGCCGGCGCGACCGGTGGCGATTCGCCCGCCGGTTCCTCAGCCACCGCGGGGCCGTCGTGGCCACCGGGTTCCTGGGGCTGGTCGGGGTGGTCGCCGTGATCGGCCCCGCCATCACGCCGCACGACCCGCTGGCCCAAGACCTGGGCGCGGTGCTGCAACCGCCCAGCGCCACCCACCTGCTCGGCACCGACGACGTGGGCCGCGACCTGTTCAGCAGGCTCATCGTGGCCACCCGCACCTCGCTGGTGGCGGTGCTGCTGTCCGTCGCGATCGGGGCGGGTATCGGCGTGCCGCTGGGCTTGATCGCCGCCCTGGCCCAGCGCACCGGCGGCCTGCTCATGCGCGTCACCGACGGCATCATGGCCTTCCCGCCGATCCTGCTGGCCATCGGGGTCATCGGGGTGCTGGGGCCGGGCCTGACCCAGGCGATGGTGGCGGTCGGCGTGGTGTTCGTGCCGCGGTTCGCCCGGCTGACCCGCACCAGCGTCCGCCACGTCGCACGCGAGACCTACATCGAAGCGTCGCGGGTGATCGGCACCCCGCTGCGGCGCGTGGTGATGTGGCACATCCTGCCCAACATCACCGGCCCCATCGTCGTCCAGATCGCCGTGGCCAGCGGTTTCGCGATGCTGGCCGAGGCGGGCCTGAGCTTCCTCGGGCTGGGCGTGCAGCCGCCCGACTCCAGTTGGGGGGCGCTGCTGGGCCGCGCGCTGCCCTACATCAACACGGCCTGGTGGCTGGGGATCGCGCCGGGCGTGTTCATCACGGCCACCGTGCTGGCCACCAACGTCGTGGCTGACGGCATCGGCGACTCGCTGGGCCGCGAGACGAGGAGGGACGCATGAGCCAAGAGGCCGAACGCGGTGCCACGCTGCTGAACGTAGAAGAGTTGTCCGTCGAGGTGCTGACCTCGACCGGCTGGACCGGCGTCACCGACACCGTGTCGTTCCAGCTGCGCCGCGGCGAGGTGATGGGGCTGGTGGGCGAGTCCGGGTGCGGCAAGTCCACCACGGCGCTGGCGCTCATGGGGCTACTGCCTAAAGCGAGCGCGCGCGTGGCCTCGGGCACGGTGTGGCTGGACGGCACCGACCTGTACTCGCTGTCGCGACGCCAGTGGGAGGACCTCCGCGGCGACGACATCTCGATGATCTTCCAGGAGCCGATGTCGAGCCTGCACCCCGCTTTCACAGTCGGCGAGCAGATCGCCGAGTCGGTGCGGCGCCACCGCGACCTCGGCCGCCGCGACGCCTGGCAGCGCGCCGTCGCCCTGCTGGAGAAGGTCGGCATGCCCGAGGCACGCGCCCGCGCCACCTGCTACCCCCACGAGTTCTCCGGCGGCATGCTGCAACGGGTGCTCATCGCGATCGCGCTGGCCTGCGAACCGAAGGTGCTGGTCGCCGACGAACCCACCACCGCCCTCGACGTGACCGTCCAAGCCCAGATCCTGGACCTGCTGCGCAGCATGGGCGCCGAGTTCGACCTGTCGATCCTGCTGGTCACCCACGACCTCGACGTGGTGGCCGACATCTGCGACGAGGTGGTGGTGATGTACGCCGGGCAGGTGGTGGAGCAGGCCACGGTCAAGGAGTTCCTGCACGCGCCCCGCCACCCCTACAGCCGGGCGCTGTTGGCCGGGTCGCGGCCCGACGGCGACGACAGCACCGAACTGCACTGGATTCCCGGCGCGCCCCCGACGCCGGGAGCGCTGCCGCCGGGGTGCCGCTTCGAGCCCCGCTGCGCCCACGCCCACGACCGGTGCCGGGCCGAGGAGATCGCCCTGCAACGCCACCCCGATGGGAGCGCGCACCGGTGCGTGCTCGATCTGAGCGCCCCGAGAGGTGAGTAAGGTGTCCCGCGACATATTGACACTCGACGACGTACACGTCGCGTTCTCGCCGCAGGGCCTGTTCCGGCGGCGCACCGCCCCGGTGCGGGCGGTACGCGGGGTCAGCCTCGGCGTGGGCGAGGCCGAGTCGGTGGGTCTGGTGGGCGAGTCCGGGTGCGGCAAGTCCACGCTGGGTCGGGTGGCCGTGCGGCTGCTGTCGCCCACCTCAGGCACCGTGTCGTTCCAGGGCCAGGCCATCCAGGCGCTGCCCGAACGTCGGATGCGCCCGCTGCGGCCGGGGTTGCAGATGGTGTTCCAGGACCCCTACTCGTCGCTGGACCCGTCCATGACGGTGGGCGACAGCGTCGCCGAACCGCTACGCGTGCACGAGCGGCTTTCCGGCGCCGAGCGCCGGGCGCGCGGGCGGGAGATGCTGCACCTGGTGGGGTTGGAGGAGCGCCACCTCGACCGCTACCCCCACGAGTTCTCCGGCGGGCAGCGCCAGCGGGTGGCGCTGGCGCGGGCGCTGATCCTGAACCCGCAGGTGGTGGTGTGCGACGAGGCGACCAGCGCCGTGGACGTCTCCACCCAGAACCAGATCCTGGCGCTGCTGCGCGAACTGCGCCACGACCGCGGGATGGGGTTTTTGTTCATCAGCCACAACCTGGCGGCCGTGCGCCACGTGGCCCAGCGGGTCGCGGTCATGTACCTGGGCAAGGTCGTCGAGACAGGGCCGACCGCGCGGGTGTTCGCCGCGCCGGCCCACCCCTACACCCACATGCTGTTGACGAGCGCGCCGGGAGCCTCGCGGCGCGGCGCAGGCGGGGCGACGCCGGTGGGAGAACCGCCCAGCCCGGTGAACCCGCCGGCGGGCTGCCCCTTCCAGACCCGCTGCCCCATGGTGATGGAACGCTGCCGCGTGGAGATGCCGGCGCCCACCCCCGTGGACGGCGGCGGCGAGGTCGCCTGCCACCTACAGACCGACGGCCCGCACCTGGCCGGCCGCCCCCTGCCCGAGACACTGCGCGCGGGAGTGTGACCGTGGCCGGCAGCACGGGACCCGGCCCGCCGCTTACGGACCGACACACCGCCCCCGGACAGCCGCCCACCCGCCACACCCCCACCCACAAAAACGCGACAGTGGCGGCCGACGACACGGAACCCGGCGTGCTGGCCGGGCGGGCGGTGGTGGTCACCGGCGCCGGCCAAGGGCTGGGGCGCGCGTACGCGATCCACGCGGCGGGCTGCGGCGCGGCGGTCGTCGTCAACGACGTCGACGAGGCGCGGGCGCACGAGGTGGCCGAGGAGATCGCGGCGGCCGGCGGCACGGCGGTGGCCGCCGGCCACGACGTCAGCGACGCCGAGCGGGCACGCGACCTGATCGAGGTGTGCCAGGACGCCTTCGGCAGCGTGGACGGGCTGATCAACAACGCCGGCCGCTACCACGAGGCGCTGCCCTGGGAGGAAGATCCCGAACGGCTGCGCGCGCTCCTGGCGGTCAACGTGCTCGGCACGATGTACTGCGGCGGCGCGGCGGCCGCGGCGATGGCGCGCCAAAGCCACGGGGCGATGGTCAACGCCTCCTCCGGCGGCGCGTTCGGCTTTCCCGGAACCGGCGCCTACGGGGCGAGCAAGGCGGCGATCCTGTCGCTGACGTACTCGTGGGCACTGGACTTCGAGCCGGTGGGGCTGCGGGTCAACGCGATCTCGCCGATGGCGGCCACCCGCATGACCAGCAGCGCGTTCGCCCGGTCGCTGGTGCCGGCCGACCGCACTCCCGAACGCATCGCCCCGCTGGTGACCTACCTACTCAGCGACCGCGCCGCGGGGGTCACCGGGCAGTTCTTCCGTTTCGACGGGCAGCGGCTGCGGGTGGTGCCCCAATACGCCTTCAGCGAGCACCCCGAGGTCGAGAACGCGCAGTGGGACGTGGCCGCGGTCGACGCGGCCCTCGCCGGCCCGCTCGCCGACCACCTGGCCCCCTACGGCGTGGAGCGGGTGGCCCCGCCACGCAGCCGGGGCCGCTGACCGCGCGACTGGTGACGGGCAGCATGATCCTCGCGCGTGTTGCCGCTACGTGCTGTCTTTCGAACGGCTGGGGCGTGGGGTGCGTGGGAATAGTCTTTCGCCGCTCGTGCCTCGATCGCTGCGCGATCTCAGCAGCCTGGGGGAGGCGCCGGGTTGAGGTGGCACGGATGTCGGCACTGTTGGCTCGGAACGGGGTGGATGACGGAGGGCAGCGACGGCCAGTAGTGGGCCAGCTGGGCGTTGGATCGGTGCTGTGAGATGGGAGCGAGGTCACAACGAAGAGCGGCGACGACGAGCGGTGGGCCAGGGAGACGCTGAGTCGGTGCTGTGGGATGGAGGCGAGGTCACAACGGAGAGCGGCGACGGGCGGTGGGTTGGGCGGGTGTGGTGTGGGCTCGGGTTCGTTGGGGGCGGGTGCGGGTAGCCGCCGTGGGGTCAGGGAGGGCGGGGCCATCATGATCATCGCGAGTGTTACTGCTCGGCGACACGGAGAAGTCGAGATCGCTGAGCGACGACACTCGTGATGATCATGGCGAAGCGAAACGCGACACACCGGGCATAACACGCCCTGGCAAAGCGCCACGAACCCCCGACCGGCCTTCCCCGAAGGCGGAACGCGCCGCCACCACCCCGAAAGACGCCACAATCCCGGCAAACCGGCCCCTAAGCGGTCGCCGCCCCACCCACGACCACCATGATCACGACGAGGATGCCTGATCGGCGATCCTCGATCGCGAGGATCGCCGATCAGGCATCCTCGTGACAGCCACGACGCCCAAACCACCCCCACCATCACACCCGCCCCTCATCCCACCCCCGCCAACAGCACCGGCGCCCAAACCACCCCCACCCCAACGCCACCCCAAGCTGCCGAGATCGCGAAGCGATCGAGGCACGAGCGAACAGAGAACACCCCCACGCACCCCGCACGTCAACCGTCCGAAGACGGCACCCGGCCGGGAACCCCCAGCCGCAGCATCTGACCGGTCATCACGGCGGCCGCGGGCGAGGCGAGAAACACCAGCAGCTCCAAGAGTTCACCCAGCGACTCCCCCAACCCGGCGGCCAAGACGAACACCCCGTTGGCGCGAATACCCGCCTCGACCCACCCCAACGCCACCCCAAGCTGCCGAGATCGCGAAGCGATCGAGGCACGAGCGAACAGAGAACACCCCCACGCACCCCGCACGTCAACCGTCCGAGAACGGCACCCGATCGGGAACCCCCAGCCGCAGCATCTGACCGGTCATCACGGCGGCCGCGGGCGAGGCGAGAAACACCAGCAGCTCCAAGAGTTCACCCAGCGACTCCCCCAACCCGGCGGCCAAGACGAACACCCCGTTG
>NZ_BAABDD010000003.1:286477-338281 GCF_039539445.1 Salinactinospora qingdaonensis
GGCGCGAATACCCGCCTCGGCCCATTCCAAGGCCAGCGACCGGGTCAGCGAGGTCAGCGCACTGATGGTGGCCTGCCGGGCGGCGTCAGCGTCATCAGTATCGGCAGCATCCTCGGCCAGGACGAGGAGCGCGCCGGGGGCGGCGGCCAGCGCGGCGTGGCAGCCGCGGGCCAGCAGGAAAGCCGTCTCCAGCGTGGTGGCCACGTCGCCTGGCCAGTCCGACCAATCTGGCCAATCCGGCCGGTCGGGCCGACCGGTTCGGCCATTGCCCGCCGACTTCTGGACCGTCTGGCAGCGGCGCAGGTCCAGCAGGCACAGGTCTGCTCCGGCCTCCCCCAGCGTGGTGGCCAGCGCGGCGGCGACCGTGTCGGGCTCGGCGAGGTCGCAGGGCAGCGAAGATCCGGTGAAGGTGGTGGTCAACTGCCACCCGCCGTCGACCGTGGTGGCCGGCTCGCCGCTCTTGGCCGCGGGATCGGGGCGCAGCTCCAGCACGCGCGCACCCGTGGTGGCCAGCGCCTCGGGTAGGTCGGCGGGCGACGCCGCACCGCCGCCGGGGCCGGGGGTGGGAGTGGCCACGACGACCGTCACGGCGCGCGGTGTCTCGGGGCGCAGCGAGGCCGGCGGGGCGCTCATCGCCGCCCCTCCCCTGCCGTGTCACCGGCGGGGGCCGGGAACAGGCCGGCGCGGCTGAGCGAACTCGGGGGTTCGATGCCGAGGGTGTCGGCGAGCCACCGCGCGTCCACGAGCAGCCGCGGCAGGTCCAAGCCGAGGTCGTAGCCCATGCGGCCCAGCGTGTAGGCGAGGTCTTCGGTGGCGACGTTGCCCGAGGCCGCGGGGGCGAAGGGGCAGCCGCCGACCCCGGCGAGGCTGGCGTCGAGTGCGGTGACGCCCGAGCGCAGCGCCGCGACCGCGTTGGCGACGCCGGTGCCGCGCGTGTCGTGGAAGTGGGCGCGCAGCGGCACGCCGGGGGCGATCGACGCGGCGGCGGCGAAGCGCTCCTCCACGTCGGTGGGCGCGCCCACGCCGATGGTGTCGGCCAGCGCCAACTCGTCGGGGGCCAGCTCGGCGACGGCGCGCAGCACTGCCCGCAGGTGGGCCGGGCTGACCTCGCCTTCGAAGGGGCAGCCGAACGCGGCCCCCACGGTCACGGTCAGGCGCACCCCGTCGTCCCTGCTCCGCCCGCGCACGGTCGCCGTGGCGCGCAGCGCGTCGGCCACCGAGACGCCCTGGTTGCGGCGGCTGAAGGTCTCGGTGGCGAGGACGACCATGTTGACCTCGCGGAAGCCGGCGTCGTGGGCGCGTTGGTAGCCGCGCTCGTTGAGGACGAGGGCGGTGTGGCGCACGGGGCCGTCGAGCGGCAGCAGCGCGGCGAGGTCGTCGGCGTCGGCCATTTGCGGCACCCGGTCGGGGCGGACGAAGGCGGTGGCCTCGATGCGGCGGGCGCCGGCGTCGGCGGCGCGGCCGATGAGGGCGCGTTTGTCGGCGGTGGACAGCACGGTCGTCTCGTTTTGCAACCCGTCGCGCGGCGACACCTCGACGATCTCTGCCGTGGTCACGGACATGGCCCCCTCCAGCTACACCACACTCTATTGCATCAACGTTTACGTAGATTGTATAACAGGGGGGATAGGAGGACGAAGCATGGTCGAGAGCACGTCAGCGCCACCGCTGGAAGGTATCCGCGTCATCGAGATGGGCTCGTTGATCGCCGGGCCGTTCTGCGGGCAACTCCTGGCCGACTACGGCGCGGAGGTGATCAAGTGTGAGCCGCCCGAGGTGGGTGACCCGATGCGCCAGTGGGGCCGCGAGAAGGCGCGGGGCCGCGCCCTGTGGTGGCCGATCATCGCCCGCAACAAGAAGTCGGTCACCCTGAATCTGCGCACCACCGAGGGCCAGGAGCTGGCCCGGGAGTTGGCGCGCGGCGCCGACGTGGTGCTGGAGAACTTCCGGCCGGGCACGATGGAGAAGTGGGGCCTGGGCTTCGACGCGCTGTCGGCGCTCAACCCCGGGCTGATCATGGTGCGCGTTTCCGGCTTCGGGCAGAACGGCCCCTACGCCACCCGTCCGGGGTATGGCGCGATCGCCGAGGCGATGGGTGGGCTGCGTTACGTGGTCGGCGACCCGGCCTCGCCGCCGAGTCGGGTGGGGATCAGTCTCGGCGACTCGCTGGCCGCGACCTTCGCCACGATGGGCACGCTGCTCGCGCTGCGCTCGCGGGAGCGCACCGGAACCGGGCAGGTGGTGGACGCGGCGATCTACGAGGCGGTGCTGGCGCTGATGGAGTCGCTGGTGCCCGAGTATGCGCTGGCCGATTTCGTGCGCGAGCGCAGCGGCCCGATCCTGCCCAACGTGGCGCCGTCCAACGTCTACCCCACCAAGGACGGGGCGATGGTGCTGATCGCGGCCAACCAGGACACCGTGTTCCGCCGCCTCGCCGAGGCGATGGGCCGCCCCGAGCTGGGCGCCGACGAACGCTACGCCGGCCACACGGCGCGCGGACAGCACCAGGCCGAACTGGACGCGCTCATCGCCGACTGGACCCGCACGCTCAGCGCGGGCGAGCTGACCGATACGCTGCTGCGCCACTCCATCCCGGTGGGCCAGATCTACCGCGCCCCGGAGATGCTGGCCGACCCGCACTTCACCGAGCGGGAGAGCATCATCTCCCGCCCCGACCCCGACCTGGGCGACGTGCCGATGCAGAACGTCTTCCCCCGCCTGGCCGCCACACCGGGCACCGTGCGCCACGTCGGACCCGCCCTGGGCGAACACAACGACGAGGTCTACCAGGGCCTCCTGGGCCTGAGCCGGGAACGCTACGACGCACTGCGCACCGCCGGCACGATCTGAGGCTGGACGGCGAGGGCCGGTGGTAAGGGCTCCAGACGTCGATACAGCCTCGGCTAGCCGATTCGCCGCCGGTGCGCCTGGCGTTAGCATCACCCACCGGCACAGTGAGAAGCTCCATGCTGGCAGCGGCACACTCCGCCCGAAGGGGCCGCGGCTCGGCGTGACAGGCCGGGTGGCATGGCCGAATACGGCCATCACCGGTGACACGCTCATGACACAGGGTTACTTTCCTGGGGAGAGTCCCCCGACCAGGAAGGCCCCTGATGGGCGGCAAACACGAAAACCCCGACACGCCCGAGGACGGCGGCAGCGGCGGCAGCGCGGGCACTGACGGCGACAAACCCAACAAGCACGGCAGCGAAGACTTCCCCACCCCCAGCGGAGACGGGACGGCCCCCGGAAAGTGACCGAATACCACCCGGGGGCGCGGCTCGCCCGCGCCCTCACCGCTACAGGTGCGATCCAGGACCCCGCCTGGCACCGCGCGGTCCTGGCGGTGCCCCGCACACTGTTCATCCCACACCGGGTGTGGGTGTCCTCCCGCGACCATCCCGGCTGGTACCGCCCCGTCACCAGCGACGACCCCGACTACCAACGCTGGGTGGATGAGGACTGGGCACTGATGACCCAGATCGACGACGGCCACCCCTGCGGAGAGGGGGAGTGGGGACGGTTGCCGACCAGCAGCATCTCCCAACCGTCACTCGTCGTGGAGATGCTGCAAACCCTCGATGTCACCGAGGGGATGCGGGTGCTGGAGATCGGCACCGGCACCGGCTACAACACCGCCCTGTTGTGCGAACGCCTCGGGGACGAGAACGTCGTCTCGATCGAGGTGGACCCCGACGTGGCCGCGCAGGCCCGCGCCAACCTGCACAGTCTCGGCTACAAGCCCACCCTCCTGGTGAGCGACGGCACAGCCGGCGCCCCCGAGCAGGCGCCGTTCGACCGTGTGCTGGCCACCGTCGCCGCCCACACGGTGCCACCGGCCTGGATCACCCAGACCCGCCTTGGCGGGGTGATCGTCACGCCCTGGTCCACGTGGTTCTCCTCCGGCGTGCTGCTACGGCTGGAGGTGGACCACGGGGCCGCACGCGGGCGGATCGTGGGGGACGCTCCCTTCATGATGCTGCGTGACCAGCGATCGACGTTCCGGCCCTGGCACGAATACGTCGACGACCACGACCCGAGGGCCGTGACAGGGGAGACCACCACGAACCCCAGGTGCATCGCCGACCGCGACGACGGCTGGCGCCTCACGGTCGGCCACCTCGTCGAAGGTGTGGACTTCGTGTCGTACGAGGCCAAGGACGACTCCGGCGAAGCCAGCGTGTACGTCTACGACCGCGGCCGCCAGACGGGCTCGTGGGCGCTGGGAGAGTACACCCCCGCCGGGGAGGTGTACGAGGCGGTCACGTGCGGCCCGCGCGACCTGTGGGCCGAGATCGGCGCCGCCCGCCGAGCGTGGGAGGCGGCCGGTCGTCCTGGACGGGACCGGCTCGGCCTTACCATCACTCCCGACGGGCAGCACAGCCTGTGGGTCGACACCCCCGAACAGGTGCTGTCCGGCGATTGACGCGCGCCCTACCGCCGGTCGCCAGTGGCCGTCTCCAGGCAGGCGTCACGGCGCGAGATCACCGACGGGAAGGCCCTTGTGGTCTCGCGGCGGTCCCACTGTGCGGGTGATATCGAGGCGCTCGTATCCCGCTTGTTTCCAGGGAGGTGAAGGCCCTTCGGGGCCTGCTTCCGCGTTCGAGGGGGCGGGTAGGCACCGGGCATGCGTTGGACTCCCGAGCAGACGCGCGAGGCCTTCGCCGAGAGCCGCGTCGCCCGCCTGGCCACGGTGGCCGCAGACGGCCGGCCCCACCTCGTACCGGTCACCTTCGCCGTGGCCGGCGACACGATCGCCATCGCCGTCGACAACAAGCCCAAGTCCACGAAGAACCTGAAGCGGCTGGCCAACATCGAGGCCAACCCGAAGGTGTGCCTGCTCGTCGACCACTACAGCGACGACTGGGAACAACTCTGGTGGGCCCGCGCCGACGGCACGGCCCGCATCATCCACGAAGGCACCGAACGCGACCACGCGCTCGACCGGCTACACGAGCGCTACCCGCAGTACCGCGATGATCCCCCTGACGGCCCCGTGATCCTCGTCGACGTCGACCGCTGGTCCGGCTGGTCGTTCCGGTGAGGCACCGCAACTCTCGTGGGCGTCACCATGGCGCGCTACGATTCGTGCGGGAACATCCGCCAGGGATGTGCGTAGCCCCTCGCTTCGGCGAGGGGCTTTCGTGTGTCAGAACTGGTCGCTACCGGCTACTTGTCCGATGGGGAACGTGTGGCGGCTGGCGGCGCAGATGGTCTCCAGCGCGTGGATCGGGACGTCGTCCGTGCTCGTGCTCACGCGCAGCACCTGGATGACCCATTCGCCGGGCACGTCGAGCAGGTCGGCTTCGTAGGGTGTGGGCGGCCGGGCGGTCAGCGTCTCGGTGGCGTGGCTGAACACGTGGCCGAGATCCTCGATCGCGGCCTGGAGGGTCGGCAGCACGAACCCTTCACCGTCGAGCCGGGTCCCCTCGGCGATGTCGAGGCGGAAGAACGAGGTCGAAATCCGCACGGGCACCTCGTCGGCCCAGAACATCTTCCGGCGGGCGATGACGTCGTCGCCGGGTTCGATGTGCAGCCCGGCGGCCACGTGGTCGCTGGCGGGCTCGCGGCCGATGAACAGCATCTTGCGTTCGGGGGTGAGTCCTTGGCGCTCGGCTTCGCTGAGGTAGAGCGACTTCGAGCCGCGCACCGCCGGCGGTGTCGGTAGCGCGCGCTCGACCAGTACTCGCGGCCGGGGCTCTACGGGGCCGGTTGGCGCCTGATGTTCGGCCTCTCCCGACACCTTCTTCATCTGGCTCACACGACCGGGCGTGACGCCGAGATGGCGGGCGATCTCGTCTTGGCGCATCCCCGCCGCCTGGGACTCAACGATGGCGGCGCGGCGAATCCGGGACAGTTCGACGGACTGTCCTTGCAGCGTCGCCATCGCACTCGATGCCGCGCGGGCACGGTCGAGTGGGTCTGGGATGGCTGCGATCTCGTGCAGTGTCCTCGCATCCACGGCGTGTCGTCCTCTGCTTTCGAAAAACCCACGCACACTTTAGCCCCCCCCTATTGCACGTAGCGTGAGGAAGGGGCTACGACCACGACACGCACGGAAATTCAACCCCTATAAGGTGGCCCTGGCCATGGCAAAGGTTGATGTCGTATCGCGCGCCGCGAAGTCACCAGCGGGGAGGGGCGCGTTTCCAGCGGAAATCTCCCCTGCTGTCCTGTATGCTGTGCGGCGATGCCCTAGCGGCAACTCAGGTGCAACGGTCCCCTCGCCCAGTTGGGTGAGGGGACCGTTTGCTGTCCGGTCGACCTAGAGCCGACCGCCCTTGACGGCGTCGACGAACGCGCGCCACTCCTCGATTGCGAACGAGAGGTGTCCCTGCTCGCGGTTCTGAGAGTCGCGCACCGCTGCCCCGGCGGGAAGGTCAGCAACCTCTACGCAGTTCTGGTTGCGATTGCTGTAACTGCTCTTGCGGAACTCAGGTGCTTCCATGACTACTCTTTCATTATGGCTTCGATGAGTTCAGCGCTTTGCACCGTGCTCATCGCGGCGCCCTGGATTTCACCGAAGATCGCGACGCAGTCTGCGACTTCTTCTTCGGTCTCCTCGAAGAGTCCCGCTCCGACACTGTCGGTGTAGACGATCGGCAGATCCAGGGGTTCGGGGAAGTCCAGGATGGTGAACGGGCTACCGAGCGCGGCATGCGCCCCTGCTGCAAACGGTAGAACCTGGATGTCTATGTTCGCAGACTGCCCTACTCTCAAGAGGTAGTCGAGTTGCCCACGCATTACCTCGACGCCACCAATCGGGCGCCGGAGTGCTGCCTCGTCGATGACGGCCCACAGCCGCGGCGGCTTCTCAAACCGGTTCAGAATCTCGCGCCGCGAGACCCGCGCCTCCACCTGACGCTTGATGTGGTCAAGCGACGTATACCGGCCGCCGCGGAACACCGCCTCGGCGTAATCGGGTGTCTGTAGCAGACCGGGTACGGTCGCCACCTCATAGGTCCTGATCAGTGACGCCTCGGTCTCGAAATCCGGCAGCGGTTCACTCCCGAAGATGTCCCTGTACTTCCACCACCACCCTTTGTGCTTCGCCTCTCGCGCGAGCTGATGCAGAGCCTCACGCGTGGCCGGATCGTCGACGCCGTACAGCTCCATAAGCGCGTCAAGATCGGCTGGTTTGACCGTCTTGAGCTCGCTTTTCTCCATCCGCCCGAGCTTGGCGCGTGCCCACTTCAAGCGAGTGCTCGCGCCGTGGAGCGTGTACCCGGCGTCCTCACGCATGCGCCGGAGCTGCTTGGAAAGGCGTCGACGCCGCACGGATGGGCTGTAGGGGCGTGCCATGGGATGCAGTCTAGTGCGACAAAAAAATAAGGGATTCTCTGTTTTTTGGTTGCACCAAGCGCTCCTCTCCCCTAATGATGGTAGCTACCTGAGTTGCCCATACCTTTATCCAGTTAGGAGGGGCATCCCGTGCGACTATTATTGACGCTCGGTAGTCTCATCTTGCTCTGCGTGCTGCTGGCGTGTGCGTTGGTGCCGCCGGCGCCGCGTGCTTGCGGTCCGGTGTCTGTTGTGGGGCGTCGCCGTGTGGTGGCGCGGCAGGCGCGTTATCTCCTGCGCCGTTACTGTGAGTGCCCGCGTGGGGCCGCGCGGGTGCGCCCCTACGCGCTCACGCCGGTGGCCACGCCCGCGCCCGTGGCCGTGGTGGAGTCGGGGGAGGTGGCCCGGTGAACGCGCGCCCGGTTTCCACTGACCTCGTTCTCGCCATCCGCGACGTCCTCGACCGGTACGGCTACCGTTCGGCCGATGTCCGCTCGCTAGGGGCTGCCGCGGCGGTGGTGGCTCGCCTGGTCGAGGTCTATGAGGGCCAGGCCCACCCCGGCACGCCCCCACCGGTGGTCGTGAGCGGCGATCGGCTCGCCGCGCCCGGGGCGGTGCGGGTCAGCACCGGCGGCTATGTCGACGAAGCGCCCCACGAGGTCCGGCTCCGCCTGGGACCGGCCTGCCTCGTCCTGGCGGGCACGAGCGGCACCGAGGCCGCCACCCGCATCGCCGCCGCCGGCGCGGTGGCCGGCGACATCCTCACCGCGAGCCAGCCCGCGGGCGGCGCACCCGCCCCGAGGAACGGGGGCCACCGATGAGTGCTACACGCACACCCCCACCCCCGGGCCAGGCCCACCGGCCGGACACTCACACCGGCCCGGCCCGGCGCTGGGGCCGCTCCCCCGAGCACCTGCACGCCCACGCCGCCGTAGCGCGGTTACAGGCCCAGTGTCCGCAGGTGATCGTGTGGTACGGCGAAACCAGTGGCTGCTACTACCTCATGGATGCCCGCGGCCTGCACATCCGCCCCAGCCTCGAAGGGCTGCGGCTGCTGGTGTGGTGGCACGTCCACCGGCCCCACCCGCACACGGGGGCGGGCCGATGAGGGCACCCCACCAGGTACGCACCGTGGCCACCCTCGACGAACTCGCCTGCTGGGCACGCGCCATGGACACCCCCGTCGAACTCGCCTGCGACAACGCCGAAGGTCAGGTCTATGCCGCCCACAGCGACCACATGTCGGTGATGTACATGACCACCAATCCCACGATCACGCTGCACGGCGGCCCGCTCGACGGCGCACAGATCGCCGTCGAGGCCGACCTCGCCGCCCTGCTGCCGCCAGGGGCAGCCGGGATCGTCTTCGCGACCGAACACGCCCGCGGCTGCTACCGCCCGATCCTGGGCCGCTGGACCTACACCGGCCCGCCCCGACCCGACACCGACGACGCCAACTAGCAACCCACGACCGGGCCGCCCGCCCACCGCCGTCGCCACACCCCCCGAAGCACGGCGCGCCGGATACGGCGGGCGGCCCCCAACCGGCGGTCTGGCCGTGAACCACGGAGGGGGCACGGCCAGACCGCCCACTCGTCTGCCGGGCAGGGCTGGGTTGTTGTTTTTCGGATGGCTGGGGTGTGGGGTGCAAGGGGTGGTCGTTGTCCGCTCGTGCCTCGATCGCTTCGCGATCTCGGCAGCCCCGCGGGGCGACAGCGGGCGCGCTCACCCGCCTGCGCCCACCGCCGGCCCTCGCCGTGATCACGGGCCACTGGACACGAACCCCGCAGTCACCGCCTCACCAGGCGAAACGCTGCCGGTTGAACAACTGCCGCCCCTCGGCCTCGATCCTCACCCGGACCACAAATCCGCGACCGGCACCGCAACAGCCTGCCGGTGGACGGGATCGACCCGTGCTCCATCGACGTCTGCCTCATCACGCACTTCCACGCCGACCACTTCTTCGACATCATCTTCCTGCTCCTGGAGCGGGCACTACAGGGTCCCCGCGAGCGCGAACCGGTCCTGATCGGCCCCACCGGTTTCGCCGACCGGGTGAGCCAGCTCTTCGAACTGAGCTACCCGGGCGTGTGGGACGACATGAAGGGCAAAGTCCACCCCCGCTACGTCGAGTTCGACCCCGCCGAGGGCGGCGAATGCGTTGAAGGCGGCTACACCATCCGCACCCTTCCCATGGAGCACGCGGTCCCGGCGCTGGGCTATCGCATCGCCGATCCGGCGGGCGCCGTTCTGGACTACACCGGCGACACCGTGCGCTGCCCCTCCGTCGACGCGCTCGCCGCCCCTTTCGGGAAACAGCGCGTAGGCCCTCATCCCCCGGACAGGGCGCGGGTGGCGCCGGTGAGGGTGGCGCCGCCGTCGAGGGTGAGCAGTTGGCCGGTGAGCTGCGCTCCTGCCGGGGTGGCCAGGAACGCGACCAGCTCGGCCACCTCGGCCGGCCGGGTGTCGCGGCCCAGCGGGGTTCGGGCGAGGACGTCGGCCAGCACATCCGGCGGTAGCTCGTGGCGCACGCCCTCGGTGAGCACCGTTCCCGGGGCGATGCAGTTGAGGCGGACGCCGTCCGGCCACCACCGCCCGGCCAGTTCCCGGGTCATCCCCAGGGTGGCCGAACGGGCCGCGGCCGAGTGCGACAGGTTGGGGATGCCGTTCTCCGGTGCCGACAGCGAGATCGTGGCCACGCTGCCGCCGCGCTGAGCCAGCCACGGCAGTGCGGCCGTGGTGAGGGTGGCGATCGCGGTGAGGTTCAGGTCGATGACGCTGTTCCAGCCCCGGCGCGACAGCTGCCGCGCCGGGGCCACGAACTGGCCGCCGGCGTTGTTGACCAGGAGCTGGAGCCCGTGCTCGCGGCCCACCGAGGCGACCAGTTCGGCCGCCTGCGCGCGGTCGCGCACGTTGACCGGTCTGGCCAGGAACCGCCCGGCCGGGGCGGTGGCCGCGGCCAGCTCGCCGGTGTTCTCCAGGGTGGCCGCCGTGCGCCCCACCCCCACGACCAGCGCGCCCAGCGCGGCCAGCCGCAGCGCCACCGCCCGGCCGATACCGGTTCCCGCGCCGGTGACCAGCGCCGTCATCCCGGCCAGGGCGCCGGGCCGCACCACGTGGCAGGTCGTGTCTCCGGTCGATTCGGCCGCGTCCGGTTGGCCGCTCTCGGCCGGTCCGGCCGTGGCCCCCGGCCGCTCGGCCGCCTCCGGTGGGCCGCTGCCACCCGGCGCGTCGGCCGCGTCCGGCCGCTCGCCCTCGCCTTGCCCGCCGGTCATGGCCGGGCCAATCCGGCGGTGAGGCCGCCGTCGATCGGGAGCACGGCACCGGTCACGTAGGAGGCCGCGTCGCCGGCCAGCCAGCACACCATCGCACTGATCTCCGTCGGGTGGGCGGCGCGCCCGATCGGGTGGGCGCGCTCGAAACCGTCGGTGTCGAAATCGATCATGCCGGTGCGCACCAGCCCCGGGCATACCGCGTTGATGCGGATGCCCTCGGCCGCGTACTCCAGAGCGGCACTCTTGGTGAGCCCGGCGACACCGTGCTTGGCCGCGGCGTAGGCGGCGGCTCCGGGCACGCCCCGCAGGGCCGCGCCGGAGGCGGTGTTGACGATGGCGCCGCCGCCTTGGGTGCGCATCCGGGTGATCTCGGCCTGCATGCAGTAGAAGACACCGGAGAGGTCGACGTCGAGGACCCGCTGCCAGACGCGGCGCGGGTAGTCGGCGGTGTCGGCGGTGACGCCGGGAACGCCGGCGTTGTTGTGGGCGATGTCGAGGCGGCCGAAACGGTCGACGACCTCGGCGACGAGGCCGTCGACGGCGTCGGGGTCGGCCACGTCGACGCCGCGGCCGATGGCCGGGCCATGCTCGGCGGCGATCGAGGAGGCTTCCTCGGCGGCCCGGTCGGCGTCGCGGTCGGCGAGAACCACGCTGGCACCGGCCGCGGCCAGCCCCCGCGCGGTGGCCGCGCCGATGCCGGCGGCGGCCCCGGTGACGAGGGCGACCCGGCCGGTCAGCTCACCCATGGTCGCCGCCGGCTGCAACCGGAAGGCCACGGCCCTGGCCGGCAGCGGCCAGGAGCGGCCGACCACGGTCCGGCCCCGGCCGGCCGCCGCTCACCTCGGGCTGGTCTCTAGCTGGGACCGATCGGCAGGCTCGGCTGACTGCTCCGCGATCGCGCGTAGCGACCGGCCGCTGGCCACTCAGCTCGGGTCGGCCGCCGCCCCGACCCGGTTGGCGGCTTCGGGCGAGAGGCTGGCCAGCGCCATCTCGACGAAGGTCTCGCCGAGTTCGACGAGGCTCTTGGAGCCCGACTCCTCGTACCAGCGGTACATCCAGTTGACCATCCCGATGATGCCCATCGTGGCCACCTGCGGGTCGAGGTCGGCGCGGAACTCGCCCGAGGCCGCGCCGTCGGCGATGACGCTGGTCAGCAGCCGGCCGTAGCGGTCGGCGTTGCGCTGGATCTCCTCGGCCTCGTGGACGGTCATCACCTTGTCGATGTTCTCGCCGAGGAAGATGAACAACTCGGGGCGCTCCGAGAGGGCCACGAGGTAGGTGCGCAGCGCCGTGGCCAGTTTCTGGCCGGGCGGCATCTCCTTGGCGACGATCTCCTCCAGGTCGACGCGCATCTGTTCGATGGGCCGGTAGAGCAGGGAGACGAGGAGCTCCTCCTTGGTACCCACGTAGTAGTAGAGCGTGGCGCGGTTGATACCGACCTCGTTGGCGACGTCCTCCAGCGTGGCCTGGGGATAGCCCACCCGCTGAAAGACGCGGCCGGCGCCCTCCAGCACCTCCTGCCAGCGGGCGTCGGACTTGCGCCCGCTGGCCAGGCGCCGTTGGGTGCGCCGGCGCGCGATGTCGCTCTGCCCAGCCGCGCCCTGTTTGCGTGTCGAGCTCACCACCGCTCCATCCTTCGGGCCGACCGCCGGCCCGCATTGTGAACACTAGCGTTGAAATTACTGTCGCTTGAGACGATAGCAACACAGTGTCCCTTCGAACGCACGGGTGGGTGTCGGCGGCGCATTCGCCCGCCGCGCCGGCGGGTCGGTCACGGGGTGGCCTTCGGCGATTCCCCCCGCAGCACGCGCTTGAGGATCTTGCCGCTGGCGTTGCGCGGGAAGTCCTCCTCCACCTGGAAGGCGGCGGGGATCTTGTAGTTGGCCAGGTGTTCGCGGCAGTAGGCGCGCACGGCGTCCTCGTCGAAGGAGGCGCCCGGCGCGAGCACCACGTGGGCGCGCACCACCTCACCCCAGTGGCTGTCGGGCACGCCGACCACGGCGACCTCGCGCACATCGGGCAGCTCGCTGAGGACCTGCTCGATCTCGATGGGGTAGATGTTCTCCCCACCGCGGATGATCATGTCCTTCTTGCGCCCGCTGAGATAGAGGTAGCCCTCGTCGTCGCGCCAGGCCATGTCGCCGCCGCGGAACCAGCCGTCGATCAACACCCGATCGGTCTCCTCGGGCATGTTCAAAAAGCCGCTCATCACCGCGTCGGAGCGGGTGACGATCTCGCCGACCTCGCCGTCGGGGACCTCGCGTAGGTCGTCGTCGCACAGCCGCAGGTCGACCCCCATGCCGGGCTTGCCGATGGAGCCCAGCAGGTGCTCGTGACCGTTGAGAGCGCGGTGGTGGTCCTCGGGGGTGAGCACGGTTTGCAGTCCGGCCTCGGTACCGGCGCCGAACATGTTCATGAAGTCGCAGCCGAAGACGCTCATCGCACGGCGCAGCAGCGTGGGCGACATCGGCGCGGCCCCATAGGCGATCGACAGCAGCCGCGAGTAGTCCACCGTCTCGACTCCGGGCTGCTGCAACAGGGTGTCGATCATGGTCGGCACGAGGAAGATCCCGTTGAGCACGTCGCGCTGTAGCCACGTGAGCACCGTGTCCGGGTCGAAGGCCGGCAGGATCAGCGACGGATATCCTCGCGCCACGCCGGCCAGCACGTAGCACATGCCGGCCACGTGGAACAGCGGCGCCGCCGAGTAGTGGAAGCTCTCGGCGGGCAGGCGCCGCTCCAGGATGCACTGCATCACCAGGTGCTTGGTCATGCGCTGAGAATGCAGCACCCCCTTGGGCAGGGCGGTGGTGCCGCTGGTGAAGGCCAGGCACATGATCTCGTCGTCGAGGAAAGGCGTGTCGATCTCGACGTCCTCACCTCGGGTGATCAGCTCGTCGAAGTCGCGGTCGGCGGCCGCGGTCTTCTCGAAGCCGATGGTGGAGCGCAGGGTGGGCACGTCCACCGACTCCACCAGCGGGGCGTAGCGCTCGCTGAAGAACAGCACCTTGGCTTCGGCGGTGCGCAGCAGCAGCTCCAGCTCGGGGCGGGTGAGCCGGAAGTTCAGCGGGACGTAGACCGCGCCGAGCTTCATGCAGGCCAGCAGGGCCTCCATGTAGCGGTGGGTGTCGGTGGCGAACAGCGCCACCCGGTCGCCCTTGCCGACCCCCATGCGGGCCAACTCGTTGGCCACCCGGTTGACGCGGCTGTTGACCTGGCGAAACGTAAAGGACTCGGTGTCGGTGACGAAGCAGGGCTTGTTCGGAGTGTTGCGGGCGTGCAGCCGCACCCAGTCCGATACCCGAACCGTGGGTCGCGGGGACATGATCGGTTCCTTTCCCCCGCCGCGCGGGCGGCGGGTGGTCCGGTCAGTCGAACTCGGGAAGGACGTGCCGGCCGAGGAGCTCGATCGACTGCATGACCTTCTCGTGCGGGATGTTGTAGGGCTGGACCAGGCACAGCAGCAGATCGGTGCCCACAGCCTCGTAACGCTTGGCCATCTCGACACACTCGTCGGGGTTGCCGACGATGACCGCGTCGTTGCCGACCAGGTAGTCGAAGTCCAACGAGTCGATGTCGATGCCGCCCAGCAGCTTCTTGGCGTACTCGTAGCTGCCGAGCTGCGCGCCGTCCTTCCAGTCGCCCAGCTCCGCCACCGCCTTCAGGGAGGTCTGTACGTACCAGCCGAAGCACTCCCGTGCCGCGGCGTGGGCCTCCTCGGTGGAGGGGGCGCAGTGCACCTGGGTGAAGGTGGCGATCTGCTCGTTGACAATCTGCCCGACGGGTTTGGCGCGGCGCAAGCCCTGCCGGTACCGGTCGAAGCGGTTGACCAGGGTCTCGGGGGCCGCGGCGACCGAGAAGGAGAGCAGCCCCAGCCCCTTCTCGCCGACGACCTCGTGGCTGTCGGAGCTGGAGGAGGCGCCCCACAGCGGCGGGTGGGGCTGCTGCATGGGCTTGGGTACGACCCCGCGCGGGGGCAGTTTGAAGTAGTCGCCGTCCCAGGAGAACTCTTCCTGGGTCCAGCAGCCCATGATGACGTCCAGCGCCTCCTCCCACATGGGGCGGGTGTCGTTGGGGTCGATGCCGAAGCCCTCCAACTCGACGCGGGTGCCCGAGCGGCCGGTGCCGAACTCCAGGCGCCCGCCGGAGAGCACGTCGACGGTGGCCGCCGCCTCAGCCGCGCGGACCGGATGGTTGTAAGGGAACGGCAGCAGCCGCACCCCGTGGCCGATGCGGATGTTGTGCGTCTTGGCCGCGACCGCGCCGTAGAACACGCCCGGCGCCGAGGAGAAGGAGTATTCGTCGAGGAAGTGGTGCTCGACTGTCCAGACGCTGTGGAAACCCAGCCGGTCGGCGAGCACGATCTGGTCGAGGACATCGTTGAAGGCGGTGTGGGCGCTGTCGTGGGACCACGGGCGCGGCACCGGCATCTCGTACATCAACGCGAACTTCATCAGCTACCGCCTCCCACGCCGGCCAGGTTGAACGCGAACAGTTCCAGGGGTGCCGCGTCGATGTCGTAGGCGACCACTCGGCCCGGCATGGAGTAGGTGACGAACAGCTGCCCGTCGCCGATGCAGCAGTTCGTCGGCTGCGCCCCCGGCTCGGTGTCGATGCTGCGCAGCAGCTTCCCGCTGGGGGCGAAGACGTGGATGACGTGGCCCACGCTGCCGCAGACGTAGAGGTTGCCCTCGGCGTCGAAGCAGAACCCGTCGGGCGATCCCGACGGCAGCTTGCACACGACCTCGGGCTCGCCCAAGCCGGCGGGTGACCAGGGGTAGGCCCAGACCTTGCGGGTCAGCGACTGGGCGACGAACATGCGCTCGGCGTCGGGTGCGAAGCCGATCCCGTTGGGCATCGCCGCCATCTCGGCGACCTGCTCCACCTCACCCCCGGGGCCTATGGCCACGATCCGGCCGGGCCGCAGATTGCGCAGGTCCTCCCAGTTGTGGGAGTCGGTGACGTAGAGCCGCCCGTCGGGGCCGAAACACAGATCGTTGGGGCGGTGCGGCGGGTCGCCGGGCAGGTCGGCGGCCACCGTCGAGACCGCGCCGCCGGCCACGCGCTGCACACAACCGTCCATGGGCTCGGGGGCGTGCCAGTAGCCGCCGTCGTCGGCGGCGGCGAGCCCGCCGTTGTTGGCGACGTAGATCGCCCCGTCGGCGCCCAGCGCTGCCCCGTTGGGGCCGCCGCCGAGGCGGCCCAGCGTGGTGGTCGCCCCGTCAGGGTCGATCCGGGTGACGCGCTGGCCGCGCATCTCCACGGCGGCGACGGCGCCGCCGCCCAGATAGACCGGTCCTTCGGGAAAGTCCAGCCCCTCGCCGACCACGCGCGGTCGGGGCCACCCGCCGCTCACGACGCCGCCTTGGTGTCGTCGAGTTGCTGAAGCCGTGGCATGACCTCGGCGGCGAAGAGGCGCATGTTGCGCTCAGCGGTCTCGGGGGGCATGCCGGCGAAGGAGAAGACACCGTTGAAGCCGTCGTTGCCGACCTTGGAGCGGATGTCGAGGACGCGCTCATAGCACTGCTCGGGGGTGCCCCAGATCTGTAGCTCGATGAAGTTGTCGACGACCTTGCTGGAGCCGTGCTTGTGGATGGCCTTGGACAGCCGCTGGTAGTACTCGTAGCCCTGCGTGGTGTCGAAGTGGCGGCCGGCCAGCTCGTAGTGGTTGAGGACGTACTCGTAGTAGCCGCCGATGTACTCCTGGGCCATGTCGCGGGCCTTGATCTCGTCCTCGTCGCAGCAGACCCAGCCCGTCACGATCGGCGCCGGCGCTTCGACGCCCTTGAGCTCGCGGAACGTCTGTCGGTACTGGTCGAGGTCGTCGGCGACCTCCATCCAGTCCTTCTGCGGGTTGATGAGGATGCCGGCGCCGACGTCGGCCATGATGCGCACCGACTCGGGCGAGACCGCGGCGGCGTAGAGCCGGTCGTCGAAGCCGCGGGTGGGGCGGGGGCGCAGCTCGCGGCGGGGGATCTTGTAGTACGTGCCGTCGTATTCGATGATGCCGGTTTCAAGGGCCTGCAAGATGATCTGGGAGGCTTCGACGAAGCGTTCCCGCGACTCGTCCATGGGGATGCGCATGCCCTCGAACTCGATGCGGCCCAGCCCGCGGCCCATGCCGAAGATGTAGCGCCCCGAGGAGATGATGTCGAGGACGGCGACCTGCTCGGCGACCCGCACCGGGTCGTGCCACGGCAGGATCACCGCGCCCGACCCCAGCTGGATGCGCTCGGTGCGCCCGGCCATGTAGCTGAGAAATTGCAGCACATCGGGGCACATGGTGTAGGAGGTGAAGTGGTGCTCCACGCCCCACAGCGCGTCGAAGCCCAGCGGTTCGGCCAGGTCGGCTAGTTTCAGCTCGTCGCGGTAGACCTCTTCGTCGCTGGCGGCCTCGTGGCCCTCGAAGATACAGCTCATGCCAACACGCATCGTGTTTCAGCCTCCAGACGGGATAGCGGGGGCGGACGCCAGGCGCTCATAGCCGCCGTGGCAAAACACCAGCGGATGGCCTGATTCGCGTACATCCAGATCGAGGACGCGACCGAGGACGAACCAGTGGTCGCCGGCGGGGTAGCAGCGTTCGAAGGCGCAGTCGAACGAGGCGAGGCAGCCCTCGATGACGGGGGAACCGTGGGGGCTCGTGTACCAGGGCACTCCCTCGAACTTCTTGCCACCGGAGGTGGCGAACTGCCGACTGAGCTGCTCGTTGTCTGCCCCCAGGACGCTGACGCAAAAGGAGCCGACCGGCACGATCAGCGGCCAAGTGGTGGAGGTCCGCGCCGGCAAAAAGCCGATCAGCGGCGGATCGAGCGAGGCGGAGACGAAGGTCCCCACGGTCAGGCCGACCGGGCCGCGTCGGGTCATCGCCGACACCACGGCGACGCTCGTGGGGACGTAACCCATCACCTGGCGGAGCTGTTCCGGCGACACGGTGTCGTTGTCGGGTGGTCGCACCTGCATCTCACTCAGCATCTGTTGTCACCTCCAAGGTCGCTTCCCGGCCACGGCGGGCGCGGGTTCGCCGCGCGGTGTTGGGGGCCGTGACCGCGCTCGCCCAGGCGGGTTCGGAGGACGCGGTCATGCCCGAGCCGGTCACATGGGGCCGCCCAAGCGGGGGTCGCGTTCCGGCGCGCACCGGATGCCGCGGCCGCCTGCTCCCGGGTTTCCATGAACCCCCCTAACGTCATCGCTTACGTTGACAAGAAGCTAGCACTACGGTTTCCTTCCGTCAACGGATACGCTGACAAGCGTGAGTCAGCCGGAGAACACCTCCACAACCAGCGAAGGAAACGGGAAAGCGGCACACGCGAGAGCCGCATCGACACTGGCGCACACACGACACCCTGTGTTAACACTGATGTTGACCAGATAGGCGGGTCCCGCCGGAAAGGCAGCGATGAGCGTCGTGGACAACCAAGCCGCGCCGTGGGCAACGGTTCCCCCAGAACTTCAGGGAGAGCACGGGCGCGAGCTCGCGATCGAGATGCTGCGCAGGATGCTGCGCGTGCGAATGTTCGAAGAGGCGACGATCGAGTTGTTCCACGCGGGCGAACTGCCCGCGATGGTGCACCTGAGCATCGGCCAGGAGGCCGCGATCGTCGGCGCCTGCCTGGCCACAGGCGACAGCGACTACATGACCGGCAACCACCGTTCCCACGGCCACCCCATCGCCAAAGGCGCGGGCATGGACCGGCTCATGGCCGAACTGCTCGGCAAGGCCACCGGGATCTGCCACGGCAAGGGCGGCAGCATGCACCTGGCCGACTTCTCCGTGGGCAGCCTGGGCGAGTCCGGCATCGTCGGCTCGGCGATCCCCGTGGCCACGGGCGCCGGGCTGGCCGCCCGCACGCTCGGCGAGCAGCGCGTGTGCGTGTGCTTCTTCGGCGACGGCGCCGCCAACGAAGGCGTGTTCCACGAGTCGTTGAACCTGGCCGCGGTGTGGAACCTGCCGGTGGTCTACGTGTGCGAGAACAACGGCTACGCGGTCAGCGTCCCCGCCGAGTCGCTGACCTCGGTACCCGACATCGCCACCCGCGCCGTCGCCTACGGAATCCCCGGCGTGGCCGTCGACGGCCAGGACGTGGTGGCCGGCTACCAGGCGGCCCGCACCGCCGTCGACCGGGCCCGCCGCGGCGACGGCCCCACCCTCATCGAGGCCAAGACCTACCGCTTCCACGAACACGCCTACGGCCTGCGGGTCAAGACGGCCTACCGCGACGCCGCCGAGGTCGCCGCCTGGAGCGATGAACGCGACCCCGTCGTGCTGTTCGAGCGGCGGCTGGCGGACTGGGACCTGGTCGACGACGCGGCCCGGAGGCAGGTACGCGAGGAGACCGCCGCCGAGGTCGCTGCCGCGGTGGAGTTCGCCCGCACCAGCCCCGCCCCCGACCCCGCCGAGGCATACCGGGACCTCTACGTCACCGAGGAGGACGCCCGATGACCACGCCGCAACGCGAACGCCCCCGTGCCGAGGGCGGGCGCGCGCCGGGGTTCCTGCAAGCCATCCGGCAAGCCCAGTACGAGGAGATGCACCGCGACCCCACCGTGATCCTCATGGGCCAGGACCTGCGCGCCAACGTGTTCGGCGCCGCCGAGGGCTTCCTCGACGAGTTCGGCCCGGAACGCATCCGCGACCTGCCGCTGTCGGAGGCCGCCAGTGTGGGAATGGCGGCCGGTGCCGCTATGGCCGGGCTGCGCCCCATCGT
This sequence comes from Salinactinospora qingdaonensis, assembly GCF_039539445.1. Taxonomy (NCBI): domain Bacteria; kingdom Bacillati; phylum Actinomycetota; class Actinomycetes; order Streptosporangiales; family Nocardiopsidaceae; genus Salinactinospora; species Salinactinospora qingdaonensis. Next base: position 305,742 of record NZ_BAABDD010000003.1, read on the forward strand.
GGACCTGACCGTGGCCAGCTTCATGTTCGGCGCGATGGACCAGTTCATCAGCCAGGTCGCCAAAAGCCGCTACATGTACGGCGGCCAGGCGCGGGTGCCCGTGGTCTACCGGCAGGCGCTGTACTACCACGGCGGCACCGCCGCCCACCACGCCGACCGGCCCTACCCGATGTTCATGAACGTGCCCGGCCTCAAGATCATCCTGCCGAGCAACGGCTACGACCTCAAAGGGCTGCTCAAGTCCGCGATCCGCGACGACAACCCGGTGCTGTGCTTCGAGGACGCCAACCTGTGGGGACGGCGCGGCCGGGGTGGCCCCGAGCCGGAGGCCGAGGACCACCTCGTGCCCATCGGCAGCGCCGCCGTCCGCCGCAGCGGCACCGACGTGACCATCGTCGGCATCGGCCACGGCCTCGTGCAGAGCCTGGAGGCCGCGACCGAACTGGAGGCCGAGGGCATCAGCGCCGAGGTCGTCGACCCGCGCACCCTGGTGCCCATGGACTGGCCCACCATCTTGGAGTCGGTGCGCCGCACCGGCCGCTGCGTCGTGGTCGACCCCGCCAACCGCACCTGCGGCGCCGCCGGCGAGATCGCGGCCCAACTCGTCGAGGAGTGCTTCGACGCACTGCGCGGACCCGTGGTGCGCGTGACCACCGACGACGTGCACGTCCCGTTCAGCCCCGCGCTGGAGCGGCAGATCTACCCGTCCAAGGACAAGGTCGTGGCGGCGGTGCGCCGCGCGCTGGCGTAAGGAGAAGTGAGCATGGACAACGAGGTGCGGCTCCCGCAGTACGGGATGGGCATGTCGGAGGCCGAGATCCTGGAGTGGTACGTTGAGGAGGGCGACACCGTCGTCGAAGGCGCCGACCTACTGGAGATCGAGGCGGAGAAGGCCCGCGAGGTGCTGCCCGCGCCGGCCACCGGAACCCTCAAACAGATCGTGGCCCACCCCGGCGAGGTGGTGGAGGTCCGCGCGCTGCTCGGTGTGATCGTCAGCGAGGACGAGTGATGGCCGAGCCGACCGCCACCGCCGAGGACCCGCGCGGCAGCAGCACCCTGACCCGGCCCAGCGGGCTGCGCCGCCGCATCGGCGCCCACATGGTCGACTCGCTGGCCACCAGCCCGCACGCCGCCACCGCCGTGGAGGTCCGCTTCGACCGGGTGCTGGCGACCCGAGCCGCCCACGGCGGTGAGCGCCCGCCCGGCGTAGTGGCCTTCGTGGGGTGGGCGTGCGCCCGGGCGATCGCCGAGTTCCCGCTGGTCAACGCCAGTTGGGAGGAGGGCGGTATCCGAGTGTTCGACCACGTGGGGCTGGGCGTGGCCGTGGACCTCGACCACGCGGGCCTGGTCGTGCCGGTCGTGCGCCACGCCGAGGAACTCACCCCCACCCAACTCCAGGAACGCATCGACGACCTCACCTCCCGGGCGCGCGAGCGCCGGCTCGGCGTCGCCGACCTGGAAGGGGGCACCTTCACCGTGTCCAGCCTGGGCCGCAGCGGCACCCTGTTCACCATCCCGGTCATTAACCAGCCCCAGTCGGCCATCCTCTCCTGCGACACGGTGACCTCCCGGCCCGTGGTGGAGCACGGCGCCGACGGGCCGCAGGTGGGCATCGGCCAGGTCGGTGTGCTCACCGCGTCCTTCGACCACCGCACCTTCGACGGCGCCTACTGCGCCGCCTTCCTCGACCGCGTACGCACACTGCTGGAGTCGTGCTAGCGCCCCGGCCCGCCATCACCCCTCCCGCCGCTGGGCGCGCGGGAGGCGGCTGCGCTTGAGGGACGGGACCGCCGACGGGAGGCTGCCCCCTGCCCGCCGACAGGGCTCGCGGGGCCCGCCCCTCGGGCGTGTTGGATAGGCTTTGCGGGGCCGCGCGCAGACTGCTCAGAGGCCGGACGACGAGGCTCTTCGCAACCTCTGCGCGCAAGGTCGGGCACGGCAGGCGGGGCGAGAGGAGCCCACGCGGCCAATCCTCTCCAGCCACCCAGGTGGCACGTCGATGGCGGCCCTACCCGACGCTCCCCGCGGCCCTCCCGACCCTATGGACGCTCAGGAACGAACCACCCAGCAAAAGGTAAGGAAACCGGTGATGGCAGTTCGCGTGATGGCGCGGACCCTGCGCGGCCTGGAGGAGGTCGCCGCCCACGAGATCGAGCAGCGCCGGCTGGGCGAGGTCGAACACCTGCGCCACCGCGAGGTGTGGTTCGCCGCGGCTGAGCCCACCCCCGAACTGCTGGGGCTGCGCACCGTCGACGACCTGTTCCTCGTGGTCGGAATCGTCGACGACGTCGGTCACACCAAAGCCGACCTGCCCGCCTTCGCCGAACCGGCCGCCGAGGCGCCGCTGCGCGAGGCGCTGCGCTCGCGCCACCAGTGCGGCGGGCCGGAGACTCCCCACGGCGTCGACGTCGCCGCGTCGTTTCTGGGCCGGCGCACCTACAGCCGCTACGACATCGAGGACACCGTAGGCGAACGGGTCGCGGCACTGCTCGACCTGCCGTACCACTCCCGGCGGGGCAACGTCGCACCGCCCGAAGGCAACGCCTCGTTCCGGGTGACCTTGGAGGATCGGCAGGCGGTGCTGGCACTGCGCATCACCCAACGGCCGCTGCACCGCAGGGACTACAAGCAGTCCTCCACAGTGGGCACGCTGCACCCGCCGCTGGCCGCGGCTATGGCGCTGCTGGCAGATAGCGAACCGGGACAGTGGGTGCTGGACCCCTGCTGCGGCACGGGCACGCTGCTCATCGAGGCCGGCGCGCTCGCGCCGGGAGCGCAACTGCTGGGCGGCGACCACGACGGCGCGACGCTCACGGCGGCCGTGTCCAACGCCGACCTCGTGGGGCTCGCCGACGCCAACCCCCTCACCTGGACCCGCGCCGACGCGGGCCGGCTGCCGCTGGCCACCGGCGGCGTGGACCGGGTGGTGAGCAACCCGCCGTGGGGCCGCCAGGTCACCGCACACGGCACCCTCGCCGAGCAGCCGCACCTGTTCTACAGCGAACTGCGGCGAGTGCTGGCCCCGCAAGGGCGGGCGGTGCTGCTCCTGCACGACGCCGAGGAGCACCTCTCCCACGCCAAAGCCGCCGGCCTGCGGGAACACCACACCGTGCCGGTGAGCCTGTTCGGCACCCACCCCTCGGTGGTCACCCTCACCGGTTGAGACGATGGCACCGCAACGCAGCACCGTTCTCGCTTTCGACACCCGCCGGCACCGAGCATGGATACTGTGCGCCGGAGCCACCCGCGGCAAACAGAAGACGGCGACGCCAAGAGGGTGGCGGGGCAGCCACCGCGCCGGCGTCGCCCGCCGAAACGCGGGGGCGGGGTGACCTGAATGTTCTTCCACCGCTCGTACCTCGATCGCTCCGCGATCTCGGCAGCTCCTCGGGGCGACGGTCGCTGTCACAACTCGGGGGCGTAGCCGCCGGCGGTGCCTCGAAACGACGAGATGAGCCCGAACACCCCCTCAAGAGCGACACCCCCTGCCTTAACCCAGACGCATGACCACCGGCGGTGCCTCGAAACGACGAGATGAGCCCGAACACCCCCTCAAGAGCGACACCCCCTGCCTTAACCCGGGCGTATGGCCACCGGCGGTGCCTCGAAACGGTGGGGTAAGTCCAAACAACTCCTCGACGGCTACACCCCACCACGGGCTGCCAAGCGAGCAAGCACACCACAGCGCGCCCCGACTCACTTCCCATCGTCACCCGAGCACCACTACCACCGGTTCGCCTCGTCGCTGAAGCTCTCCAGCGACCACCGCCCCGAAGGGCTGCCGAGAGCGCGAAGCGGTCGAGGCGCGAGCGACGGAAGGCCCCTCATCCGTCCTTTGCCCACCGTCTCGAACAGACATCACGGCCCTGCCGCCTCCCCTGGCCGCCGACCGTCCTCGGCGCTGTCCGTCGCCTCCCTGCGCCCGCGCGGCTCATCGCGGCGAGGAGGGCGGTGGCTGTGCTGCTCCAGATGAGGGTGGTGGTGGCCGTGGCCATGCTCGGACGGGGCGGCGTGCCACGGTGGGGCGTCGGCGCGGATGGCGCGCACGAGGGCGGGTAGTCCGAGGAGGAGGGCGTCGCGCTCCCGCTGGTTCATAGCCTCGGTCCACCGCACGTAATGAGCATGGAACTGATGGGCTATGCGCTCGTGCAGCTCCCTGCCACGCTGGGTCAACCTGAGCTGGTAGAGACGCCGGTTGTCGGGTGCACGCTCGCGCACCAGCAGCTCCTTGCGTTCCATATCGGCCACCATCCGGCTGACGGTGCTCTTCTCCAGCCCCAACCGTTGTCCCAGCTCGCGCTGCGAGATCGGGCTCTCGGTGTCGAGTTCGTGCAGGGCGAGCCCCTGTGACAGCGACACGCCGAGCCCCGGGACCTGCTGTTCGAACTGCAACAGCCCGGCGGCGCGGATGAGATCCATGAGCAGCGCGTGAATGCGTTCCGGGGCGCTGTCGGTCACGCGCTCACCTCCCGTGGTGCGATCTCTCCCCCAAGAGTTGTGCCTTGCAACTGTCTGGCGTACTCTCAGTACAGTTGCATACTACAACTTTCAGGGGGTTCACGATGCGCGCTCACCCGCACAGCGGCCACGGACACGGGCATGGCCACGGTCCGGAGCGGATCTTCCAAGGACGAGGGAGCCGGTTCTACGACCGTGTGGCACGCTGGCTAGGGCGCGGCCTGTACGGCCGCATCGCCGACGACATCGCCGACGCCGCGGTAGACGAAGGCGACGTGCTCGACATCGGCACCGGCCCCGGCGTGCTCGTCGACGAGATCGCCCGCCGCCGTCGCGACCTGCGACTGACCGGGATCGACCTCTCCGAGGACATGATCGCCGCGGCCCAGCGCAACCTGGAGATATGGGGGTCCCGGGCCAACGCCCACGTGGGCGACGTGACCGAACTGCCGTTTCCCGACGACTCCTTCGACCTGATCGTCACTTCGTTCAGCCTGCACCACTGGGAGGACCCGCAGGCGGCGGTCCCGGAACTGGCGCGGGTGCTACGGCCGGGCGGGCGCCTCTACATCTACGACTTCCGATTCGCGCCGTTCGAGACCATCGTCGACACCGCCCGCGCCCAATCGGTGCTCACCGGCCGTCCGGCGCGACGCACCCAGATCCGCACCGGCGTCCCGCTGCTGCCACGGTGCGTACGCCAGGTCTTGTCGGCCGCGCCCACTACTCCCGGAGGCGGCACCGGTTCGTGATCGTCGCGGACAGCACGCGGCCCTTCGGGAGAGGGCCCAATGTCGAGGCCATCTCCCGAAGGGCATAAGGGGAAAGGAGCCGGCTCGACCCGCCCCTTACCGCATCAGGTGCGCTTCCAGTGCTTCAGACTGTCGATCGCCACCGCCAAGACGATGACGGCGCCCTTGACGATGAGCTGGTAGAAGAACGGCACATTCATGAGCAGCAGCCCGTTGCTCAGCACACCCATGATCATCGCGCCGATCAGCGTTCCCTGGACGCGACCCACCCCGCCCATGAGGCTGGTGCCGCCGAGTACGACCGCCGCGATCGCGTCCAGCTCGTAGCTCTCACCGGCGGTGGGCTGGCCACTGACGACCCGGGCCGAGAAGAGCACGCCCGCCAGCCCCGCGCACGCGCCGGCGATGACGTAGACCTTCGTCAGGGTCCACTTGACCTTGATACCGGAGAGACGGGCGGCCTCGGGGTTGCCGCCGATGGCGTAGACCTCGTTGCCGAACCGCGTGCGCGCCAACAGGAACCACAGCGTCACGTAGACCAGCAGCATCACCACGATGGGCACGGGCACCCCGAGGATGAGCCCGTCGCCGAGCAGGCGAAACCCCAAGTCGTCGGCGATCAGCGGCCGGCCGTCGGTCAACGAGTAGGCGGTGCCGCGCAGGTAGGTCAACGCGCCAAGGGTGACGATGAATGCCGGCAGCCCCAGGTAAGCGACGAGCGTACCGTTGACCATCCCGAACACCGCACCGACCAGGATGCCGCCGAGGACGCACACAATGGCGGGCGCGCCGCTGGTCCACAGCAGCACCGACACCACCCCGCACACCGCGAGGTTGGAGCCCACGGACAGGTCAATCCCTCGGGTGAGGATGACCAGGGTCATCCCGGCCGCCAGGATCGCGTTGATGGAGGCGGCCCGAGCGATGTTGAACCCGTTGCTGAGGGTGAGGAAGTTCGGCGCGATCACGGCCATGAGCACGACCATGAGGACGAGAACGCCGAGAATGCCGTACCGGTCCCACAGCAGTGCGAGTCGGGCCCCGTCGAAGCGCTTGGGGGTGGCGCCCTCCGGCTCGCGGCCGGGCTCGGGCGCCGGGGCAGGCGCCTCCGTGCTGCGGACAGATTCCGTCATTGTGCCTCTCCCTGCTTGGTGACGGCTGCGCGCCGGCCGTCCGGCACGCCGTCGGTCTCGCCGTCGCCGGCCACGCCGGTGGCGTAGAGCATGACCGTTTCCTCTGTGGCCTCGTCATGGTCGAACTCTCCGGCGAGCCGACCGTTGCGCATGACCAGAATCCGGTCGCTGATCCCCAGCACCTCCGGCAGGTCGGAGGAGATCATGAGGACAGCCACCCCCTCCTTGGCCAAGCGGTCGATGATCTTGTAGATCTCGTGCTTGGCGCCGATGTCGACGCCGCGCGTGGGCTCGTCGAGCAGCAGCACGCGGGGCTGGACGGCCAGCCACCGGGCGAGCACAACCTTCTGTTGGTTACCGCCGGACAGGTTGCGGACATGCTGCTGCGGCGACGAGCACCGGACATTGAGCGATTCGACCTGGCGGCGCACCAGCTCAGCGATCCGGCCAAACCGTAGGACACCGAGGTCGCTGAGCGCACCGAGCCCGGAAACCGTGATGTTCTCGCGAACGGCCAGGTCCAAGAAGAGCGCCTGTTCCTTGCGGCTCTCCGGCACTAACCCGATGCCCAGCTTGACGGCGTCGAGCGGGTTGCGGATACGCACCGGCTCCCCGGCCATCCGGATCTCCCCGGCCCGGGCGCGCTCGGCGCCGAACAGCAGCCGAGCGAACTCGGTGCGTCCGGCGCCGATCAGCCCGGCCACCCCCACGACCTCGCCGGCGCGCAGCCGCACGTCCACCGGCCCCACTTGGGCGCCGTCGCCGAGCCCGCGCGTCTCCAGCACCACGTCGCCAGGCTCGTGGGGTTCGTGGACGTACAGGTCGTCGAGTTGGCGCCCCACCATCCGGGTGACGATGCTCTCCGGAGTGGTATCGGCGCGATCCGAAGTGTCGATCCAATGACCGTCGCGGAAGACGCTCACCCGATCGGCGAGCCGGTAGACCTCCTCCATGCGGTGGCTGATGTAGATGAGGCCCATCCCGCTCTCGCGCAACTCTTCGACCAGTTCGAGGAGGCGCTGTGCCTCTGCCTCGGACAGTGCGGCGGTCGGCTCGTCGAGGACGAGGATGCGCGCCTGCTGTGCCACCGCGCGCGCGATCTCGACCATCTGCTGCATGCCGACGCTGAGCCGCCCGATGACTGTGTCGGGCGAGACGTCGGCGCCGATCCGCCGCAACTTGGCCTCGGCGTCACGCCGCATCCGCGCCCGGTCGAGGGTTCCCCACGCGGTGCGGGGCTCCTGTCCCAGGGCGAGGTTCTGCGCCACCGTCATATTCGGCGCGGTGTTGAGCTCCTGGTGGATGACTGCGATCCCCAGCTCGGCCGACCGGTTGGGGGAGTCGATCGTGACCGGGCGTCCGTCGATCTCGATGCTGCCCTCGTCGGGAGTGTGAATCCCGGCGAGCATCTTGATCAGCGTGGACTTACCGGCCCCGTTCTCCCCCATCAGGGCGTGCACCTCGCCGGGGCGCAGGTCGAACGTGACATCGGTCAGCGCCTTGACACCGGGGAAGCTCTTGCTGACCCGCGCCATCCGCAGCAGCGGCGGTGGGGACGTCGGAGCGTTCATGTCACTGCCAGCCCTCGTACTCGTCGAGGTTGTCGCGGGTGATCAGCTTCGTCTCCACGAGCCGCTCGCTGTTTTCCAGCTCCTCGCCGTTGTAGAGCTTCTCGGCCATTTCCAGCCCGGTGACACCGAGCAGTTTGGGGTCTTGGGCCGCGGTCCCGACGAACATCGAGTCTTCCTTTTGCAGCTCCTCCTCGGCCTGGGGAGAGCCGTCGACCCCGGTGATGACGAGGTCGTCGTAGCCGGCCTGCTCGGCGGCGAGGGTCGCCCCCAGGGCGGTGGGGTCGTTGATGCCGAAGATCCCCTTCACGTCGGGGTTGGCGGTGAGCATGTCGGTGGTGATGGTCAACGCCTGGTTGCGGCCGTTGTCACCCGACTGTTTGGCGACGATCTCGACGTCGGGGTACTCCTCGGCAAGGACCTCCTCGCAGCCGGTGACCCGGTCCTGGACCGAGGAGATCGGGGTGCCGTCGACGAGGAGGATCTCCCCTTCTCCACCGATCTGTTCGGCGAGGTGTGTGCACGCCTGCGTGCCGGCCTGCACGTTGTCGGAGGTGACGAAGGCTTGCGCGCCCTTGGCCGTCACGTCGACGGCCACCACGGTGATGCCGGCCTCGGTCGCCCGCTGCACGGCCGAACCGATGCCTTCGGAGTCCACAGCGTTGATGAGCAGGATGTCGATGCCCTGCTGGATGAACGCGTCGATCTGCTCGTTCTGCGCCCCGAGGTCCTGGCGGCCGTCCTCGGTGGTGACCGTGGCGTCCATCTCCTCAGCGGCGGACTCGACCCCTTCCTGCATGGCGATGAAGAACGGGTTGCTGAGGTCCTGGACCATCAGACCGATACGGTCGATTGTGCCGTCTTCTTCGGCAGCGAGTTCACGGCCGTCGCTGCACCCGGTTAGCAGCAGGCTACCGGTCGCGATGACAGACAGAGCGAATGTGGTGTATCGACGATTGTGCATAGTGTTACTTTCACTTTCTCCCCATGCCGGACATGGGGTGCCAAACGGATGGCTCCGCAGCGGGGTGATGCAGCGGATGTGAGCGTTAACTCATAAGCGATGCTGAAACCGCAGTCGACGTCCTCTCCGCATGCTGGGGCTCCGCCGGCCGACACACGACGGCGACGACGTCGCCGTCCAGCCAGAGGGGACCCGCCGCGTGCGGTAAAACGAGCACGTCTCCCCCGGCCACCGCCAACTCGGCACCATGGCTGGTACCAAGCCGCCCCTGACCTTCCAGCAGCGTGAGGACGGCGAATCCGGAGGGGATGGTCGCCCGAGTGGCCGGTCGGACCAACTCGGCGCGGAAGTAGGGGGCCGCAGCCTCGGGAAGCAGTTCCCGCGGCTGGTCTGCGGCCTCGGCGCGCATCGCCGCCTCGCGGTGCAGCGCCTTGAGTTGATCGTGGGGAAGCGGCCCGCGATCGACCGCGTCGAGAGCGCGATCGAAGCCCAGGCCGAGGTGGCCCTCAGCGTGGCCGTCCAGTGCGAATCCGTCCCATTCCAGCAGGATCGAGAAGTCGGTGGGCTCTTGCACTTCCAGCAGGAACACGCCGGCGCCGATGGCGTGCGGCAGCCCGGCGGGCACCAGCACCGTGTCACCGGCCCGCACCGGAACCTCGTGCATCAGTTCCAGCAGCCGATCGCTGTCTTGGCGCTCGACGAGCTCGGCGAGTTCCGCGCGCCCCACGGGGTCGCGGAACCCGAGGTGAACCACGGCCCCCGGCTCCGCCTCGATGACGACCCACGCCTCGGTCTTGCCGTAAGGACACGACAAGTGACTGCGCGCGAAGTCGCGAGAGGGATGGACGTGGACGGGCAACCGCTCACCCGCGTCGAGGAGCTTCACCAACACGCCCGTGTCGGAACCGAAACGGGCGTAGTGGGTGGGACCGAGCCATGCCACCGGGTCCGCCGCCACCGCGTCACGCAACAGCGAACCGTCGGGCAGTGCGCTGAGCCCAAGCGGAGCGGCGCCGGAGCGCGGCGTCACCGACGCGAGCCACTCCTCCGGGGACCTCTCCCCCCGCGCGGGACCGCCGCGCAGCCGGGAGATGGCGGCTCCCCCGCGATAGAAGTGCTCGAAGGCCTCCACTGGCATTCGCATGGGACGCACCACTGCCCCTAGCCGCGACTCCGAGCTGGGCCTCGCGACGTGCACGGGGCCGAACGGGTGATGGCTGTGGCGCTTTGCCACGGGACCACCGGATCGGGGCCGCGAAGAAAGCAGCTCATCTTTACCTCTCCTGACGTGCGTGACTCCTCCAGACAACGTTGTCCGGGACAGCGTGCTGTACATCACTCTCCCCTGTCAATGGCCAATTCGTATCCCCTTTGAAGGGCGGTGCGCGGGGACGACGTCCAGCGCGCGGCTCCCGCGCCGTCCCGGCGGGAGCCGTGAGATAACGTTGTCTCACTTCGGGCCAGCCCGACGCTCGCCGCCGCGCGGCACGGCGGGCACACACGAGAGCACCTGCCCCCACCCCAGCGGGGACAGCGCTCCACGCGCCATCCGTCACGAGCGCCGGGCGCCCCATAACAGACCCGGGACATCCGCCGCTGTCTCCAAAGTCCAAAAAGGCCTTGCGGATTTCCCCAGACAAATATCAGTCTTTACGGAAAAGTTGATTCCAATTGGCAGAAAAAGGCGATGAAACGGGTGTTCTACGTAGGCCAACAATGATCGATGTCGCGCATTTGGCGGGGGTGAGCGTCAAAACGGTCTCCCGGGTCGTCAACCACACACCAACGGTCGACGCCGCCCTTACCGAGCGCGTTCTGGAAGCGATACGCGAGCTCGGTTTTCGCCGTAACGATGTGGCCGCCAACCTGCGCTCCGGACGGAACACATCCACGATCGGCCTGGTCATCGAGGATCTATCGAACACCTTCTACTCCACGATCGCCGCAGCCGTTTTCGAGGTGAGCCACCGTTTCAACACCCAGCTGATCACGGCTAGCTCCGAGGAAACCACGAGTCTCGAAGAAGAGATCGTCCTGGACCTGTGTCAGCGCCGGGTCGACGGCCTGATCATCGTTCCCACCGGAAACGATCAGTCATATCTCCAACCAGAAATCGACATGGGTCTCCCCGTGGTTTTCGTCGACCGTCCCCCCGCCGGCCTTAACGTGGACAGCGTACTCATCGACAATCGCAAAGGCGCTCGCGCGGCCGTGGAGCAACTTCTCAGCGAGGGACACCGAAAAATTGCCGTCATGGTGGACTCGTTACACATCTACACCATGCGGGAACGACTCATCGGCGCCGAAGAGGCGCTGTGCGCCGCCGAGGTGCCGCCCGAGGATCACATCTTCGAGGCGTGGCCCCACGAGCCCTCCGACGCAGCGGGCGTGGTCGCTCACCTCTTCGACTCCCCCTCACCGCCCACCGCTGTGTTCTGCGGCAACAACAGGATTCTGATGGGCGCGGTGGCAGAGCTGGTGCGCCGCGGCGAAAAAACCCGGGTTGCCGGGTTCGACGACTTCGAATTCGCCGGCCTCCTACCGCACCCCGTGACGGTCGTCGGCTACGACACCCCCGCCCTGGGCACGCTCGCCGCGGAGCTGCTCTTCCGACGCATCCACGGCGAAACCCTCCCCCCGAAACACGAACTGCTCCCCACCTACCTGGCCGAGCGGGGCATCCCCCCCGCACGCCGCTACGGCTAGGTTCTGTTCTTTCGAACGGCTGGAGATGTGGGCCGTTGGGGGTGTTCTCCGTTCGCTCGTGCCTCGATCGCTGCGCGATCTCGGCAGCCTTCGGGGCGCGGGGCCTCGCCGAGTTCGACAAGGCTCCTGAAGCCCTAAGCGGGTGCGGCGGTGAAAGCCATCACCGGCCTGGAAGAAGGGGAGCTATAGCCGGACTGCCATAGCAGGCGCAACTCCGGGACATCGCCGCAGGTTGAGACACCTCTTCGGCCGTGTAGCCTCCGGGGCTGCCGAGATCGCGCAGCGATCGAGGTACGAACGACGAAAAACGCCCACGGTCTACTCAAGACAAACACACACCGCGCCCCACATCAGCCCTCTTTTTCCTGGACAGACCCCGGACCTCGGCGCCGTGCACTGGAAGCGGGGGCGGGTGGCCTGAGACGGCGAAGGCGGCCTGTGGCCACACCCAAGGCCACCTTGATCGCCGAACGGACACACCTCGCGGCGATCTTGCCGGACAGCTCACCCCTTCGCCCTCCAGCGAGAACCCACCAGCCGCCCCGCCACCCCTCGCTGCCGCCCACCTCCCAACGCACAGCATCGACACCCGCGTCTCCCAGCCACCTGCCTCCCGTCACTGTCCCTCCGAACCAGCGGCACCGACATGCGGTGCCCAGGCCCTCGGGACGCGCCCCGGATTCCCGCCCGACCTGGAGGTCGGGGCATCCCCTAGGAGAGCTGGGGAAAGATGAGGGAGAACACGGCGACAGGACCGGGGTGAATACACGTGTCGGCGATGGAACGGACCTTGCGGCTGCTGGGCGGGAAAGCCGATGACGCGCGACTACAGCGAGCCGCTTGGGTGGCCCGCTGCGTGGGACGGGGGACCTCGGCGCCGCTGCGACCAGAAGATATCTCCGCCCTGGCCACGACGCTGAACCGGCACACCGTCCCCCGGGGCGCCGTGGCCTACGGCGGTGACCACCATCGGCCCGGCGTATGGATCGTGCGCTCGGGGCAACTGGAGCTGTCGGCGGGGACCGGATCGGGGCGCGCGGTCGTCCAGATCCTGCGCGGCGGGGACGTCGACGGCGACATCCAACTACTGCTGGACCTGCCCATGCCCTACACGGCCCGCGCCCTCGACGACGTGGAACTGCTCCATCTGGAGCGTGAGGATTTCGAGCGGCTGCTGGCCACCAGCCTGCCGATCGCCCGACGCTGGCTGTCCAGCGTGGCCGAACGCCTCAACACCAGCCACATGCGTATCCTCGGGCTGCTCGGCCGCACGTTGACGCAGCAGACCGCACAACTGCTGTTGGACGAGGCCACCGACGGCGCCATCACGGTTCCGCAACGGACCCTGGCCGCCATGCTGGGGGTACGACGCCCCTCGCTGAACAAGGTCCTCAAAGAACTGGAGAAAGATAGACTGATCACGCTGGGCTACTCCGCGATCGCCATCGTCGACGAGAAAGGGCTCACCCGGCGCGCCGGATGAGGGCCAAAACGCGGTCTCGGCCAGTGTGGGGGCGGGCCATACCGGGCAGAAGACCGCAATGCCCAGCGAGGAGGAGTGGCGGCGATTCCTGACGCGATTCCACGAAGCGCGGCCGGCGATCACTGAACGCCTACTCGACCGCGCCGACACCTCGCCCTACGCATGGTTGGTCGAGCCGCTTCGCCGCGTGGACGGCCCGGTGGTGGATCTGGCCTGCGGCTCGGCCCCCACCCGCGACGAGCTGACCGCCGCCGACTGGGTGGGGGTGGACTCCTCGCCGGCGGAACTGGCCGGCGCGGCGGCGCGGGGACGAGGCCCCCTCGTCCTCGGTGACGCGACCGCGCTGCCCTTCGCGACAGGGGCGGTGGGGGCCGTGTGCGCCGCGATGTCGTTGCAGGTGCTGCCTCGGCTCGACACCGTGCTCGCCGAAGTCACCCGGGTACTGCGCCCCGGCGGCACGATCGCCGCCCTCACCCCCGCCCGGCTGTGGCCCTCCCTCACCGGGATGCTCACCTGGGCGCGGGTGCTGCGCGTCTCGGGCCTGCCCCGACCGGCGTGGCCCAACCCGCGGGCCTGCGACACGGTGGGGCGCGTCCTGGAAGCCCACGGCCTTACCGTCACGTCGAACCGGCGCCACGTCTTCGTGCTGCGCATGGAAACCCCCGCCGACACCTCGCTACTGGTGGACAGCCTCTACCTGCCCGGTGTCGACGAGGAGCGGCTACGGTCGGCCCAGCGCGCCCTCGCCCCGTGGGCGCACCCGGGCCGCGGGCTGGCTCTGCCGTTGCGGCGCGTGGTCGCCCACCGTAGCTGAGCGCACGAACGGCCGGCCGTCCCTCCCAAGAAGGACCGCTCGGGGAGCGGGGCGGCTACGCCGTGCGGCGGACCAGGCTGTACAGCGCAGCGGCGGTCACCAGACCGTAGAGGAGATGCCCGATGAGACTCATGATCGCGGGCGGGCCGATCTGGAGCACGGGCATGCCCAGGATCGCGGGCATCAGCAGGAGGGGACCAAGCACCCACCACACCAGGCCGTAGACCAGGCCCGCGCCCAGCACCGGCCAGAGCCGATCGGCGAAGGCCCCGGCGATGACCCCAAAGCCCGCCCCGATGGCGACGGAGATCACCAGGTGAACAAGGACACCGACCACGGCGCTCTGACTGCCCACGAGCATGGCCACCGTCGGAAGCATCCCCGCTACCGCCATGAGGATTCCGAAGACGATCCCGCCGGCGAGGCCGGCGACCGCGCCCTTCCATATGTGCGTTCCCAGGTGGGACCGGGACACAGTGAACGTCGACATGACACTAACCTCCGTTGATGCTGCCGTATCGGTTGTGTGCGGGCGCCCCGAAACGCACGGGGCCGTCCCCGGCGCTCGGGCGCGCGTGATCTCGTCGCTCCCCGCCGGGGCCGACGAACTGTGCCCGCTCCTGCCTGGATAGTGCCGCGCATGCGCACCCGGCCCGAGCTCTGTCTGCCGGCTGACACTGTCGGTGCGGCGCACAGCGGGAGGAAGGTGGACTCGAACGTGCCGGACAGGCCGATCTCCGCGCCGAGGGGCAGCTTGCGCACCGAAGCGACGGCGCAGTCGAGCGCCGGGGCCGCCTACCGCGCGGTGGCGCCCGGGTGCGCGACCGGACCGTGGTTTGTGCAACCAGCGGGGCGGAAACATCGACCACCACCCAACGACAGCCTGCTACCAGGGGAAATAACGTGAACCTGTCCCGACCGAACCGCCAGTTCCTCGCCCCGGACTCCGCACGCGGCCCCTCACGGCAACTGCCGGTGCTGCGCATCGGGGTCACCGGTGGGCTCGTGGGAATCCTGTGCTGCGTCGGCCCGACCGTGCTCGCCCTCCTCGGGATCGTCAGCGCGGGCACCGCCTTCGCATGGGCCACCGACCTCTACGAGGGCTACGCCTGGTGGTTCCGGATCGCCGGCCTGGCGGTCCTGGCGGTCCTGGTGTGGTGGTCGCTGCGCCGCCGGGGCCAATGCTCGGTGGCCGGCGTGCGCCGGACCCGCTGGCGGCTCGCCGCGGTACTGGGGGTAGCGGTGGCGACCTACCTCGTGCTCTACGCCCTCACAACCTGGCTGGGAACGCTGGCATGACCCCCCACCTCGTCGTGCTCGGCGGGGGCGCCGCCGGGTTGGCCGCCGCCCGAGCCGCCCTCGCCCGCCAAGCGCGCCCGTTGCTGGTCACCGAAGGGCCGCCCGGGGGCGACTGCACCTTCACCGGGTGCGTGCCCTCGAAGAGCCTCATCGAAGCGGCCGAACGCGGCGCCACCTACCCGGCGGCGATCCGGCGGGCACGCGAGGTGGTGGCGCAGATCGCGGCGACCGAGGACGAGCGGGCGTTGACCGCCGCGGGGATCGAGGTGCTGCGAGGCCGCGCCACCTTCGTCTCTCATGGCCGGATCGAGGTCGCGGCCGCCGACGGCGCGGCAGTGCGCACCATAAGCGCCAAGCGGGTCGTCGTGGCCACCGGAAGCCGCCCCCGCGTCCCGCCCATCCCCGGCCTGGCCGACCTGAACTACCTCACCAACGAAACCGTGTTCGAACTCGACGCGCTGCCGCGCGAGGTCGCGGTGCTGGGCGGCGGCGCGGTGGGCTGTGAACTCGCCCAAGCGTTCGCGCGCTTCGGCGCCGAGGTGACCGTGATCGAGGCGGCGAAGCGGCTGCTGCCGGGGGAGGCAACCGAGGCGTCGCGGGTGGTCACCGAACGGTTCGCCGCCGAGGGGATCGGCGTGCGCACCGGGGCCACAGTGCGCAGCGTACGGTCCGTGGACGGCGGCGCCCGGTTGGAGTTGGCCGACGGCGACGCGGTGACCGCGCAGCGGGTGCTGGTGGCGACGGGACGCGAACCGGTGACCGCGGGACTCGGGCTGGCCACGGCCGGGGTGGCCACCGACGAGCGCGGCGCGATCCGCACTGACGCGCACTTGGCCACGACTAGGCGAGGCGTCTACGCGGCCGGCGACGTTACCGGTGGCCCCGCGCTGACCCACGCCGCCTACCTCATGGGCCGCATCGCCGCCGAAAACGCGCTGGGGCGCCGACGACAGGCGCGCTTCTCCGCCGCCGCCGTACCCCGCGTGGTCTTCACCTCACCAGAGGTGGCCCAGGTGGGGCTGACCGAGGCGGGGGCCGTGCGGCGCCACCCGCGGGCGCGGGTGGCGCACCTGCCGCTGTCTGAGGTGGATCGCGCGGTTACGGCCGGGCGCACCGACGGCTTCGTGACGATCGTGGCGGGTCGGCGCCGCGTGACGGGCCACCTCGGCGGTGGACGGGTGCTGGGCGCGACCGTCGTGGGCGAGCGCGCGGGCGAGGTGATCCACGAATTGGCGCTGGCGGTGCGCACCGGCATGTTCACCGGGCGCCTGGCACAGACCACGCACGCCTACCCCACCTACGCGCTCGCCGTGCAGCAGGCCGCGGCACAGTTCGTCACCGAGCACGGCGGGCGCCGGGCGCGGCCGATCCAGGACCGCGGCCCCTCCCCGGGCTGAGCCGCGGTGGGATCGGGTCGGCGAGGGGCCCTCGCCGGTGGCCCTGGCCTCACGCGGCCGGTTTCTCCGCGACCAGCAGGGTGTAGCCGATGGTGCCCGCTTCGACCGCGCGCCGTGCCGCCACGAGATAGCCCCGCACCGCCTCGGCGTCGACTCCGGCGGCGGCCAACCGCTCGGGGGCGGTCATCTCGAACATCCCGATCCGGGCCTCGATCTCGTCGACCATCCGCGCGATCGCGGTGTCGTGGCGCTCGCGACGCAGCGGGCGCAGCCCGGCGTCGACCAGCAGTTGCTCGTAGTCGGCCGAAGGGCGGGCGTCGGCGATGCAGGCGACCCAGCCGGTGATACCGGCCAGCTCGGCGGGCAAGCCCTCCGGGGCCACCGTGACGTCGGTGATGCCGACCCGGCCGCCGGGACGCAGCGCACGGGCGAACTCCGCGGCGGCCACAGTCTTGTCGGGGAAGGTGCACAAGGCGCACTCGCAGACCAGCGCGTCATAGCCGGCGTCGGTTACGGGCAATTGTTCGGCGTCGCCCACCCGGAAGGCGACGCGCTCGGCCAACCCGGCCCGGACGGTGGCCTCCCGCGCGCTGAGGACCGTGTGCTCTCCCAGGTCCACGCCGTCGACGAGCACCTCGTGTTCGAGCGCCAGCAGGCGAGCCGTGGCCCCGGGGCCCGCGGCGACGTCGAGCACCCGCTGCCCCGGTGCCAGCGACAGGGCCCCGGCGAGCCGGCGGGTGAGGGCGAGACCGCCCGGGTGGTAGGCGGTCCCGAGCAGGAGCGCGACCGCGTCGGTGCCGTAGGCGGCGGCGCAGCACGCCTTGACGTCATCGGCCCACGCGGGACCGGGCTCGGCGCTCACCACTGCACCGCCTTGCGCCCCACGTTGGTGGTGTCCGCGGCGACCGGCCGCTGCCCACCGTCGCCGGCCTCGGCGGCGTCAGCGACGACCCGGGAGCCGTACGGGGACTCGACGGTGTCGTCGGCCAGTTCGTGGGCGTTGGGGACCACATCGGCCACCGACACCCCCGACATCTGGGAGCGCACCTGCTCGCGGTAGCCCACGGAGTTGTAGGCACAGAAGGGGATGATCCGCCCATCGGGGGTGATTTCCTCGACGCAGCACTTCATGAGCTGTTTGACGTTGAGCGTGTAGGGGTCCTGGAAATCCTGTACGACGATCATGAACGCCCGCTCCCCCAACTCCTTGGCGGATTCGGGCAGCTCGATCCCGCACGCCTCGCACTCGGCCGCCGCGGCGGCCGTCTCCAGACTCTCCATCGTGGCCGGGGTTCCCATGAACGCCGAGGCGCTCCATAGCTTCTCCAGCGCGGAGCGCAACGCCGGGTCGGGCATGACGCGGTTACTCACGTAGTCGAGATGGTCGTCGATGTTGACCAGGCGCGGGATCGGCACCACGTCGGTGCGGTGCGGTTTGCGGTCCACCAGCAGGTAGCTGATGGAGCGACAGGTCGGGAAGCAGCACGGGACGGGGACGAAGTCGCCGGGGCGGAACCAGTCGGGGCACTGCGCGTTGACCAACTCGATCACATCGGAGTTGGTCAATCGGGTCAGCGGGTCGAAGGCCACATGCCGCCCGGAATGGGTGACCGGCTGGAAGGAAACCGAGCGCACCGCCGGATGCTCCACCCCGAAACGGACGATGTCGCCGACCTCGTGCTCGTTGAGGCCGCACTCGATCGCCGCCACCAGGGTGACGGTGACTCCTTCCTCGGCGCAGTTGTCCAGCGCCCGCCGCTTGTGGTCGCGCAGGTCCCTACCGCGGATTTCCAGATGGGTATCGCGGTCGAACCCGTCGAACTGTAGGTAGACGTTGACCGAGGTACCGTTGCGGCCGTTGCGTTCGCCCAACGCCCGTACGAACCTCCGATCGCTGGCCAACCGGATGCCGTTGGTGTTGAGGTTGACCACCTTGATCGGGCGCTGCTGGGCGAGATCGACGAAGTCGAGGATGTGCTTGTGGATGGTGGGCTCCCCACCGGAGAACATCACCACTTCCGGCTCGCCCTCAGCCTCGACGAACGTGTCCAGCATGTGTTCGCACTGGGAGTGGGTGATGCTGTAGCCGTCCGGCTGGTGCCCGGAGTCGGCGAAACAGATCGGACAGTCGAGGTTACAGCCGGTGTTGACCTCGATAATGCCCAAGCACGCATGCTGCTTGTGTTCGGGGCACAATCCACAGTCCGAGGGGCAGCCGTCCTTAACCTCGGTTTGGAAGGACAGCGGCAGCGTTCCCGGCTTGTTGAACCGCGCCGACTCGGTGTAGGTCTGCGCGTCGCCGTAGACCAGCGCCTCGAACCAGCCGTGCTCTCGACAGCGTTTGCGCAAGTAGACCTTGTTGTCGCGGATGTTGACCTGCGCGTCTACCACCACCTTGCACACGGGGCAGACGCTCTTGGTGTATTCGACGAACACCTCGTCGCGGTCGTGTTGTCGCGGTGCCACCCGCCCCCCTCTCCCCACCCTTGGTCGGTCGCGTCGTTGCGGCAGCCGCACCGGCGGCCCCGCGGCGGGCGGGCGGTTCCCCTCCCCAGCGAAACCGCCCGCCCGCCGGCCGTGCCCGTCGGGTACCTGCGCCCGTCCGGGCGTGTCCCATCCGAACCTGGCCAGGCGGCGGTGGGGGCCGCGACTGTCGGCTCGGTGACACTCATGGCCTTCGAGGGGCGCCTGCCCAGCCACACCCCAACTCAACCCCGCAGCACAAGACGGTCAGGCGCGGTCCCTCCGACACAGCTACCGCAGAGCCGCTAGATTCTGGGTATAGACGGTGACCGAAGAAGCGGGAGACGCGGGTGAGTATTCGCTTCCAGGAGCTTGATTGGCGCGAGACGCCGATGGGGGTCATCAGCCTGCGCCGACGGCGGGACCCGCTTGTCGACAAAGACGTCTACGAGATCAAGCTCGACGATGAATTCCTGATGTCGAGCCTGTTCACGGTGGCAGAGGTCGAGATCGCACGGCTCGCCCTCTCCGGGATGGACGGGGAGAACCTTAACGTGGCCGTGGGCGGGCTCGGGCTGGGCTACACGGCCCAGACGGTGCTGGAGTCGCCCAACGTCGACTCGGTGGTCGTGGTGGAAGCGCTCGGCGAGGTGATCGAGTGGCACGAGCGCGGCCTCATCCCCGCGGGCGTCTCCCTGACCGCCGACCCGCGGTGCCGGTTCGTCCAGGGCGACTTTTTCTCGATGGTCGCCAGCACGCCCGGACTGGACCCGCATGCCCCGAACCGGCGGTTCGACGCCATCATCGTCGACATCGACCACTCGCCGCGCCACCTGCTGCACCCCAGTCACGCCGACTTCTACCAGCCAGGAGGGCTGCGGGCGCTGGCCGATCAGCTCACCCCCGGCGGCACGTTCGCCCTGTGGTCCAACGATCCGCCCGACGCCGACTTCACAACGGTGCTGACCGAGGTTTTCGACCAGGCCACAGCCGAGACGGTCAGCTTCCACAACCCGCTGTGCGACGACGAGGCCGCCAACACCGTCTACCTCGCCACGACAAGCGCTGCCTAGGTTGTTGTTTTTTGGGGAGGGCGGCCGGGCCGGCGGTGGGCGCACGCGGGCGAGCGCGCCCCTGTACACCCACACAAGGCAAAAGCCCGCTCACCCTGGCCACAACGCAAGCAAGCGCGCCCCTGTACACCCACACAGGCTGCCGAGATCGCGAAGCGATCTCGGCAGCTTTGACGAGGGCGCTGTGTCTTTGACGCACCGCTGTTGTGCCGGGTGCTGCTGGTGGGGGGGTATGCCGGTGGGGTGGTGGCTGAGAACACGCCGGAACCCGCCGAGCCGCCCCGTCTGCCCGGTCACGGTGCTCGCCCCCTGGTTGCCTCGTCACGGCGTCGACCCCGCTCCCGTCTGCCCGGTTGTGGTGGTGGTCTCGTTCCCGTCTGCCCGGTTACGGCGTCGGCCCCGGCCTCCCACCTGCCTTGTCGGGGTGGTGGCTCCACGTCGGCCCCAGCCCCTGTCGTGGTACCCGTGCCACCTCAGGCACAGCCCGCCCCGGGCTGCTGAGATCGCGAAGCGATCGAGGCACGAGCGAACGGCAAACCCTCCAGGCACAGCCCACCCCCCGGCTTGACAAAACCATAGAAGCACCCCCCACGCCCCAGCCGTTCGAAAAACAACAACCTAGAGCCGTCCCGTGCAGGCTCCCATGGGGGTGCCTCAGTCCTGCCGTGGCGGAGCCAACTGTCGTTTGAGGACCTTGCCGGTGGCGTTGCGCGGGAGCGCGTCGAGGAAATGGACCTCGCGGGGCACCGAGAAGCGCGCTAACCGTTCGCGCACCCGCGCACGGACCTCCTCGGCCCCAAGCGAGGCCCCCTCCTCGGTGACCACGTAGGCGGCGAAACGCCGGCCGAACTCCTCGTCGGGCACTCCCACCACCGCGACCTCGCGCACCTGCGGCAACGTAACGATGGCCTCCTCCACCGGACGCGGGAAGACGTTCTCCCCGCCCGAGACGATCATGTCGTCGTCGCGGCCGGCGACATGCAACAGCCCGTCGCTGTCCACGTGGCCGAGGTCGCCCGTCTCCATCAACCCGTGCTCGACCCGCTTGCCCTGGCCGGTGGTGTAGCCCTCGAAGAGCATGTCGTTACCGACGAAGATGCGCCCTTGAGCACCGGCGGGCACTGCGCGGCCCTCGCTGTCCAGGATCGCCAGCCGCGTGCCCAGCGGCGGACGGCCGGCGGTGGTGGGTGAGGCGCGCAGCTCGGCGGGGGTCGCGATCGTCGCCCAGGACACTTCGGTGGAACCGTACAGGTTGTAGACGATGTCACCGAAGGCGTCCATGAAGCGGGTCGTCAGCTCGGGGGGCATCGCGGAGCCGCTGCACGCCACGATGCGCAGCGAGGACGTATCGTAGCGCGCCCGCACCGCGGCAGGCAGCTCCATGATGCGTTGCAACATCACCGGGACCGCGAAGAGGGCGGTGCAGCGCTGCTGGGCGACCGTGCGCAGCAACTCCTCGGGATCGAAGCGGCGTTGCAGCACCAGCGTGGCCCGGAGCGCCATCGCAAGCTGCATCCCGGCCAGCCCCCAGGTGTGGAAGAGCGGCGCTGTGACGAGCAGCCGCTCGCGGGAACGCAGCGGAATCCGGGACAGCACCGCCGCGGCGTCCTGCGGCCCTTTCGGGGTGGGGCGCCGGGCCCCTTTGGGCGGCCCGGTCGTGCCAGAGGTGAGCATGATGAGGCGACCGGCCTGGTGGGGCGGGGTGCGGGGAGCGTCGGAAGCATGCTCGGCGAGCCCGTCGACGGTGGATTCGGCGGCGTCGACGGCTCCGCCCCACGCGACGATCCGGTCGACCCTTTCGGGCAGCCATGCGCACAGGTCAGCGAACTCGGCGTCGGCGATGACGGTCGTGATTCCGGTGTTCTCGAGGGCCTCGGCCAACTGTTGGCCGGCCAGCCCAGTGTTGAGCATGACGGTGTCGGCACCGAGGCTTCCGCAGGCCACCAGAGTCTCGATGACCAGCCCATGGTTGCGGCACAGCACCCCCACCCGGGTTCCCTCTCGCACGCCGCGCCCGGCCAGACCGTTGGCCAGCCGGGTTGTGCGCTGCTGGAGTTGGGCGTAGCTGACCGTCCTCGCGTCGTCGATGTAGGCGACGGTGTTCGGGGCGCGCATCGCGGCGGCCCGGTAGGCTCCCGCCGCTGTAGCGCCCCAGCGCCGGAGCGCCAAAAGCTGGCCGACGACACGGCCCGGCCGGCCGGGCCGCACCACCCCGGCGCGCACGAGAACGCCGAGGGTACGCAGGGTGCGCAGCAGCTCGTGGCCCGACGCTGGGGCACTCGGTGTGGCGCCGCTGCTCTCGGACAACGTGCACCTCCGCAAGAACGAAAAACACTGGCCGCCGGGGGTGCGAGGCTGCCCGCACCTCCCGAGGGCAGCCAACCTAGGTCACGGTCCCGTGTTTTTTCTTCATCGTGGGGTGAGCGCCTTCGACAGCCGTTTGTCACGCGAGGCAGCAAAACCACGCGCGAGCGCCCGATCTGGCCCACCGACGTCGCAGGCCCCGCCAGCACCGGCCCCATGGTGGAGTTCGCCGGCATCTGGCGCGATATGCCCAAGATCGTGTTCTCCCGGACCTTGGAGCGGGCCGAATGGAACACCACCATCGTGCGCGACGTCGGCGCCGAGGAGATCAGAAAACTCAAGGCCCAGCCGGGCGGGGACCTGGTGGTGGGAGGCGCCGACCTCGCCGCCTCCTTCATGGGTCACGGCCTGATCGATGAGTACCGAATCTACATCCACCCGGTCCTCATCGGAGCGGGCAAGCCGCTGTTCCCGCAGGAGCGGAGCAGGCGCGCCCTGGAGCTCGTCGAGAGCCGGACCTTCGGCAACGGGGTCGCTGGTGCACCACCGGCACGACGAGGAGCCCACGCCGCCCTGAGCCCCGCGTGCCGTGGCAGGTCTTCACCTGCCACGGCGGGCTCTTCGGGCAAACGTCAGTGGCTGCCGGCGAGTTCGCCGGTCAGGCTGTCGTGTAGCCGGGCGCTGGGGCGGTTCAGACCCACGATTTCCACGCTCTTGCCGCGTTGGGCGTACTTGGTGGTGACCGCGTCGAGGGCGGCGACCGTGGAGGCGTCCCAGATGTGGGCGTCGGAGAGGTCGATGACGACGTGCTCAGGGTCACCCGAGTAGTCGAACTGGTAGACGAGGTCGTTGCTGGAGGCGAAGAACAGCTCGCCGGTGACGCTGTAGACCACGTGGCCGCCCTCGGGGTCGATCACCGAGGACACTTGGACCATGTGGGCGACCCGACGGGCGAAGATCACCATGGCGGTAATCGAGCCGGCCACGACGCCGATGGCCAGATTGTGGGTGGCGACCACGATGGCGACGGTGACGGTCATGACCACGGTCTCCCCCAGCGGCATCCGCTTGAGGGTGGCCGGTGCGACCGAGTGCCAGTCGAACGTCGAGACCGAGACGATGATCATGACGGCGACCAGCGCGGCCATCGGGATCTGCGAGACCCACGGGCCGAAGACGATGCACAGCACCATCAAAAACGCGCCGGCGAGGAACGTCGACAGCCGAGTGCGCGCCCCCGAGGTCTTGACGTTGATCATGGTTTGGCCAATCATCGCGCAGCCGCCCATACCGCCGAAGAAGCCAGTGACGATATTGGCGATGCCCTGCCCGATGGACTCGCGGGTCTTGTTGGAGCGGGTGTCGGTGATGTCGTCGACGAGCTTGGCTGTCATGAGCGACTCCATCAGCCCCACCAGCGCGAACGCGAGGGAGTAGGGGGCGATGAGCGTCAGCGTGTCCAGCGTGAACGCGACGTCGGGAAGGCCGGGGGTCGGCAGCGACGAGGGCAACGCTCCCTTGTCGCCCACCGTGGGCACCGCCAGGCCGGCGCCGATCGTCAGCGCGGTCAGCGCCACGATGGACACCAGCGGTGCCGGGATCACTCGGGTGAGCCGCGGGAACAGCACCATGATGGCTAGGGCACCGGCCACGAGCGGATAGACCGGCCAGGGCACGTCGCGCAGCTCCGGAACCTGGGCCATGAAAATCAGGATGGCCAGCGCGTTGACGAAACCGACCATGACCGAGCGGGGGATGAACCGCATCAGCCGGGCCACCCCCAAGGCACCCATGACGATCTGGAAGACCCCGCCGAGGATGACGGCGGCGATGAGGTAGCCCAACCCGTGCCCGATGGACAGCGGCGCCACCACCAGCGCCATCGCACCGGTAGCGGCCGAGATCATGGCCGGGCGCCCGCCGACCACAGAGATCACCACGGCCATGGTGAACGAGGCGAACAGTCCTACCTGCGGGTCCACGCCGGCGATGATGGAAAAGGAGATCGCTTCGGGGATCAGCGCCAGCGCGACCACCAATCCCGCCAGGGTTTCGGTGCGCAGGGTGCTCAGGGAAGGGAGGGTGGGTCGGCGACGTGGGAGTGCCGTCAGGGAGACCATGAATCCAATCTCGTGCCAGGGCAGCCCGCAGCGGGCCGCGGTGCGGTCAGGGGCGTAAGCGGGGGCGAGCGGGCACCGGCGGTCACGCAGCGCGCCACAACGTCCCGGCCACCGGGGAAAACGGCTGGTCCGGTGTGTGGCGAGGAGGGGCGTGAACGGCGGCGGTGCCACGATGGCCAGCCGCGCCACAGTGCGCCACCGGCCGGGACGGGACTCCCGGATCGAGTCCCGCGCTGCCTCAGTACACGGAAAACTTTACTTCGGCGCGGGGGCGCGGCCCCCGGAATCGCCCTTGAGAGCGTTCTCACAGGTCACGGGGGACTCCGTGGACTGATAGCGAACGCGGGCGCGCTGACCTGACAAAAAGCTCCGCCACGAACAGCCAGCGCTGGGCGCGCGGAGCACAGGGTGGGGATTGTCTCTCCCGGCCCACCGCGCTGGGCGCGGCGCTCTAGGTTTTTCGGCGAAGGCGGGGAAGGCCGGCGGTGGGCGCAAGTGCGTGAGCGCCCCCGAAGGCTGCCGAGATCGCGCAGCGATCGAGGCACGAGCGAACGAAGAACACGCCCACGATCCCGCACCCCAGCCGTTCGAAAAACAACAACCTAGTCGGCTGCCTCCCTGTGGGGGCGCAGGTACCTCATGAGGGCGGTGAACGCCCCCAGCGCCTCGGGGTCGGTGCCGTCACCGAGCGAATACCACACCGCCGGGGCGCGCGAGGAGCCGATGGCCCGCCCCCGGATGGGCGCGGCCAGCGCCCGCTCCAGCCCCACCTCGGCGGTGGCCCGCGCCCCGAGGGCCGTGGCCACCGGGATCGGCGGCCCCACCCAGCGCGGCTCGTAGGTGAGATCAGCCCGCCCAGCCATGCGCTGCACCGTCATGGTGCGCAGCGTCTGGTGCCGCTGGAACTGCGCTGCCACCTCCACGAGACGCTCCAGGGGCGGCTGCTCCCCCGGCTCGTAGCCCACAGCGAAGGTGACGACTTCCTTCACGCCCGAGGTCACCCGCGACACGTGCTGGAGGCCGACCATCGGCCGGGCGGTGCCGCCGGGCCCGCAGAACACGAGTCTGGTCGGCGCGGGCGCCCGGCGCCGGCACAGTTCGGTCACCGCGTCGCGGTCCCATGCCGATAGGGCCGGCTCGCTGGTGCCCCAACCGGCGAGCGCACCCGCGCCGAGGGTCTGCGCGAGTGTTTCGGCGGCGCCGCCAAGCCTGACCCCGTCGGCGGCCGGGTGGAACAGCCGTAGGTCGACCAGGAGCTGGGTGCCCGGATTCCTGGAGTGGCGCAAAAAATCCGGGGAGGGGTCGGGCGTGGGCTGCCCGCCGGCGGCGGGGCCGAACCCCGAGTTCTCGTCCCACAGCAGCCGCGCCCCGGAGAGGCCGTCGTAGTGGCCGCCGCCGGCGGGGTCGGCCACCACCCACCGGGCTTTGGGGCCGCTCAGCACCTGACGCAGCGGCAGCGTGATCCGGCACTGCGGCGGGGAGAGCACCTGGAGGCCCTGCCCGTTGCGCCCCGCCATCGCCACGGCGTCGGCCAGCCAAGACGACAGCGGGATCACGGGCCGTTCCTGCTGTGCCACCGCGGTCTGTTCGGTGGCGATGTCGATGGCCGGGTGGGTCGTCATCGCGGTCGGTCCTCCCGTCCCGAGGGACCGTCCTCGCGGGGGCGCGTCGGCCACACCGTGCCGCCGAGCCGGTCGACCAGTCCGGTGGCGAAGCGGTGGGCTAACGCGGCGGTGTCCTCATCGCCGTCGCGGGGATGAGTCGCCCTGGCCTCCACCCACCAGCAGGGGTGGGGCATGCGCCGCGCGGTGTCGCTGCCGAGCAGCCGTTCCACCTCGCTGGGGACATCGACGCGCTGCGCGGCCTCGATGCTGAGCAGTGCTCGCCCGTCGTCGTCACAGAGCTGGATGACGGCACCCTCCCCCGCGCCACGCACCCGCAGTCGGCGGCCCGCGCGTACCATCGCGTCGGCCAGGACCCGCATGTCGGGGGCCTGCCGCACCAGCGCGACCACGTCGTATGTCAACGGTTCTCCTCAGTCGGCTCGTCGATCAGCCCTGTCTGGACGAGACGCGGCGCGCCACCCCGCCGAATCCAGCGGCCCCGCCCCGGCGGCTGGGCGGTGGCGTAGACCTTCGGGAAGAGCTGCCCCTCGCTGCGATCGCCCGACATCAGCAGGGCGCTGGTACCGATCTCGCGCATCGCCTGCACCAGGGGGTCGTGCAGACCGCGCCCGGCCCCGGCCACGCGGCGCGCCACCACGAAGTGCAGCCCGATGTCGGGGCCGTTGGGGACGAAGGGAACGAACGGGGCGAGCGGCTTCTGCCCCGCCGTGGTGAGCACATCGTAGTCGTCGGCCAGCACGACGATGCGCGGCGTGGGCGGCCCGCCGGAGGCGAGCGCGTCGGGGTCGGCGTCGTCGGGCATGCGCCCCTCCAGCTCTTTGGCGACACCGCCGGCCAGCCCGGCGCACACTCGCGCGTTGCTGGCGTAGCCACCCAGGTAGGGCTCGGGGATGACACCGCGCAGCGTCCGGCGCGGGTCCATGACTGCGAACACCACCTCTTCCGGGGAGTGGCGGGCGATCACCCCTTCGGCGACCAGCCGCAGCAGGTTGGTCTTGCCGCATTCGCCGTCGCCGAGCACCAGCAGGTTTTGGTCGCGGTCGAACAGGTCGAGCAGCACGGGGGCGAGCGCACGTTCGTCAACCCCGATCGGCACCCGCCCGGCTTCCTCGTCAGGACCGGGCAAAGCGGCGGCGGGCAACTGGTGCGGCAGCACCCGCACCGGCGGCGCGGTCGGCCCCTGCCATGCGCCGCTGATCGCCCGGCAGGTCTTCTCGACGACCTCGCCCAGGTTGTCTCCCTCAGGCAGCGCGTCGATACGGGGTAGGGCGACCTGGCCGAAGAGCTTGGTGTCGGTCAGCGCACGCCCAGGGGTGTCGGCGCTGATCGTCTCGGCGAGCTTGCGGTCGACAGCCGAGTCCGATGGGTCGTTCAACCGCAGCTCCACCTTCTGGCCGAAGGTGGACTGCATAGCCATGCGCACGTCGTTCCACCGCAGCATGGCCGCCACCAGATGGATGCCGTAGTTGCCGCCGCGCTGCAACAGGTCGGAGACCATCTCGTCGATCTCCTCGAAGTCCTTACGGATCGCGCCGAAGCCGTCAACACACAGCACCACCTCGGCGCACGGCAGTTCGGGGAGCTCTCCCCTGGCGTGCCTGCGCCGCAACTGCTGCAACGAGTCGATGCCGCGCTCGCGGAAGACCTGCTGGCGGTGCTCCAGCATGCCCCGCAGTTCCTCAAGGGTGCGGCGGATGCGTTCGGGGTCGGTGCGCGGTGCGACCCCGCCGACGTGGGGCAGGTCGGCCAGCGCCTGTAGACCACCGCCGACCAGGTCGAGCGCGTAGACCGCGAGCTGGCTGGGCGTATGGGTCAACGCGATGGACAGCACCAGCGTACGCAGGAGCGTCGTCTTGCCGGTCTGTGGCCCGCCGATGATGGCGAGGTGGCCGCCGGAGGCGGTGAGGTCGAGGTTCCATAGCCCCTGCCACTGCTTGTTGGCGTCGTCGAGCACCCCCACGGGCACGTGCAGTTGCGGGGTGTCGACAGGTAGCCGTATCGCCTCGCCGGCGGGCTGGACCGGACCGGTGACCCTGTCCAGCGTGGTGGCTTGCGGCAGCGGTGGGAGCCAGACGCTGCGGGTGGGCGTGCCGTGGCGGGCCACCTGACTCACCATCACCTCGAGCAGAGTCGCTCCGGTGACGCGCTCGGGCAGGTCCGGACCGTCGTTGGCGGCGCCGACCGGTTCGGTGGAGCCGGCCGTGTTGTAGGCGGGGTAGGGCAAAACCGGGGCGGGGCCGCTCTCCTGCTCCTCTTCTGGCAGGGGGCCGCGGTAGCTGCCGGAGACGTAGCCGGCCTTGAACCGCTGGTAGACGGTGGTGTCGACTTTGAGGTAGCCGAACCCGGGCAGGGCCGGCAGGTGGAAGGCGTCAGCGGTGTCGAGCACCGTGCGGCTCTCTTCCTCGGAGAAGGTGCGCAGACCGATCCGGTAGGACAGGTACGTCTCCAGGCCGCGCAGCTTGCCGCCCTCGATGCGCTGGCTGGACAACAGCAGGTGCACGCCGATGCTGCGGCCGATCCGCCCGATGGTCAGGAACAGTTCGATGAAGTCGGGGCGGGCGGTCAGCAGCTCCCCGAACTCGTCGATGATCACCAGCAGGTGTGGCAGCGGGGGCAGACTCGGGTCCTGCGAGCGACGGTGGGCGTAGTCGCCGATGCTGGCGAGGTTGCCGGCGTCGCGCAGCACTCGCTGGCGGCGCCGCACCTCACCGTTGAGGCTGGCGTAGGCGCGCTCGATCAGCGCGGCGTCGTCCTCCAGGTTGGTGATCACCCCAGCCACGTGGGGCATCTCCTCGAACGGCGCGAACGTGGCGCCGCCCTTGTAGTCGACCAGCACCATACTGACCTGCTCGGGCGGATGGCCGGCGGCCAGCGCGAGCACCAGCGTACGCAGCAGCTCGCTTTTGCCGGAGCCGGTGGCGCCCACACACAACCCGTGCGGCCCCATGCCGAGCTGGGCCGATTCTTTGAGGTCGAGGGTGACGGGCCGGCCCATATCGTCGACGCCGATCGGCACCCGGAGGAACGCGCGTTCACTGCGCGACTTCCACAGTTGCTCAAAGCGCATGTCGGCGGGGTCGGGCACCCCCAACATGGTGGGAAAGTCGACGCTACCGCCCTCGGCGGCGGTCTCCTCGATCGACTCCGGGGACAGCCGCAGCGGGGCCAGCATCCGGGCCAGGCCCGACAGAGTCGCCGCGGGAACGTCGTCGACGGTTCCGGTGAGAGCACGCGGCTCGTCGGCACGCAGGTCGACCACTTGCACCTGGTCGCCGGAGACGGTGATCCGCACGCTCACGTCACCGGGCTCGGCGAGCTGATCGGCCACCAGATGCAGGACAGTGACGCCCAGGGCGGCGGGGTCGACGTCCTCGTCGGGGCGCACCAGCTCGGTGGCGACCTCGCCGTGGGTGTCGTGAATGACCACCATGCGCCGCATCTTGCGGTAAGCCTCGCGTCTGCCCATACCGCGCCGCACCTCGGCGGCGAAATCGGTGCGGTGACGCAGCTCGTCGGCGAGCAGGGCGCCCAGTTGGGCGGGAGTGGGCGCGATGAGCCGCGCGTTCACGCCGCCGTCGCGGCGCTGTTGGTCGAGGACTTGGGGGAGCCACTTGAGCCACTCCCACTCGGCGCCGCGCTCCTGAGGGTGCATCACCGCCAGCCCGGTGTCCTCGGGCGCGTGGAAGGCCGACAGTTGGGCGAGCAGGGCGCGTACCAGCCGCATCACGTCGGCGCGCTCCCCGATGACGCTGACGTTGCCGGCCATGTCGAGCGGGAGGGTGAGCGGCATTTCCGGCACGGTCTCGAACCGGCGCACGGCGGCTTGGGCTTCGGAGAGCATGAAGGGGTCGGTGGGCGCCAGGGCGGTGCCCCGGTCGGTCAGCCGCAGCGGATGGCCGGGCATCATCCCGGTGCCGACCCGCACGCACAGGAAGTCATGGTCTTTGCGGCGACGCTCCCATAGCCGGGCGGGGTCGCGGACGACGTCGTAGAGCGCTTCGGGAGGCGGGTCGAGCAGGCGGGCGTGCGAGCGCCCTTCGCGCTCCCACGCGCTGAGCTGCTCGCGCAGCTCTTCCAGGTATTCGAGGTAGCGCTCCCGTTGTTGCCGGCGTTGGCGACCGACCTGGCCACGGCGCGACAGGAGCATGCCCAGCCCCGCGAGGAGGGCGACGACGAGGACGACCGCGCCCAGCGCCATAAACGCGGGGTTGCGCAGCACCATCATGATGGTCAGCGAAGCCATCATGCCCACCATGGGCAGGATGCTCATGAGCTGGTTGCCCTGGGGGTTTCCCTCGGGAAGCGTGGGAGGCGCCTCGACTTCGTGGGGTTCTTGCCGCTGCGGTGGATACACCGTTCTGGCCGGCCGATGGACCACTCGCGTCGTCACCAACGCTCCTCTCACAACGGACGAACCAGAATCCTAGTGGCCGTGCGTTACAGCCCGTTCCTCCCGCGTACACAGACCACCCCACAGCCGGGTGCCGTTCCTACGCCCACCATCCTTCACACCATCGAGCCTCAAAGCACAACGTTTCCTCAACCCTGTGGATAACCGGAAGCAGCCGACCGGGAAAGCCAAGATCAGGAGGAGGCCACCTCGCCATGCCTCAAGTCCTGCCTTCCCTGATTTTCTGAGAGAACCTTTTAGCAGCCTCCCAATCTTTCCTTGAAGCATTCACCTCCCAACGAAGAAATTCAACAAACGATCCACACACCCTCCTTTCTTCCACTTCGTCGAAAACATAGACTCCAGGGTCATTCATTTTAAAAAAATAGACATAATCAAAATGATAATTTCCAATGAAAATCTTCCCGGAAAGATCAAAATCAGGCGCCTCTTCAAGCATTTCTTCGGCAATATCGAACGCGCAGATCGCCGACCTAATGTCTATTTCGACGCTTAGGTATTTGAGTGGATTTGCGCCCGCAACCCTGAGAAAGTAAAGATAATCATCCGGAAGCTGAACATTGCTCTGCATAGCCTGGAGTTCGGATATTTGCTCCTCGGTGCATCCTGACACTGCGTCAGCGTCAGCCAAACCTGCGTCTACCAGTTCAGCGATCATTTGATCGATCTCGCTATATTTGCTGTTCATTTTTCTCCTACCTGTTCTTCTTCCAGATTTTCATGTCATGTTCACGCGCACTCTTGGGAAGTCGTTCAATGATCCATCCCTTGTCAAGGGGGTCCGAAGAGTCATACTTGTATGTGTTGGGATCTTCATATCTTTGTTTAGTATCCAGAGCCACTATGTTTTTCTCACCCCACGTCACCTTGAGTTGGACATCGGGGTACCTTTCGCGGAACTGCTCCATCACTCCTCGGCACGAGCGACAGGGAGGACGTTCCGTGTATATTTCAATATCTCCCCTTGCATCCCCTGAGAGTCGCGAAGCAAGTTCTTCCAGGAGCTTCACCTCCGAGTCATAGCGACGACTTTTCACTCCGCCCTCCGCTTCAAAAATCGGGTTTTCTTTAAATTTGACCAGCCCGTTGTTCTTTTCTTTTGTTCCGCTGCTGGCCGCTTCGGTTTGTACCTCCATTCCTTCGATGTCGGCTCTCATGATCGCGGCGTTGCTCTTGGCCGGGATCTTGTTGGTGCCTTTCAACTCTGGTGCGTCCAATGCTTCTCGAAGGGCTTCGACCCCCAGGGAGTTGGGGGGCGGTGCGGCGCCCTCGCGGATGTCGGCCGCGAGTTCCTCGATGCGGGCCTGTCCCGCGGCCTCGGCGGAGTCGACCGTTTCAGGGGCCTGCTGCGCTTCGGGCGTCTGGTCTGTCTCTGGGGTTGTGGCCTCGGCTGAGTGCGGCGGGGCCGTGCCCTCATCCTGCCCGGTTTCACCGGATGGCGTCTCCCGAGCAGGTGGCTCGGCCTGGCCACCGTCCGGAGCGGGGCTGGTAGGAGCCTCGGCAGATGCCGTCTCCCCGTTGGGAGTGGGGCCGGGACGGTCCTCTGTGGAGGCCGGCGGCGCGGGGACACTGTCGTCGCCCTTGCCGTCTGTGAACTCAGGGGCGGGTCCGCTGGGGGCTTCGGGTGTCTTGCCGTCCCCGGTGCTGGGGGCGCTGGGGGTGTGGGAGCCGCCGGCTCCACCGGGGCCGGTGGCCGGGCCGCTGGGGTGCGTGCTGTGCCCGCCCGGCCCGTGGATGGCCGGGGAACTACCGGTCGTGGGGGCGCTGGACTCTGGGCTGGGCGGGCCGGTGGTGGGGGCGGAGGCCGAAGGAGAAGTGTCAGGGGCGTCGGGACTGCTGGTGTTGGCGGGGTCGTTGGTGTTGGCGGTGATGTCGGGGTGGTGGGGGGCGCCGATGGTGGCGGGGTGGCGGTGGGCCAGCTCGGCGGCCTCGTCGAGGGCGGCCGCCATACCGATCTCGGTGGAGCGGAT
>NZ_BAABDD010000004.1:0-306721 GCF_039539445.1 Salinactinospora qingdaonensis
CCGACACCCCACACGGCCCCGAATTCCTCATCGCCTGGACCACCCTGCACCACCCACCCATCGGCCCCCGCGCCGAACTACTCGACCACGCCATAACCACCTACCAACACCCCACCCCCCACCGCACCGACAACACCCACCACATCCTCACCAACCCACCCTGACCCACCACCACAACACAGCCCACAGAAGAAGCGCGGGACCGAGCACCCGCAGAAGCGCAGCCGGACTACTCATCCCCGCTGGCCACAAAGACACGAGATGGCGAGCCTTCGGCTACTTCCACCTCGCGACCGTCCTCCATCGCCACAACGCGATCGCACCGCGCAGCCACCCGCGGATCGTGTGTGGCGACCAGGAGGGAAGCGCCGTGCTCTCTCAACGAGAGCAGCAGGGTCACGACTTCCTGGGCTGTCGCGACGTCCAACGCGGCGGTGGGCTCGTCGGCGATGACCACGCTGGGCCGGTTCACCAGTGCACGCGCGATGGCCACCCGCTGGCGCTCCCCCTCAGAAAGCCGGGAAGCACGCCGACGGAACGCCCACCCGAGACCGACACCGCCGACCGCTTCATACGCGCGCCGCAGCCGCTGCCGCCGCCCCACGCGAGGCCGTGCATACTCCAGCGGGACCGTGACGTTACCGGCGACGCTGTCGGTGTCGACGATGGCGAGATCCTGCTGAATATAGCCGAAGAACTCATTGCGCAGCCGCGCCCGCTTCCGCTCCTCAACAGGTGCCGGGGCGCCGTTGACGGCCACGGTGCCACTCGTGGCCGCGAGGGTGAGCCCGACCAGCCCCAACAGCGTCGACTTCCCACAGCCGGACGGACCCATCAGCGCCACCGCCTCACCCGCCTCGACAGACAGCGACACGTCGCGGACCGCCTCGACACGCAGCCGCCCCTGCCCGTAAGTCTTCGACAGCCCGCAGGCTTCCAGCAGCGCCACCGTGTTCTCACCGACCTCTCAACTCGCGTCCGCTGTGCTGCTTGACCGCCCAGACCCACAGGCACCCGAAGATCACCACGACGAGCGCGAGCACCCACATCGCCCCCGACGACACGGGGCTACCGATCAGCCAGAGCCCCACCAGGGGCGGCAGCGGCGCGGCCAGCACCACAAGACCGACGAAACCGCCGATCCGGGCGGCAGTGTGGCCCCGACCGGCGCCGTAGGCGCGCCGGATGGCGAAGACCGCCCGCTCCCGACGCAGCGCCTCACCCGCCGAAGCGGCGAACGCGAGCAGCACCAGCCCCAGAAAGGCTGCCATGCCGGCGATGTACATCGCTGACACCACCATGAAGCCGGTGAGTCGCTGCGGCTGATCGACGGCGACGTTGCGCGGCACGAGGTAGAGGCCGCCAGTCGCGTTGCCGTCGACGTGGGCGGCGATCTCGGCGTCGGTCACGTCGAACAGGACGGCCCGCGCCATCGCCTCCTCACGCTCGACCGGGTTGAGCCGCGGCAGGCTCTCCGGCGGCATGTTCAACACCACCCGCTCGTCCAGCGGCACCGTTCCGAGATTGGCGTCGAAGTAGGTGGCTGCGCTGGGCAGCTCCTCGAACCGGGACAGGGTGTAGCCCGCGAACCGCACCGGCCCCACCGGCTGTGTGACCTCGGCGCCACGCATGGCGCACGGCGCCGGCTCGCACACGTCGAGGCCGGGCACCATCTCCTCCAGTTCCGCGCCGACGAGGATCACGGCCGGGCGTCCACCGGCGAAGTCGGAAGTGTCGAGCCGCACGTTCTTGATGACGGCGGTGTAGGCGTGCCCGTCCCGGATCGTGGCGACGAGGTCCGCCACGGTGCTGTCCGGCAGAGTGGTCGTGGTCGCGAGACGTTCGTAGTAAGGAGTGAAGACCACCGCCTCGCGGTCACGCATCTCCTGGGCGCCGCGTAGCGCTGTGAGCTGCCGCAGGACATCGGCGAGCAGGAACGCCAGGACCACGCAGGCGAGCGCGATCATGGCGGCCAGCGACAGCATCATGGGCCAGCGACGCAACGCCATGCGCACCCCGCCGGCCAGGTCACGAAGCACGGCCCGCCCCGTTCCGCGCCCACGTGCCCGCGACGGCAGCCGCGAGCCACGCCCCGGCCGCGAGCACGAGACCGAGCCCCACACTCGCACTCATTAGCAGGTACTCGGTACGCCCCAGCACCTCCCGGCCCGCCAACGCGACCAGCGCACCCGACAGCGCGACCCCGACCACGATCCCGAAAGCTTGGGCCGCGAGACCACGCAGCCACACCTGCCGCACCAACGCCAGGCGGGTGGCGCCGTGACGCCTCCGGATCGCGAACTCGCGCGCCCGCACCCGCAACCCCAACGTCCAAAACAGAGCCGCGGCCAGACACCCGGCCCCCAACAGCACG
Organism: Salinactinospora qingdaonensis; assembly: GCF_039539445.1. Taxonomy (NCBI): domain Bacteria; kingdom Bacillati; phylum Actinomycetota; class Actinomycetes; order Streptosporangiales; family Nocardiopsidaceae; genus Salinactinospora; species Salinactinospora qingdaonensis. The sequence goes on from NZ_BAABDD010000004.1 coordinate 2,375, forward strand.
ACGGTGGCCCCGAAAACCGGGTCGCGGGTGAGGTGTCCGGTGAACGGCAGACGCCTCGTCCAGCGGGCTTCAAAACCCGCCCGGTGGAGAATGCCGGTGAATTCGGCCAACTCGGCGGGATCGGTGGTGGTGACAACATAGTCGCCCGGCGGCAGCCGATAATCCCCCAGCGTGCGCACGAACTGGACATCGCCGCTTCCCTCCGGCGGGACCATCGTGCCGACGACCTCCACGCCATCGGGCACCAGCGAGGGAGAGCGCCCCGCCAGCCACTGCTGCTGCGAATAGGTGCCCTCGAACACGTGAGCCGCCGCTGCCGCGTTCCCGCTGCCGCTCGACCGCGCCGGAGCGTACCACGGCACAACACCTTCAGGGTCGGCCACGACCAACTGCGGATACCCCTGCCCAGCGGAACCGATGACCAGCGCCAACGAACGGTCGTCGATAAAATCGCGCAACTCGTCGAGGACAACGGGCACCTCCGCATCATCGACGCCGTGCGGCCCATGAGCGAACCGGAGAGTCGTCACCGTGCCCGGCATCTCGTAAGTGACGTCCTGGTAATTGACGACCGCCCAATGCAGCGCCCATGCCACGAACGCACTCAACACCCCGATGAGGACACTGCTGCACACCAGCCTCACGCGCATGCGCAGCCTCGTACCGACACCGCAGGGCTCGCCTCACCAACCGCTACCAACTCTGATCCCCCCAACTTTAAGGGCGAGGGAGCAGAAGAGGGCGATTAAAGGTTTCCAATTCGGGCTTTGACGTCCTTCGGAACTAATCGCCTTTTCGAAGAAGTGCCGATGATTTCTATGGTTTCTATGCCCTTCGGGCTTTGACGTCCTTCGGAACGTTCGCGTCCAACTTCTCCGCTGTCGAGATCGCCATAGTTTCTATGCCCTTCGGGCTTTGACGTCCTTCGGAACTCGTTACATACTAGAGAACCGCCTGTGCGCCATGTTTCTATGCCCTTCGGGCTTTGACGTCCTTCGGAACCCCTGGCCTGATTTTGGGGGGCTGGCCTGCGATGATGATGTCCGATTGCACGCGATCATGAAAACCACCCCGCAACACCGGGTGATGTGGGTCTCATTTTCAGATTTTGTGGCTGTGACCTGCTGCGATGCTCTGCACGCGATCATGGGTTTTCGGGGGTTCGCGGGTAACCCTGTACATACCCTGTCAGATGATCCAGAAGTCGTTGCGTTCTTCGAGTCGGCGGTTGCCGATGATGGTGATTTTAGCGAGGTCGGGGACACGCAGGGGATAGATACGGACCTGATCCTCGTCGGGGTCGATGATGTCGGTGAGTGCCTGCTGGAGGCGCTCGAAGGCGACCGGGGACTCGACGGTCGCCTCGAACACGCTGTACTGGACACGGGGACCGTAGCCCGACAGCAGCTCGGAGGCGTCGTCACGGCGCTCGTTGTCGGCGATGTCGTAGCAGACGAGGTAAAACCACCGCCGGTGGGGATGCTGGCTCACGAGGCGGTCACCGCCAGGCGAAGGGAGTGTAGGTGGCTTCATCGCCGGCGATGACGGAGGCCATGAGCCGGGCCTGGGTGGTCAGGGCCGTACGGTAGGAGACCCGACGCCCCAAACCGGGATGGCGGGCCAGGGTGAGCATTCGTTTCTCGTAAGCGGCCAGGAACACTTTCAAGGTGTCGGGTTTCATCCGGCAGCCCTGGTCGTCGTCGGGTTCGTCGAAGCCGTCCGGTTGGACCCTTCCTTCCAGCGCCAGGCGGGTAACGACCGAGTCGACGACGAGAGGGCGGAACTCTTCGGTGTGGTGTTCGTTCGTGTCTTGAGCGCTGCGCGATCTCGGTAGCTCCGGGGGTGGGCTATGCCTGGAGGGGTTGCCGTTCGCTCGTGCCTCGATCGCTCCGCGATCTCAGCAGCCTGAGGGGGCGCCGTGGCTGAGGCGACCGAAAACGATGCGGGTGGCCACGGGGTGAGGGAGCGTCACTCTAGTCTGGAACTTCGCTCTAGCGCGGGATGTCGCCCTAACCTAAAACTTCGCTCTACCTCAGGACGCCGCTCTAACCCGGGATGTTGCTCTGACTCGGGCTTCGCCGTAGCGCGGGAGGTTGCTTTACCCCGGGGCGTCGCTCTACACCGGGAGGTTGCTCTACGTTACGGACCTACTGTCCACGTTCATCGGTGTAGTGCATCGCTCTACACCGGGAGGTTGCTCTAACTCGGGCTTCGCCGTAGCGCGGGAGGTTGCTTTACCCCGGGGCGTCGCTCTACGCCGGGAGGTTGCTCTACCTCAGGACATCGCTGTAGCGGGACGTTGCTGTAGGGCAGGATGTAGCGAGGGGTCGGCTATCTCTCCGGGGGCGGTGGAGTGTGGCCCCTGCTGCGGGGACGGCTCCGCTTGCCAGCGGGTGACGAGCGTTCGAGCTAGGGCGGTAGGGAAACGTGACCCTCCCGGCGCAGCTGCCCGCGGCAGATGCCCCCAGAAAGCGTCAGGCCGCAATACCCACCACCCACCTCAGGCCACAGCCAGCCCGTCCCACCCACCTCAGGCACAGCCAGCCCGTCCCACCCACCTCAGGCCACAGCCAGCCCGTCCCACCCACCTCAGGCCACAGCCAGCCCGTCCCACCCACCTCAGGCCACAGCCAGCCCGTCCCACCCACCTCAGGCACAGCCAGCCCGTCCCACCCACCTCAGGCACAGCCAGCCCGCGGCGGTACCCGCCTCACCTCGGCCACAGCCCACCTGTCGTGGTATTCGCTCACCCCAGCCACAGCGCCCCCTCAGGCTGCTGAGATCGCGGAGCGATCGAGGCACGAGCGAACGGCAACCCCTCCAGGCATAGCCCAACCCCGGAGCTACCGAGATCGCGCAGCGATCGAGGCACGAGCGGCGGGAAACACTACGTGCCTCCTCACCCCGAACCCACGCCGCGCCGCAGGCCCCGCGTGCGCGGGGGCTTCTATGGGGTGTGGTCAAGCCGCTTGTGTGGCTGTGGGGTGGTAGAGCGCTCCGTCACGCAGCATGGCGAAAGCGCGGGATCTCCTCGAAACAGTCCTCGATGTCGGCGCGCACCACCCAGGTGTTGCCCGCCTCCCGCGCCGTCGCCAGCGCGTGCAATGCGTCAGCAACCCCCAAACCTTTGCGGTAGGCGAAGCTCCACGGCAGCAACACCGGGTCGACAAAGGGCTCCACCACCCTCAGCACCGCTCGTTCCACCACCCGATCGATCACCGCCGGGACCGCGAGAACTCGCGAGCCGCCCGAGGACTTGGGAACCTCGATCGCCACCACCGACTCCGGCTCGTATTCATCAGCCTGTAGCTGTTCCCCCAACTCCAGCAGCCGCCGCAGGGCTCCTCGCTCAAACTCCCGGACCTGCTCGGACTTCACCCCGTCCTCGAGGTCGTTATCCCGCACCTCGTTCCAAGCCGTAGATAAGAATTCCTCGCTTGCCACTCGCCTTAAGAGAGAGCCCATCGCATATTCCTCAAAATAAAAATTAAAAATTCAGACTTTGATGATCCCCGGAGTCTTCTCAACGAGGCCGTTCAGACCAAGGCGCAGCGTTTCTATGCCCTTCGGGCTTTGACGTCCTTCGGAACCCCTGGCCTGATTTTGGGGGGCTGGCCTGCGGTGATGGTGTCCGATTGCACGCGATCATGGAATCCGCCCCACAACACCGGGTGATGTGGGTCTCATTTTCAGATTTTGTGGCTGTGACCTGCGGCGATGTTCTGCACGTGATCATGGGTTTTCGGGGGTTCGCGGGTAACCCTGTACATGCCGTCCGCGCCTGCGGCTCTAGGGCCGGAGGCCGTAGAGGCGTCATGTTCGCATGTGGTGGGTCGGGCCGCCAGGGGTTTGCCGGTTTTGGTCATTTTTGGGTTTTCCGCGGGTTCTCGTGAGATGGCTTGCTAGCGTCGTCGTTTCGACGCTCCCCTTTCCTGCTCTTCTCTGCTTCCCCGCTTCTGCTGGTGTCTCCTCGCACATGTCCCTCTCGGACGCGCTGCGGCGGCGAGGTGGTGTCCCAGAGGACGAGGCAACCGTGCAGCGGCCGGGCGGGGAACGGCCTGCCGAGGGGAGCCGTGGGGGAAGTAGCCGACCGGAGGTGAGGGGTGGGGCTTGTGCCGGTGGGGTGGTCGTTGCGGCTGCACGGCGAGATGGCCGAGACGGAGGAGTCGAGCGGGGTGGGCGGGTCGGTGTCGGCGGCGCGGTTGCACGGGTTGGCGTGTGCGCTGGTGGAGACGCCCGACAGCGAGCACGCGGGGCAGGTCAAGCCGTTCAGTGTCGCCGTACCGCCCGCGTGTCCCAGAGGGGAGGGTATGCGGATCGGATGGCTCGATGACACGCGACTCCCCGACGCCGAGGCGTGGCCGGGGCGGCGGGTGTGGCTGGGTGCCGCACCGGTGACGGTGGGCGCGGTGGAGCGCGACGCGGTCTCCTACGCCGACCTGGCCGACGCCGCACCGGCTTCGCGGGTGCGGGTGGAGTTCCACACGCCCACGTACGTGAACCGGGCGGGGCGCCAGATCCCGCTGCCCGAGCCCGAACTGCTGCTGGGCGGGCTGCTGCGCCGTTGGCAGCACTTCAGCCCCGTCCCCGTCGCCGAGGCGACCGCCACGGCGCTGTTGGAGCGGGTCCACATCGCCCAACATCGGGTGCGCACTGTCGCGGTGCCCATGCGCGGCGGCGGCCGGGCGGGGTTCGTCGGCCACGCCGTGTTCGGGGTGCCTTCCAAGGCCGACACCGTGGTGAAACGGCTGTTCGCGGGGCTGTGGCGGTTCGCCGAGTACGCCGGGGTGGGCGCCCAGACCACCCACGGCCTCGGCCACGTGACCGTGGCGACACGATGAGCGAGGTGACGGTGGACGACACATCCCAACAGCCAGAGCCCACGGCGGAACAGGCGGGCCGGTCGCGGCGGGATCTGGTGATGGTCGCGTTGACGGGGGTGCAGCGTTTCATCGAGGAGTCGCGCTCCACCTCGGACCTGCGCGCGGGCAGCCGGATCATCGCCGATCTGGCCACCGAGGCCGCGCGGGTGTTCGAGGAGGCCACAGCCGAGTTGGTGTTCCCGACCTCTACCGCCGGTCAGGTGGGGGTGCCCAACCGGGTGGTGGCGCTGGCCCCGCAAGAGCAGGGGACGGTGCTGGCGCGCCGGGCCGCCCGGCGGGTGGAGGAACAGTGGCGGGCGTGGGTGCGCACGCACCTGGGGCGCGACGCCGCCACGCCGGGCATGCCCGGCGTGGTGTGGGTGGCCGTGCCGCCGGCGGAGGGCGGCTATCCGCAGCAGTGGCGCCAGGCTCAGCAGCGGCTCGCGGCGCGGCGTGGGGTGCGGGACTTTCCTGCCCAGCAGGCCCTGGCCGCCGACCTGTGTTCGCTGAGCCCGCGCTGGCCCGCGGTGGAGCCGCCGCGCAAGAACATGCGGCCCTTCGAGCGGGATCGGCTGGGCGCGGCGAACTGGGTCAAACGCGAGCGGGGCCGCAGGGGCGACGGGATCGCCTCCACGAGCGGGTTCGCCTCGGCCCCGTTCCGCGCGAAGGTGTTGGAGCACATGGCGCACCCGAAGGTGGCCGCCGCGGTGGCCGACCTGCGTGACGCGGTGGCCGCGGCGAAGCTCGGCACGTGGGAGCGGCCGGTGCCCGGCCTGCCCAAACCCAGAGGTAAGGGAGCGCAGGTGGGGGCGGCCCGGTGGCTGTGGCGATACGGCGGCCGGTGGGTGTACCGCGACACCTGGGAGGCCGAGGGGCTGGCCCGCGAGGTGGGGCGCCGCAGCGGCGACGCGGACTTCGCCGGGTTCCGCGACACCGTGGGGTTGGGCCGCATGGCCGCGGCCACGCTGCAAAAGGTGATGGCAGAAGAGTTCGCGGTGGCCGAGCCGGCGGCCCACCTGGCGCTGCTGGCCCAAGACCTGGACGGGATGGGGCGCCACCTGTCGCGTTCGGCGCTGCTCTCGCCCGAGGCCCACGCCGACCTGTCGCGCGCCTTGGGGCGGGTGGCGCGCTCCCAGGCCGACCTGCTGCGAAGCCCGGAGATCCTGGGCGCGGAGGTGTACGCCGGCGGCGACGACCTGTTGGCGTTCGTACCCGCCTCGACCGCGCTGACGGCCGCGCGCGGCTGCGAAGGGGCGATCTCGGCCGTGTCGGCGGAGCTGCCCACGGCCAGCAGCGCGGTGTTGTTCTTCCACCACAAGTACCCGCTGCGGCTGGCGCTGGCCGAGGTGCGGGCCTGCCTGGAGCGCGCCAAGGCGGTGCCCGGCAAGCACGCGCTGGCGGCGGGCTATCTGCGCCGGGCGGGGGCGCGCGAGGTGTGTGTGCAGCCGTGGGTGCCCAACCGGCTCGCGCCGGGACTGTCGGCGGGTGACTACCTGGCCGACTTCACCCCCGGCGCGGACGCCGACGCGCCCCGACTGTCGCCCGGTCTGCTGCGCGACGTGGAGCGCGACGCCGCCGCGCTGGCTGAACTCGACCAGGACACTTTCGAGGCCGAGCTGCGCCGGCTCGTCCACCGCCACACCTCCGGCGGCGACGAGCGCACGCGCCGAGAGTTCGCGGTGCTGGCCGGGCGGCGGCTGCGGACGTTGAGCGCCCCCGACAACCTGCCCGCCGACGATTCCCACCGTTCGTTGATCGCCGCCGCCCGGGTGGCGGTGTTCCTGCGCCAGGAGTGCCGATGACCAGCAGCGCCGCATCCCGCGCGGGGGCTGTCCGTACGAGCTGGGTGGCCGTGGAGCCCCACGACACGGTGCAGGTGCGTGACGGGCGCCGGTTCGACGCCGGCACCGAGGACACCACGGTCGCCGAGACGGTGCGGCCCTGGCCCAGCACCATCGCCGGGGCGCTGGGCGCGGTCCACGGCGGGGAGCTGGGGGCGGTGCGCGGTCCCGTGCTCGCGCACAAGGACGCGGGCGGGGTGTGGCGGCCCTACTTCCCGACCCCGCTGGACCTGGTGACCTCCGAGGAGAGGACCGCGGTGTACCGGCTCCGCCCCGGCGGCCCGACCGAGGGCACCGACCTGGGGGAGTTGCCCGACGGTCCCGAACGGCTGCTGGAGCCGGCCGCCCGACTGTCGAAGCCCGCCCCGGTGGATGGGTGGATGCGCGCCGCCGCCCTGTCGGCCTACCTGCGCGGCGAGCTGCTCTCGGGTTCCGGGTCGGCGCCCATGGGCCGGTTGGGGTTGTCGAAGCAGGAGCCGCTGGTGCCCGAGCGGCGTATCGGCATCGCCCGGCAGGACCGGGGCGTGCGCAGTGGCTACCTCTACCAGGCCGGTCACCTGCGCCCCAATCCCGGTTGGGGGTTCCTGGCCGAGGTCGAACAGCCCGCCGGCGCGCGGGAGCTGCCGCCCGGTCCGCTGACGCTGGGCGGGCGCGGGCGCCTGGCCGAGCTCAGCGACGCCGCCCCGGCAGCGGCGGACACCTCCGCGCCCCGCCTCGACTGGCCCCGCCCCCCTGAGGAGTTCCCGGAAGGGAAGGTGCTGCTCTACACCGCCACCCCGGCGTTGTGGCCCGGCGGGTGGCGTCCCCCGCTGCCTGAGGGGGCGCGGCTGGTGGCCGCGGCCGTGGGTTCGCCCCTTCCGGTGGCCACCGCCTCGCCCAAGCGGGGCTTCTGGGGCAGCCGCGCGCTGCGCTGGGCGGTCCCGCCCGGGTCGGTCTACCTGGTCCGGTTGCCCCCCGACACGGCCGCGGCCACGGCCGCCGCATGGCACGGCCGCGCGCTGGCCCCCTCGGCGGACTGGGACACCGAGTCCGGCGACGAACCCCAACCCCCCACCGACGTCCCCCGGCTGGACACCGCCGGGTTCGGTGTCGTGCTGACAGGAGTGTGGACTTGACCTCGTTTCTGCTGTACCTCTACGCCGAGTCGCCGCTGCATCCCGGGGCGGCCACCGGCGACGGCGCGTTGGATCTGCCGATCCAGCGCGAGAGCGCCACCAACTATCCCCTCATGTGGGGGCAGAGCCTCAAAGGTGCGCTGCGCCAGGCCGCCCGTGAGTCCGGGTGGGAAAGCGAGCACGAGATCCAGGTGTTCGGTTCCGAAGTCGGCCACGAGGAGGAGGGCGACAGCAACGGCGAGACCACGCCGGGGCGGCTCGCGGTGGGTGACGCCCAGCTCGTCGCGCTGCCGGTGCCCACGCTGCGGCGCTCTTTCGCGTGGGCCACTTCGACGCTGGCGCTGAGCCGGCTGGCCCGCAAGTACGCCATCATCGGCCGCGCCGACGCGGCCCCGGAGCCGCCCGCCCCCGAGGACAGTGAGGGCATGGCCGGCGCCCACGTGTGGGGCGGGACGATGCAGGAGGTTCTCGGCCCGTGCCTGGTCCACCTCACCGCGCCTCCCGGCGGCGGCCAGCAGCCGCCCAACGCCGTGGCCCGGTGGGCGGAGCTGCTGGCCGACGACGCCGTCGGCGACGCGGCCCACATGGCGACCTTCACTCGAAAGCTGCGCGAGGACCTGCTGGTGGTCGGCGCCGACACCATGACCACGCTGCTGCGCGAGTGCACCGAGTTCGCCGTGCGCGTCCAGCTCGAAACCGAGGCCAAGAAGGTCCGCAACGGCCCTTTCACCAGCGAGTACCTGCCCGCAGAGACGATCCTGGCCGCCGTGGTGACTCTGCGCGAGAAACCCGCCTCGGCCAACACCGCTCGACTGCGCGCCCTGCTGGACGGTGCGCTGCTGCGCGTCGGCGGCGACGAGACCATCGGCAAGGGCATGGCCTGGACTCGCATCATCGACGGAGGCGGCCGTGGCTAACCGTGTGGACCAGTCGATGGCCGCCCGAGCGGCCGAAGTCCTCAACCTCCAGGTCGACGCCCCCAACCTGTCCAAACGGCTACGCACCCGGATGCGGCAACTCCCGATGCGGCTGCGCTCCTCCGGGCTGGCCGCCACGTTCGCCTTCATCGACGCCAGGTGCGGCGGCGGCGACACGATCGCGCAGGCTTACACCCAGTTGCGCGGCGCCATCATCAGCCACATCGGGGAACGCGCCCTGCTGGGCGAGCTGGCGCCCGACGCGACGCCGGAGGAGTTCCTGCGCGAACTGGCCATGGCCGACACCGCCGCCCACAGCCGCATCACCGCCGAAATCGACCTGCTGGCCCGCTGGCTCAGCCGCATCGCCGACGCCCGCTTCGGCGCGCTGGCCCGATCGAGCCAGAACGGCCAGAACGAGCAGGCCGGGCACGGCGGCCAGGGTGGCGCGGCCGGCGACACCGACGAGCCCCAAGAGGAGCAGACATGACCCCGCCCGCCAACCGCCGCACCGGCTCGGGAGGCCGAGGGGGCGGCGAGGACGTGCGACTGCCCATGGAGCAGGTGCTGCGCCTGTCGCTGGCCGGCCCGCTGGGATGGGTGCTGGAGGCCGGCGTGTTCCAGGAGCCCGACAGCGACGGCGATAACAAGTGCAGCAAGAACCGCCCTCCCACCCGTGGCGGTTCGGTATACCGCCGCGACGGCGGCTCCGCCCTGGAGGCGGGCGCCAATGCGCTCGTCGTGCTGCGCCGGCTGGCCGTCCACCAGGAGTTGGACCGCGATCCGAGCGTGCCCGCCCAGCACAACGAGCCCTTCCTCACCTGGGCGCACCAGCACCGGCTGGGGTATCGCGACGACTGGGCCGAGGCCGTGGCCCAGCGCCGCCGGCACGCGCTGCACCGGCTCGCCGACCGGGGGTTGCACATCCGCCGGGTGGAGCTGCGCACCGAATGGCGGCTCGTCGTCGGCCTGGGGGAGGCCATGGGGGGCACGAGTTCGGATTGAGCCTGCACGGCACCCTGGGCTGGCCCCACATCCCCGGCTCCACCCTCAAAGGCGCCGCCGCGGCGTGGGCGCGCCGGCAGCAGAAACCCGCCGAGCGGCGCGCGGCCGTCTTCGGCGGGGTCGCCGCCACCCCGGGCCGCCCCGACGACAAGCCCGACCCCGTCCCCGCCACCGGGGAGGTCGAGGGAGACGAACTCGACGCCGAGGCTCCGGCGGACCCGGGCGACGACTCCGACCCCGACGCCGCCGGCACCACCCCCGGCACGGTGCGCTTCCTGGACGCCCTGCCCAAACCCAACGCCGCTCCCAAGGACCGGCTACAGGTGCACAGCGACGTGATCACCCCGCACCATTCCGCCTACCACACCCAGGAGCAGCCGCAGGCCCCCGGCGAGCACGAGCAGCCGAGACCGCTGCCGTTCCTCTCCCTCAGCGGCGTCTTCGTCGCCGACCTCGTCGGCGACGACCCCGACACCACCGAGACGGCCGCCGCCTGGCTCGCCGAAGCCTGCGACGACCACGGCATCGGCGCACGCACCAGCGCCGGCTACGGCTACCTCACCGCCACCGACAACGTCGACTGGACGATCCGATGACCACCCACCTCATCTCCGTGGGCCTGACCCTGCGCGACAACCTGGGCAGCGACCCCGCCGCCCATCTCGACGGCGACCACGACGACGCCCTGGACGCCCTCCACGAGCTGCTGCCCACCCTGCTGCCCGACAGCGGCGACACCGCCGTCCACCGCGAACGGCTACGGCGCGAACTCACCCCCGCCGGCGACGCCGCCACCGCGCTAGAGGACCAGATCAGCCGGGTCCGCCCCGAATTGTGGACCAGTCGGGCCAGCGCCGAACTCGCCACCTTCGCCCGCCACAGCGACCAGCGACCCGCCGCGCCGCCCAAACATGCTCACCTCGACAAAAAGGACACCGTCGTCCTGCTCACCACCGACACCGTCGCCGGGCTGCGCGCCGGGTTGTGGAACGCCCTGGCCCTGACCGCCGGCCAGCGCGACCGCGTGCGCTACCTGCCCCACCCCGAAGAAGCCGACCGCCACGCGCGCGGCGAGGTCGTCATCGCCGCTGTTCCCGGCCTGGACGCCGCCGACGACGCCGACATGACCCGCGCCATGCGCCACCTGGGCATGCTCGGCCGCATGCTCATCGACCACATCGCCGGCCCCGGCGCCGACTACGTCTTCCACCTCTCCGGCGGATACAAGGCCGCCATCCCCTACCTCATCGGCCTGGCCGAAGGCATGCGCGGCCTCATCCACCGTGACAGGGAGGTCAAGAGGGAGGTCAAGTCCGTGCACGCCTACGTGCTGCACGAGAGCAACACCAGCCGCCTCATCCGGCTCCCGCTGCGCACTTTGCCCTACGAGGTGATCCGCAACGAACTCGCCGATGTGGACCCCGACGACACCCCCACCGACGGCCGGGGCCGCCGGCTGCTCCAACCCCCCGCCCACCGGCTGCTGGAGGGCTACGCCTACGAGCCCGACCGCAGAGGGTGGCGGCTCACCCCCTTCGGCGAAGGACTCCTCGCGCTGATCCACTGACCCCGCTTCTTCCCGCCCCCTCAAGCTCTGCAAGGCGGTGGCCATTGCCCGACCACACCCCGCGCCCCGAGCAACTCCCGCCCCTGCTGCGTCCCCTCGCCCAGCGGCTGGACTCCGGCCTGCTGCCCAGCGCCAGGAAACTCGCCTCACCCGACCCCAGCCCCACCGAGTTGACGTGGCGGTACCTGAGGCGACGGCTCCACAGGCTGTGGAGCGCCGCACCCGACACCCCGGATGAGGCGGACCCGAGCGCCCCGGAGGCGCTGGATGGTGGAGACGGTGCGCCTGGCACGGAGGGACCGGACGGTGCGCCGGCCAGCGACGACGCCACGCCACCCCGGACAGAGCGGCCAGCCGCCGTGGAGACCGCCGAGGCTGTCGGAACCGTCGAAACGGATGGGGCCGCCGAGAGCCCCGCGGCTATCGAAGCGGATAGAGCCACCGAGAGCCCTGCTGCCGTCGAAGCGGCGATCGAGGAGTTCCGCCGCTACCTCGCCACCCCCGACGAGCGGGTACGGCGCGAACTGCGCACCCTCGTGCTCTACCCCCACGAACTGCTGCGCCACTCGGTGAAGGTCGGCGGGGTCAGTGACGAACGCGACCACTGGGTGCGTGCCTGCCGCGTCGTCGAAGCGGTTTGGCGCCATGTCGACTCCGCCCCCGACACCCACGGCGACCTGGGGCGACTGCGCCCCATCGCCGCCCGCAACCGCTTCCTGGTGCTCACCGAGCCGATGCGCTACCGCAGCCGCGCCCTCACCCCCCGCCTGCCCTTCCCTCGCGGTGGCCTCGCGCCGAGACTGCCGGTGCCCCGCAGCGGGCGGGCGTGGCTGCCCACCCCACTGGATGCTCCCCACGGCGACACCTACGGCGTCTTCAACCGCGCCTTCGGTCACCAGACCCACGCGCTGCTGCTGTCCCGCGCCCGCGCCGCCCGCCGCGACTGGTACACCTGCCTGGACACCTACCAGGCCCAGCCATTGCTCGCCCAAGCGCCCTCCGCCGCACTCGAAACCGAGGTCGCCGCCGTGGCCACCGCACGCGGCTACCGCAGCGGCCCGCTGGTCATCTCCGTCAACGACCTGAACCTCTCCGCCCGCCCCGACGGCGAAGACGAAGCGATCACCTGGGGGCTCGTGCAGCGCCACCTACTGCCGCGCTTCACGTTCCTGCCGACCGTCGTGCTGCGCGACACCCCCCTCCTGGGCCTCGACCACCTCCTTGCGGCGCTGGCCCTGGCCTGCGGGATCTCCGCTCCCGCCGCGCTTGCCCTGGGCGCGCCTTTTTCCACCGCCGCCCTGCTCGCCGCGGGGTGCTACGCCCTCATCGGCGCCGGCGCGCTGGTCTTCGGACGCATCTGGACCGCCCCCTGGCTGCTGCGGCTGCCCGCCACCGCCGCCCTGGGCCTGGTGGTGCTCATCCCGCTGCCCGACTGGTGGCAGCGCGCCAGCCTCGACCTGCCCTTCCCAGAGCCGACCCAAGTTGCGCCGCTCCTGCTGTTCGTGGGGGTGTCCCTGGGCTATCTGCTCATCGAGGCCCGCAACCACGGGGCCGGCCGCCTATCGGCACCAGTGCGCGCCGTGACCGTCGTGGCCGCCGGCGCACTGCACGCCTTCCTGGTGAGCCTGCTGGGCCTCGTCGTCATCGCCCCCGCCTTCGGTGAACACACCAACGGCACCGGGATCGACGCGGTCTGGAACGGCGCCACCGGCGACCCGGCGGCGGTGCTGGCGCTGGCGACCGCCTGGTGCCTGACCGTGGGCGTGTTCTCCCAAGTGCTGTGGGACGACCGCCCCATCACCGCGCCCCTAGCCCACCTGCACTGGCGAAACGACCGCTGACCACGAGCCTGTGAGGAGAAGCGCCCCATGGCCTGGACCCAGGTGCGCCTGCGCGTCACCACCCCGCTGTTCAACCACACCGACACCGACGGGCTGCGGGTCAGCTCGCTGCGCGGCCCCATGCGGTTCTGGCTGCGCGCCCTGGCCGGAACCCGCGTCGGCCCCCACATCGGTACCCTGCGCCAACTGGAGAACACCGTCTTCGGCAGTACCGACAACCCGGCCCCGGTCCGGATGCGGCTGGTCGACCCGCCCGGCGCCGTCACGGCGCCCCGCCCTGCCTTCCTCGACACCGCACCCGCCGAAGACGACGGAGACAGGGTGGAACCCGCCATCGGCTACCTGCTGGGCCAAGGGCTGGGAACCATCGCGAAGGGCTACCAGATCACCCGCCCCTACGTGCAGCCCAAACCGGGGTACTTCACCCTCAAGCTCGCCTTCTCCGGCAACGATGCGATCGACGTGCTGACCCTGGCCGCGCTGTGGATGACGTGCGCCTACGGCGGAGTCGGCGCACGCACCCGGCGCGGCTTCGGCGGCCTGTACATCCTCGGCGCCACACCGGCCACGGGCTCGCTGCCCGGCCCCTGGGACACCGAGACACTGCGCAGCCCCGGCCTGTCCCATTACGCCGAACTGGACACCCTGCACCCCACCGGTGTCCTCGCCCAATGCCTGCCCTACGTCGACGAACTCCTCGCCACCCTGCCCGACACCTGTCACGCGCGCCCCTGGCGCGACGACGAACGCCCCACATACCCGGTGATGAGCACCGCCCACACCCGCGCCGGTCTCAGCTCCTACACCGCCGCCACGTGGGACGAGCTCCTGGCCCACGTGGGACGCCAGTACCGCCTCTTCCGCGCCACCCGCGACAACAGCGCCTCCAAAAGCAACTACTCCCCGAAGGTCAAAACCCCCGAACACCTCAGCGTGGTCAACGGCGACTCCGACCGCTTCCCGTTGGGCGCGCTCGGCCTGCCCGTCGTCTACTCGAAAGGGGGCATCATCGGCGGGCGCCGCGCCTCACCTTTGTGGCTGCGTCCCATCGGCGACTCCGGAACCTGGCGACTGTTCTCCTTCGCGTTCCGCGCCAGGTTCCTGCCCGAAGGCACCACTGTTCCCATGACCGGACGCGAGGAGGGCGTGACCGTCACCGACGACGACGTGACCACCCGCACCGACAACTGGATCACGGGCATGAAAAACAACGACAGCCCTTTCCCCGATGCGTCCTCCCCCTGAGAACCACCCGATGACAACACCGGCGGATGTATGCTTCGCTTCTCCGAGCAGCGGGAACACGGCCGTGTACAGGGTTTCGCGCGAACCCCCGAAAACCCATGATCACGTGCAGAGCATCGCCGCAGGTCACAGCCACAAAATCTGAAAAATGAGACCCACATCACCCGGTGTTGCGGGGTGGTTTCCATGATCGCGTGCAATCGGACATCATCACCGCAGGCCAGCCCCCCAAAAATCAGGCCAGGGTTCCAAAAGACGTCAAAGCCCGAAGGGCATAGAAACAGAGTGAGCCAAACTGGGCGCGAACCTTCGCCATGTTCCGAAGAACACCAAATCCAGTAGAAAGCTAATTCTCTCTGTCCCGGTCTTCCTCGGGCGATTCGATCGGAGGTTTTCGCCGCCGATGTCGAGTGTCCGAGGCGAATACGATCATGGGATGCGGACGGCTGGGGCGCGTTGTCTTCACGCGCTGGTCGCTGGTCGTGAGCGCCTTTAGCCGTACCGGTGGTGGGGTCGGCGCGACTGCGTCAACGGTCCAGCTCGTGCAGGTCGACGACCACATCGGCTCGGGTGGCTTTCGTGCCGATCGCGGCAGCGGCTGCCGTCATCGGCCCTAGGGCGTCGCCGAGACGTGGGGCCGCCATGGGGGCCAGGAGTGCGAGGGCGGCCACGACGCCCTGCCCGGACATCGTGATCGGCATGGCCAGGGAAGACACACCCATACGGTGTTCCTGTGCGCTGCGGGCGAGCTGTTCGCTCTGCACCGTGTGCAGTTGGCGCCGCAGCACGGCGGAGTCGGTGACGGTGTACTTCGTGTGCGGGGTGAGGTCTGCCATCACCGCGTCTTGCAGGTCGGCGGGGGCGTAGGCGAGCAGGACCTTGCCGACCGCGGTGCAGTGCAGCGGGAGCCACCCGCCCGGGCGGTGCCGGGTGGGAAGTGAGCGGGAGCCGGCGAGCCGGTCGATGACCAGTGCACGCGTGCCGTCGCGGACGGCGAGGTGGACCGTGTGGCCCGTGCTCAAGACGAGATCCTGCAAGTAGGGCAGTGCCGCCTCGCGCAGCATCGTCGGCGGGGAGAGCAGGCCGAGCCGCCACATCCGCGCCCCGATCTCGTAGGCCCCGTCCGGGCGGCGGCTGAGCAGGCGCGCCTCGCAGAGTTCGGCCACGAGGCGGTGGGCGGTGGCCAACGGGAGGTCGGTGCGGCGGGCGATCTCCGACAGCGACAGTACACGGTGGCCGTGGTCGAAAGCGTCCAGCGCCGAGAGGGCACGAGAGGTCACCGACCGTCCGGGCGCGGTGCGCGCCGGCGGCCGGTGCGAGCGTTTCCGCATGTGACCAGCTTAAAGAGGCTTCCATTCGATGGAAAGCCCGATAGACGGGTCCGCGATGCTGGAAAGAGAGTGTTCTCAGCCATACAGCGGGGCGCTCCACGCGCTCGGCGGAGAGTCCCCCACCGCACGGCCGCAGGCGCGCCGTGAGAGAGGACGCATTCGTGAGGGATCACTACGACGCGGTGGTGCTCGGGGGCGGCCACCACTCGACGATCATCGCCTGCTACCTGGCGCGGGCCGGGCTGTCGGTGGGGGTCTTCGAGCGGTCGGGGCGGCTCGGCGGAGCGGCGCTGAGCGGGCCGGGTCCGCTGCGCGGGTACACGATGAACCACTACTCGCACTGGACACGGTTCTACTCGCATCCGGCCTACCGGGATTTCGACCTGCACTCCGAAGGGCTGCGGTACGTGTTCCCCGAAGGCAACGAAGCCATGGTGTTCGACGACGGTACGGCGTTCCTCGGCTGGTCGGCCTACCGGGTCGTGGACGAGTTCGGGCGCCAGGAGCCGTGGCCCGAGGGGGTCGCCCGCACCGAGGCGGCGATCCGGGAGTTCTCCGACGTCGACGCCGACACCTACCTGCGGTGTTTGGAAGCCTACGACACCGAGTGGAAGCGGGCGTTCGGACGGCACCGCTACACCCCGCCGCCGCCGTGGGGCACCCCCGACCCGCTAGAGGAGCTGGTCGGCGACGGCGAACTGATCGAACCGGTGCACATGTTCATGAGCGTGCGCCAGCTCGC
The DNA here is from genome assembly GCF_039539445.1 of Salinactinospora qingdaonensis. Classification (NCBI taxonomy): domain Bacteria; kingdom Bacillati; phylum Actinomycetota; class Actinomycetes; order Streptosporangiales; family Nocardiopsidaceae; genus Salinactinospora; species Salinactinospora qingdaonensis. The sequence continues at coordinate 18,841 of NZ_BAABDD010000004.1, forward strand.
CTACGACTTCTTCGTCTCCGACGAGCTGCGCACCCTGTTCATGCGGGCCGCGGCCACCTCCACCGGCGCCTACCCCGACGACGTGCTCGGCCTCCAGGGGCTGGTGCACGTGCTGGCGCTGACGCTGTCGCTGGAGCCGGCCGCGGTCGCCGTCGGCGGCACCGGCGCCATCACCGACGCGCTGGTCAGCGCGGGGCGTCGACGCGGCGTGGAGTACCACACGCACCAGGCGGTCAGCGAGATCCTCGTCGCCGAGGGCCGCGCCGCCGGCATCCGGCTGGGCGGCGGCGACGTCGTGGGCGCCGAGATCGTGGTGAGCGGCCTGGGCATGCCGCAAACCGTGCTTGACCTGCTGCCCGATGTGCCCCGGCCGCCGCGGGTGGACCACCGGCTGCGCAACATCCACTACGACCGGGGGCAGTTGGTGTGGGCGAACGTCGCGGTGCACGAGCTGCCCGACTACGCGGCCAAGACGGGCGACCCGCGGGTGGGGCCGCAGCCGCGGCTCTACTGGGGCCCCAAGGACCCCGACTGGCTGGCCACCCGCTACCAGGCGGAGATCATGACCCGCGGCTTCTCCAGCCAGCTGTTCGCGCTGACCAGCGCCGACACCATCTGGGACCCGAGCCGGGCGCCGGAGGGCGAACACCTGGTGGGCTTCGAGGAGTTCACCGCGCCGCTGCGGCTGTTCGACCGCGACGGCTGGAAGCGCATCGAGCGGGACTTCCGTTCGGCGATGGTCGAACAGTGGCAGCGCTACGCGCCGAACATGACCGAGGACAACATCGCCGGCGTGCGCCTGATCCTGCCGCGCGACGTGCTGGCCACCCACCCCGACATGGGCGAGGGCGGCTACAGCCAGGGCAGCACGATCGCCAGCCAGCAGGGCCGCTTCCGACCGATCCCGGAGCTGTCCGGCTATCGCACGCTGCTGCCCAACCTCTACACCTGCTCGTCGAGCATGCACTCCGGTTCGGGCATCGGGCGCGGCAACAGCCGCAACTGCTGGCGGGTGATCGCCGATGACCTGGGGATCGACCCCGAGGCGACCGTGCGTCACCCCGACACTCCCGCGGGAGCCCCGGCGTGAGCGCGGTCGGCCTTCCCGGGCTGCGGGTCCTGGTGACCGGCGCCGCGCGCGGCCTGGGCCGCACGATCGCCGCCGAGCTGGCCGGGGCGGGGGCGCGGGTGCTGGCCGTCGACGTCGACGAGGTTCGGCCCATCGCGGCCGGCGACGCGGAGGTACGAACCGGCCGCGTCGACGTCACCGACGAGACCTCGGTTCGCGCGGCCGTCTCCCGCGCCGAAGAACTGTTCGGCGGGCTGGACGCCGTGGTCAACAACGCCGCGCTCGTGGCCGTGACCCGGGCTCGCGCCGGCGAGATCCCGGTGGCGGAGTTCGACCGCGTCATGGCGGTCAACGCCCGCGGGCCGTGGCTGCTGTACCGGGCGGCGGCACCGTCGCTGACCGCCGCGGGCGGCGGCTCGGTCGTCAACCTCACCAGCGAGACCGCGGTCAGCGGCTCGCGGCACCTTTCGCACTACGTGGCCAGCAAGGCCGCCGTCGTCGGGCTCACGCGAGCGCTGGCCACGGAAGGGGGGCCGCTCGGAATCCGGGTCAACGCGGTGGGTCCCGGCTTCACCGACACCGAAGGGGCGCGCGCGATCGGCGACCCCGACACCTACGACACCACCGCCACGCCGCTGGGCCGCGTCGGCACCCCCGACGACGTCGTCGGCGCCGTGGCGTTCCTCATCAGCGAGGCCAGCGCGTTCGTCACCGGGCAGGTGTTGCTGGTCAACGGCGGCCGGGTCCTGGCCTGAGCCGGAGAACTAGGAGTGATCGATGACAACCACCGAGGCCGTGCCGCAATCCCACGCCAAGCCCAACTTCCCCGACCCCTACAGCATCCCCACACCCCCCGGCGCCGAGGGGTGGCAGGAGATGTACCCCTACTACAACCTGTTCCTGGAGTCGCGCCGCGACCGTGACGCGCAGCGCACCTGGTTCCGCAACGGGATGCACTTCCCCGAGCCGATGCCGCCGTTCGACATGGTCACCTCCGACAGCGCGTTCATGAGCACCGGCGTGATGAACACCCGCGTCTTCGCGCTGCCGCCCGCACTGGGCATCGACGTGCGGGTGCTCAACGGCTACGTCTACATGAGCGCCAACAGCGTCGAGGACCCCGCCGAGGTGGAGCGCCGCGCCGAAGAGTTCGCGGTGCGCGTGGGGTACTACTACCAGAACTGGTCGGAGCTGTACGCGAAGTGGGAACGCAAGATGAGCGACCACATCGCGGCGCTCCGGGCGGTCGAGATCCCCGAAATGGGCGAGTACGAGCCCCGGGAACGGGTGCTGGCCGGGCGCGGCGTCGCCTCGGCCAACGACCTCCTGGTGGCCTACCAGGCGATGCTGGCCTCGCTGGACGCGGCCTGGAACCTGCACTCCGAACTGCTGAACATGGGATACGCGGCGTATTTGAACTTCCTCACGCTGTGCCGCGGCCACTTCCCCGAGATCACCGACCAGACGGTGGCCACGATGGTCAGCGGCGTCGACGTGCTGCTGTTCCGCCCCGACGACGAGCTGAAGAAGCTCGCCGCCCGCGGTATCGAACTCGGGCTCGCCGCTGAGCTGACCAGCGGCGCCCCGGCCGAGGAGGTGCGGGCGCGCCTGGCCGGTTCCGAGGCGGGGCGGCAGTGGCTGGCGGACTACGCCGAGTCGGCCGAGCCGTGGTTCCACTTCTCCTACGGCAACGGCTTCTACCACCACCACCGCAGTTGGTCCGACGATCCGGCGTTTCCCATGACGATGATCGGCGAGTACGTGGGACGGCTCCAGGCCGGCGAGGACCTGTCGCGGCCGATCGAGCGGCTCTCCGCCGAGCGCGACGAGACCGTGGCCCGCTACCGCGAACTGATCGAAGACCCCGGCGAGCAGGAGGCGTTCGACGAAGCGCTCGGGCTGTCCCGGCTGGTGTTTCCGTACGTGGAGAACCACAACTTCTACGTCGAGCACTGGTACATGACGACGTTTTGGAACAAGATGCGGGAACTCGGTGCGCTCTTCGTGCGCTACGGCTTCTTCGAGCAGCCCGACGACCTGTTCTTCCTGCGCCGCTCCGAGGTCGCCGACGCCGTGGCCGACCTCCAGATGGCCTGGTGCGGCGGCGGGGAGCCGCTGGGCCCGGACCACTGGCCGCCGATCGTGGCGCAGCGCCGCCGCATCCACGAGGCGCTGCGCCGGTTCTCGCCACCGCCCGCCCTGGGGCCGGCCCCGTCGGGGATCGTGGAACCGATGACGATCATGCTGTGGGGCATCACCGACGAGCAGGTCGACAAGTGGCTCGCCGCCCAACAAGACGGCCACGACGGCGCCACCCTCGCCGGTTTCGCAGGCGCGCCCGGGGTGGCCGAAGGACCCGCGCGGGTCGTGCTCACCCCCGACGAACTCGACACGCTGCAAGAGGGCGAAATCCTCGTCGCCCCGATCACCAGCCCCAGTTGGACGCCGGTGTTCGCCCGTATCAAGGCCGCCGTCAGCGACATCGGCGGGATCATGTGCCACGCCGCCATCGTCTCCCGCGAGTACGGCCTGCCCGCCGTCGTGGGCACCGGAACCGCCACCGCCACCATCCGCACCGGTCAGCGCGTCCGCGTGGACGGCGACACCGGCACCGTCACCCTGCTGGAGGACTGATGCGTACCTACACCCGCTCATTCGCCGAGCTGCGGCTGTCAGACCGGGGCGAGGTCGGCGGCAAGTGCGCCAGCCTGGGCGAACTGCTCAGCGCCGGCGTGGAGGTGCCTGAGGGTTTCGCCGTGACCGTCGCGGCCTTCGAGGCGTTCCGCGACACCGACGGCCTGCGGCAGCGGCTGGCCGCCCTGGTGGACGGCGTCGATCCCGCGAGCGCCGCGGCGCTACAGGCAGCGCACGAGGACGCCGCCGGGCTGGTGGGCTCGGCGCCGCTGCCGCCCGAGGTGGAGGCCCAGATCCGGGACGGTTACGCGAAGTTGTGCCGGGAGCGGGGCCACACCGACGTGCCCGTGGCGGTGCGCTCCTCGGCGGTGGCCGAGGACGGTGACGGGGCCAGTTTCGCCGGTCAGCAGGAGACGTTTCTGTGGGTGGTCGGCGCCGACAGCGTCGTCGACCACGTCCGTGCCTGCTGGGCAAGCCTGTACACGCCGCAAGCCATCGCCTACCGCGCGCGACTGTCGGCCCAGGAGGCCGCGGAGGCCACCCGCATCTCGGTGGCCGTACAGGCCATGGTGGACGCGGCCGTATCCGGGGTGGCTTTCACCGTCAGCCCGCGCACCGGCGACCGCTCGGTCGTGGCTGTCAACGCCAGTTGGGGACTGGGGCACGCGGTGGTCTCCGGCGAGGTCACCCCCGACGAGTTCTGGGTCTGCAAGGTCGGCCCCCAACTCACCGACAAGACGGTGGCGGTCAAAACCGCGCAATCCCTGGCCGACCCGACCGGGCAGGGCGTGGTCACCGTCCCCGTGCCCGAGCATCGCCGGCGGGTCGCGTGCCTGGACGACGAGGAAGTCCTGGCGCTTGCCGAGCTGGCGATGCGCGTCGAGCGCCACTACGGCTGCCCCCAGGACATCGAATGGGCGCTGACCCGGTCCGACCAGGGACGTCCTGCCCGGTTCGTCATGTTGCAGAGCCGTCCCGAGACCACGTGGCGACAGCGCCAAGACGAGACGCGGACCAAGCGAGCGAGCGCGGCCGGCGGATACCTCAACCTGGTCCACGCGGCGGGCCGGCGCCAGAAGGAGGCCACCTCGTGACCCCGCCACCCGCCGACCAACCGCCGTCCTGGAACGAGCTGCTGGACCTCGTCGCCCGCCTGGACAGCTCCCCTTACGCCGACGTCGAACTCGACCTGCCGGGGCTGCACCTGCGGATGTCGACCGCCCCGGGGACCGCCGAGGGCGACAGCCCGGCTCCCGCGCCGGCGGTCCCCGCCCAGCCGCCGACTCCCCCGCCCGCCGAGGAAGCGCAACCGGCCGAGGCGGGAAGCACCACGGCCGGGGCGCAGCTCGTCGACGTCACCGCGCCGCTGCTGGGCACGTTCTACCGCCGCCCGTCCCCCGACGCCGACCCGTTCGTCGAGATCGGCTCCGAGGTCACCGCCGACACCAGCGTGGGCATCGTCGAAGTGATGAAGATGATGACACCGGTGCCGGCCGGGGTCGCCGGGCGGGTCGTGGAGATCCGTGCGCAGGACGGCGAAGTCGTCGAACACGAGCAGGTGCTGGTGCGGATCGCCCCGGAGGGCGGCCTATGACCCGGGTGCTCATCGCCAACCGGGGTGAGATCGCGGTGCGCGTCATCGCCGCCTGCCGGCGGCTGGGGCTGTCCCCCGTGCTCGCCGTGAGCGCCGCGGACCGCGACTCGCTCGGCGCCCGGCTGGCCGACCGGGCACTGTGCATCGGACCGGCCCCCGCCACCGCCTCCTACCTGCGGCCCGAGCTGCTCGTGGAGGCCGCGCTCGCCGCGGAGGCCGCCGTGCTCCACCCCGGCTACGGTTTCTGTAGCGAGCAGCCCGCGCTGGCCGAAATGTGCGCCGAGCACGGGATCGCCTTCGCCGGGCCGCGGCCGGAGACGCTGCGGGAATTCGGGGACAAGGGCTCCGCCCGGGCGGCGGCGGTGCGCGCCGGTGTCCCCGTGGCCGCCGGCGGGGAGTTCACCGACGTCGACCAGGCCCACGAGATCGCCCGCGGCGCCGGGTTCCCGGTGCTGGTCAAAGCCGTCCACGGGGGCGGCGGTCGCGGCATCCACCTGGCGCGCGACGAGGACGAGCTGGCCCGGGTCGTCCCGGTGGCCGCCTCCGAGGCCCAGGCGGGGTTCGGCAATCCGGCGCTGTACGTCGAACAGTTCTTCCCCCGCGCCCGCCATGTCGAGGTGCAGGTCTTCGGCGACGGTGAAGGCGGCGTGGTGGTGCTCGGCGAGCGCGACTGCTCGGTGCAGCGGCGCCACCAGAAGCTGCTGGAAGAGTGCCCGGCCCCTGGGCTCTCCCCGGCCACGCGGGAGCTGCTACGCGGCAGTGCCGAACGCCTCGCCGCCGACGTCGGCTACCGCGGCGCGGGAACAGTGGAGTTCCTGGTCGACACCGAGGCCGGCACCGACCCGGCCACTGTGGTCTTCCTGGAGGTCAACGCGCGCATCCAGGTGGAGCACCCGGTGACCGAGGAGGCGTACGGCGTGGACCTGGTCGCCGCCCAGTTGCGGTTGGCTCTCGGCGAGCCGCACGGGCTGCCCGAAAAGCCGCCGGAACCGCAGGGGCACGTGCTGGAATGCCGCATCAACGCCGAGGACCCGTGGCAGGACTTCCGGCCCAGCCCGGGCCGCATCGGGGTCGCGGAGTTCCCACGCGGCCCCGGAATCCGGGTCGACACCCACGTCACCGCAGACCACCTGTTCCCGCCGCACTACGACAGCCTGCTAGCCAAACTCATCGTGCGCGCCCATGACCGGACCGCCGCGATCGAGGCCATGCGCGGCGCGCTGCGAGCCACGCAGGTCACGGGGGTCGCCACCACCGCGCAACTGCACGAACACCTACTCGCACACCCCGACTTCCAGGCGGGCTCGGTCACCACACGGTGGCTGGACGCGACCTGGCCACCGCAGCAGCACCGAGGCGGGGAGGGAGACACCGCATGACCCGGCCAACGATCCGGCTCGTCGACACCAGCACCCGCGACGGCAACCAGAGCCTGTGGGGCGCCACCGGGCTCACCACCGGCATGGTCGAAGCCGTCGCCCCAGCCCTGGAACGCGCCGGGTTCTGCGCCCTCGACTTCACCTCGTCGACCCACCTGTCGGTCGGCGTGCGCTGGCACCACGAAGACCCGTGGGAACGCATCCGGCGGATGCGGGCCGCCACGCCCACCACGCCACTGTCCCTGATCACCACGGGCATGCGGTTCATGTCCTGGGACCGCTCCCCAGAGTCGGTGATGCGGATGTCGCTACGGTGCCTGGCCCGCAACGGGATGCGTCGCCTCCAGATCGCCGAGCCGATGAACGACACGACCGCGGCGCTGGCCGTGGCGCGCATGGCCAAGGAGGAGGGCATCGAGCAGGTCGTCGGCGCGGTGACCTTCACCGAGTCACCAGTGCACACCGACGACATCTACCGCGAGACCGCCGCCGAACTCGCCGGTGACCCCAGCATCGACGCGGTCTACCTCAAAGACCCCGGCGGGCTGCTCACCCTCGAACGCACCCGCACCCTCATCCCCGAGCTGCGCGAAGCCGTCGGTGAGCTGACCTTCGAACTGCACAGCCACTGCACCGCCGGTGTGGCCCCGCAGGTCTACGTGCTGGCAGCCCAGCTCGGCGTCGACGTGCTGCACACCGCCATCGGGCCGCTGGCCAACGGCACCAGCCAGCCCTCGGTGACCACCCTGGCCTCCAACCTGGACGCGGTGGGCATCGACACCGACGTCGACCTCGACGCCATCGCCGAAGCCGAAGAGCTGTTCCACCGCTTCGCCGAACAGCAGGGCCTCGAACCCGGGCGGCCCACGGAATTCGACCTGAGCGTGCACCGCCACCAGGTTCCCGGCGGGATGATGGGCACACTGCGCCGCCAGCTCGACGAGCTCCGGCTACCCGACGCGCTGCCGGAAGTGCTGGAAGAGGTCGGGCGGGTCCGCGCCGAACTGGGTTACCCGATCATGGTCACGCCCTACAGCCAGTTCGTCGGCAGCCAAGCGGTGTTCAACGTGCTCGCGGCGCGCGCCGGCCGCCCACGCTGGGACCGGCTGCCCGACGAAGTGATCCGCTACGTCCTCGGCCACTTCGGCACACCCATCGCAGACATCGCCGACGAGGTGCGCGAACGGGTCGCAGTGGCCCCGCGAACCCGCGAACTCGACCAGCCGCGGATCGAGCCGACCGAGGAGGAGCTGCGCGCCAAAGTCGCCTCCACGCTCGGCCGGCCGGCCACCGACGAGGAGGTCGTGCTGCGCACCGTGCTCCCCGCCGACCAACTCGACGCCGTCGCCGCGGCCGGCCCGGCGCCGGCCTGGAGCGACACCCCCGAGCCCGGCTCCGGCGGCACGCTGCGGGACTTCCTCGACGGTGTCGCCGAGCTTCCCCGGTGGCGCTTCCTGCACGTGCGGCTCGCCGACCAGTCGATCACGCTACGGCGCCACCCAAGCGCAACGGAGGGACCGTGAACGCTCCACCCCTACCCGCCGAGGTCCACCACCGGCTCGCCACGGCCGAGGGCGTGCTGTTCGACATCGACGGCTGCCTTGTGCTGTTCGGCCAGACCCCGCACGACAGCATCGCGCTTCCGGGCGCCGCGGCGGCGATCACCGCCCTGCGCGCCAGCGGCCGGGCGGTGGCGGCGTTCACCAACGCCTCCGCCAAGACCCCCGCCGGGATCGCGGCTGCCCTGCACGAGCTGGGCATCCCCCTCGACGAGCACGAGATCCTCACCCCGGCCGCAGTCGCGGCCGAGGTCATCACCAGCCGCTACGCCGACCGGCCGGTCCTGGCCTTCGGCGGCCCCGGGCTGCTCGACGTGCTCCACGCCCGCGGCACGGCACTCCTGGACGAGGACGCCGACCCCACCGACGCCGCCGCCGTGGTGGTCGGGTGGGACACCAACTTCCACCGCGACCGGCTCCAGCGAGCCGCCGAAGCCCTGTGGAACGGCGCCGAACTGCTCACCACCAGCGACGCGCCGAGCTTCGCCTCCCGCGGGCGGCCCACGGCGGGCGTCAGCGGTTTCATCGCCCACGGCCTGGCCCACGTGACCGGCGCGCAGGTGGAGATCCTCGGCAAGCCCTCCCCCACGGCGATGGAGATGGCCGCCCGGAAACTGGGCGTGGACCACGGGAAACTCCTCGTCGTCGGCGACGACCTGACGCTGGAGATCCGCATGGCCCTGGCCGCCGGCGCGACGGCCGTGCTCACCACGACCGGCACCCACAGCGCGACCGACGCCGCCGCGGCCCCGCGGGCCACGCGGCCCGATCTCGTCGTGGACGGCCTGCCCGAACTGCTTGCGCTGTGGCCCGAGGTCGACGAGGCCGACGGAGGTGGACTATGACCGCTCCCCGCAGCGGGGACGTGCTGCGCGAACCGGCCCCCGACGTCCATGACACCACCCGGATCGGCGCCTACCTGCGGTGGCTGCAACACGCCCGCGGCCTCGCCTTCGATGACTACCACGCCCTGCACCGCTGGTCGGTCGACGACCTCGACGGCTTCTGGTCGTCGGTGTGGGAGTTCGCCGGCGTGCGCGCCGCCACCCCACCCGCCGCGGTACTCGCCGACCCGACCATGCCGGGGGCGACATGGTTCCCCGGGGCCACCCTCAACTACGCCGAGCACGCCACCCGCCCCACCGGCGTGGCCGCGGCGGCCCCGGCCGTCATCGGCGTCTCCCAAAGCCGCGAGCGGGTCCAGCTCAGTTGGGCGGAACTGGCCGACCAGGTCGCTCGCGCCCGCGAGGGGCTGCGCCGCCTCGGCGTCGGGCGGGGCGACCGCGTAGCGGCCTACCTACCGAACCTGCCGGAGACCGTGGTCGCGTTCCTGGCCACGGCCAGCCTCGGCGCCGTCTGGGCGGCGTGCGCCCCGGAGTTCGGCGCCCACAGCGTCATCGAGCGCTTCGCCCAGGTGGAGCCGACGGTGCTGCTCGCGGTCAGCGGCTACCGCTACGGCGCCAAGGAGATCGACCGGCGTGACGAGGTCGCCCAGATCCGCGCGGCGCTGCCGTCACTCCACCACGTCGTGGGGGTGCCCTACGGCCCGGGCACGCTACCGGAAACCGTCTGCTGGACGGACCTGCTCGCCGAGCCGGCGCCACCGGCCTTCGACCCGGTGCCCTTCGACCACCCGCTGTGCGTGCTGTTCTCCTCGGGCACCACCGGCCCGCCGAAGGCGATCGTGCACGGCCACGGCGGAATCCTGCTGGAGCACTTCAAGAACCACCTGCTCAGTTGGGATCTGCACCCCGGAGACCGGATGCTGTGGTTCACCACCACCGCGTGGATGATGTGGAACTCGCTGGTTTCCGGACTGCTCGCCGGCGCCACGATCGTCACGATCGACGGCGACCCGGTGCACTCCGGCTTGGACTGGCAGTGGCGGTTGGCCGAGGAGATCGGCGCCACGCTGATGGGCGCCAGCCCCGGCTACCTGATGGCGTGCCGCTCGCAAGGGCTCGCGCCGGCTCGCCACCACGACCTGTCGCGGCTGCGCCAGATCGGCGCGGCGGGCAGCCCGCTGCCGCCGGAAGGCTACGACTGGGTGACCGAACAGTTCGGCAGCCGGGTGCTCCTCAACGTCGGCAGCGGCGGCACCGACGTGTGCAGCGGCATCGTGCAGGGCGGGCCGTGGCAGCCGGTGGTGCGCGGGGAGATCTCCGGCCCCTGCCTGGGCGTGGCCGCCGCGGCGTTCGACCCCGCCGGACACCCGGTCGTCGGCGAGTTCGGTGAACTGGTCATCACCGAACCCATGCCGTCCATGCCGCTCGGCTTCTGGGGCGACGACGACCGGTCGCGGTACCGGGCCGCCTACTTCGACACCTACCCCGGAATCTGGCGCCACGGCGACTGGGCGCGTTTTTCCTCGTCGGGGAGCTGCGTGATCGCGGGCCGGTCGGATGCCACACTGAACCGCGGCGGCGTGCGGCTGGGAACCGCCGAGTTCTACCGCGTCGTGGAGGAACTGCCCGAGATCGTCGACAGCCTCGTCGTCCACCTCGAAGACGCCCATGGCGGCAACGGCGAGCTGCTGCTGTTCGTGCAGCTCGCGGCGGGCCACGAATTCGACAACGCGCTGCGCGAGCGCATCGCGGGCGCGTTGCGGACGGCGCTGTCCCCTCGACACGTGCCCGACCGGGTCATCTCCGTGGCGGCCGTGCCTCGCAACCGCACCGGTAAGAAGCTCGAAGTGCCGGTGAAGAAGATCCTGCGCGGCGCCGCCGTCGACGAGATGCTCAGTCGAGACGCCCTGGCCGACCCGCGCGCGCTCGACGCCTTCGCCGCGCTGCCCGCACACCATGGATGGGAGACCGCGTGACCACACTCGACCTCGACCAGCTCACGGCGGTGGATGTGCACGTCCACGTCGAGCAGGACAGCGACGGCTGCTTCTCGCTCGACCGGGAACTGTTGGACGCCTCCGCGGCGTATTTCAAGTCCGACGAGCACCGCACCCCCACGCTGGAGCGGATCGCCGAGTACTACCGGGAGCGGCGGATCGCCGCCGTGGTGTTCACCGTCGACGCCACCGCCGGCACCGGGCACCCCGCCCTGTCGAGCGAGGAGATCGCCGAGCAGGCCGCACGCCACGCCGACGTGCTCATCCCCTTCGGCTCGGTGGACCCCCACGCCGGCAAGGCAGCCGTGCGCCAAGCGCGCCGGCTGGTCACCGAGTACGGCGTGCGTGGCTTCAAGTTCCACCCCAGCTTGCAGGCGTTCGAGCCGAACGAGACGCGCTTCTACCCGCTGTACGAAACGATCGCCGACTTGGGGGTGCCCGCGCTGTTCCACACGGGGCAGACGGGCATCGGTTCCGGCCTGCCCGGCGGCCGGGGGATCAAGCTGCGCTACTCGGACCCGATGCTGCTCGACGACGTCGCCGCCGACGTCCCCGAACTGACCGTCATCCTGGCCCACCCCTCGGTGCCGTGGCAGGACGAGGCGATCTCGATGGCCACCCACAAGGCCAACGTGTTCATCGACCTGTCGGGGTGGGCACCGAAGTACTTCCCGCCGCAGCTCGTGCGGGCGGCCGGCAGGATGCTCAAGCACAAGGTCCTCTTCGGCTCCGACTACCCGCTGATCCCGCCGGACCGCTGGCTCGCCGACTTCGACAAGCTCGACCTGCCCGACGCCGCGCGCCCGCTGATCCTCAAGGAGAACGCCGCCGGCGTACTCGGGCTCTAGTCTTCGGCGACGCGGTGACGGCGATGGCCGCGCGTGCGGGCTCTCCCGATCACGCCCCTTCTCTCACGGCAGACTGCGCCGTTCGCGTCGCGCTGTCTCACCGCACAGCGCGACGCCATAGGCGCGGTTGGCGGACGCGCGAGGTTTCCCGCGGCTGTGGGTGGGCGGCGTCCTCAAGGGGGAGCGCGTGCATGGCCGGGGAAGCGCCGGCTGCTCGCGAGGCGTCACGGCCCCGTGTGGCACGCACCCTCCCGCGGCCCGCCTGCGTCGCGGCCGGAGCGTCTTTTCGCCGACGCAGTCATATCTGGGCTGAGCGGAAAACGGAAACGTGCCCCCTGCGCCTCTCGGCGCAGGGGGCACGTTGAGGAGCGTCGCCCGGTCACAGCCGGGCGGCTCAGACTCCGGTGGCCGGCGCGCCCCTCAGGTCACACGGTGCGCCGGCATCCGGCCTCAGGCGGTGGAGAACGTGAACCAGTTCAGGTTGACGAAGTCGGCCGGCTGGCCGCTGGAGAAGGTCACGTAGACCGTGTGGGTGCCGGTGACCGCGCTCATGTTCGCTGGAACGGTCTGCCAGCTCTGCCACCCGCCGGTGTTGGCGATCGCGAACGTGGCGACGGGGGCGGCTGTCCGACTGTCCAGTCTGACCTCGACCAGACCGCTCACCCCGCCGGCCGCGCCCGAGGCGACGCGGGCCTTGAACTGGCGCGCGGCGGTCGAACCGAAGTCGACGCCGTCGAAGCGCAGCCAGTCGCCGTCACCGATCTGGGCGACGTTCTGCCCGCCCCCGGTGTCGGAGGTCGCTTCCAAGACGGTGCCCGACTGCGCCTGGTAGTCCTCGCCCTGGATGGTGGACCGGGCGTCCACGCCGCCGTCCGGCGGGTCGGTGGGATCGGGAGAGGGGGAGGGGTCGGGATCGGGGTCGTCACCCGTGCCGCTCTCCCACACCCCGACGTAGTCGACGCGCATGGGCGCTCCGGGCTGCGTGGCGGCGGTGGGGGTGGCGCTGCCCTGCACCCCGTCGGGGAAGGCACCGCCCATGGCGACATTGAGCAGGATGAAGTAGCCGGCGTGGCTGGTCATGTCGTCCCACGTGCCGGAGCCGACCTGGCTCTCGTCGACACTGTGGTACTGCTGACCGTCGACATACCAGCGCAACTGGCCGGAAGAACCGCTGCGGTCCCACTCGAAGCGGTAGGTGTGGAAACCGGACTGGCAGGTCGAGCCGGGGCAGGCCCGGCTGTCGCCGAGGCCCTGGGTTTCGTTGCACGGCCCGCCTGAGGAGACGCCGCAGTGGAGCACGCCCCAGACCGAGTCGATGCCGTTGACGTTCTCCATGATGTCGAACTCGCCCACGCTGGGCCAGTTCCAGTAGTCGCCCCGGTAAGGCGAGCCCAGCGCCCAAAACGCGGGCCAGTAGCCGAGGGCGGCCTCCCCGGTGATGTTGGGGACCTGGATGCGGCCCTCAATGCGCAACGTGTTGCCGTCGGCGGGTTTGAAATCGGAGCGCCGGGTCTCGATCCGCGCGGAGGTCCACTGGCCCGAGGCGTCGCGCCTGGGGGTGATGGTGAGGTTGCCCTGGCCGTCGAGACTGATGTTCTCGGGGTTGTCGGTGTAGGTCTGGATCTCTCCCGTACCCCAGTTCGCCGGGCCTCCCGGGTAGGAGGTGCCGGTGTCGATGATCCAGTTCTCAGAGTCGGGCAGCGAGCCGGCCGGGCCGGTGAAGTCGTCGCCCCAGACCAGGTTCCAGCCGTCCGGATCGGGGGGCAGGGCGGCCTGGGCGGGTGCCGTCGCGGTGGTCACGGTGGCGAGAGGGAGGAGGAGCGCGCCGAGCGCGGCGAGCAGCGCGCGGGGGCGTCTGCTCCTGGGAGGTTGATGGCTCTCCATGCTGGCCTCTTTTCGTGCGATTCGCGTGTGGCTGCGTTCGGTCGGGCGCAGGGTGTCCGTGCCGGTACGGCTGCGGACCGGCACGAGCACCGGCGGAGTTTCGGCTAACAGCAAGAGAGCGCTCTCTCACATAACGAACATGACATACACCACACAGACAGACAAGACGTGAGGAACATTAACTTCCCGTATTCAAAACAGCAGCGCCGATGACGGGGAACACGATGGGCCACGGCCTGGAAAGCCACCTGAGCTTTCTTCCGAAAACCCATCTCGAACTGGGATGATGGCCGCATAGGGCACAGCCGCCGATCGTGTGGCCCCACTGATGTGGTCACCTCCGCAGGCGGCTGTTTTTCCGCATGTCATAACGGGGTATGACACAGCGGTATTCGCCATGAACGCGAACGGACATCCCCGCATGGAGCGCGGAACTCTCCAGAGAGCGCTCTCCGAATGAGTGGTCGGCTGCGGCCAGGGGAGGATCATTGGGAGACAAACGTCCCACCTTGGAGGCGGTCGCGGCTCGCGCCCAGGTGTCCCGCGCGACCGTCTCCCGCGTGGTCAACGGGCAGGCCACCGTCAACCCCCAGATCCGAGACGCGGTCCTGCGCGCCATCGAAGAGCTGGGGTACGTGCCCAACTCGGCGGCACGCAGCCTGGTCACACGGCAGACCGACTCGATCGCCCTCGTCGTCTCCGAACCCCCCACCCGCGTGTTCTCCGACGACCCGCTGTTTTCGCTGGTGATCCGCACCGTAAGCAGCGAGCTGGAACTGTCGGGCAAACAGGTGATCCTGATGCTGGCCGGCTCGCAGCGGGCGCAGGCGCGGGTGGAAGACTACGTCGCCGGCGGGCACGTGGACGGAGTCATGTTCGTGTCGATGCACGGCGCCGACCCGCTCCCGGGCGCCATCGCGCGCATGGGGGTACCGGTCGTGTCCTACGGGCGGCCCGCGGTCGCGGTGGACCTGCCCTATGCCGACAACGACAACGTGGGAGGCGCGGCCCAGGCCGTAGAGCACCTGCTCGACATCGGCCGCCGCCGCATCGCCACCATCGCCGGCCCACAGGACATGATCGGCGGGCAGGACCGACTCACCGGCTACCGTGACGCGCTGCGAATGTCGGACCGCCGGTCGATCGTGGCGGTCGGGGACTTCACCCGAACCTCCGGCGTGACGGCCATGCGCCATCTACTGGAGGACGACCCCGAACTCGACGCGGTGTTCGTGGCCAACGACCTGATGGCCATCGGCGCCCTCCAGGCGTTGCGCCAGGCCGGGCGGCGGGTCCCCGACGACGTCGCCGTCGTCGGCTTCGACGACATCGAGGCCGCCGGCTTCACCGACCCGCCGCTGACCACCGTGCGGCACCCCGTCGTCGAGCAGGCCACCGCCATGGTCAAGCTGGTCCTCACCCCGCCCGAGGAGCGCGAAACCGACCACGTGATCCTGCCGACCGAACTCGTCGTCCGCGACTCCGCCTGAAAGGGGAATCCCCCTCCCGCCGCTTTCGGTGGGTCCTGATCCAGCGGCCGGGGGAGTACGACGCCGGTACACCCGCCCCACCGTGACGGCGCTGGGTTCTGGTTGTCGAACGGCTGGGGTGTGGGGTGGGTGGGGATGTTCGTCGTCCGCTCGTGCCTCGATCGCTTCGCGATCTCGGCAGCCTGAAGGGACGCGGTGGCTGGGGTGAACACCACCACCCAACACCCCCCGACACCCCAAAGAGACCCGATAGCTGGGGTGAACGCGATCACCCCACGCGTCCAGGAAGCCCCGGCCGAGACGAGAGGCTGTTACGGCGCCATACGCCCCTCTCGCCCCCACCAGGCTCTGCTTTTTGAAGAAACGGCGAAGGCCAGCAGCGGACACACGCGGATGAGCGCCTCCGCCGTCGCCCCTGGGCTGCCGAGATCGCGAAGCGATCGAAGCACGAACCAACGACGAACACCCCCACACACCCCACAACACCCCAAAGAGACCCGATAGCTGGAGTGAACACCACCACCCAACACCCCCCGACACCCCAAAGAGACCCGATAGCTGGGGTGAACGCGATCACCCCACGCGTCCAGGAAGCCCCGGCCGAGACGAGAGGCTGTTACGGCGCCATACGCCCCTCTCGCCCCCACCAGGCTCTGCTTTTTGAAGAAACGGCGAAGGCCAGCAGCGGACACACGCGGATGAGCGCCTCCGCCGTCGCCCCTGGGCTGCCGAGATCGCGAAGCGATCGAAGCACGAACCAACGACGAACACCCCCACACACCCCAGCCGTTCGAAAAACAACGACCTAGCGGTCCCCGCCGTACCGTGTCGCGGCGGGCGCGCCCGCCGCGACACGATCGGGAGCCAAGACGGCCGGTCGCTGCCGGCCCCGCGGGCTCAGCCCTGCGTCGGTTGGCTCATCTGGGGCAGCGCCTCGCCGCCGGCACGGTAGGCGTCGGCTTGGAGCTGGTACAGCTCGGCGTAGAGCCCGTCGAGCCCCATGAGGTCGTCGTGGGTGCCGTTTTCGACGACGCGGCCGTGCTCCAGCACGTAGATGCGGTCGGCCATGCGCACACTGGCCAGCCGGTGGGTGATCAACAAGACGGCGGCGCCCTGCGCCGCGGCCTGGAGGGTGTCGAAGAGGTGCTTCTCGGCGCGGGCGTCCAAGGCGGCGGTGGGCTCGTCGGCGATGAGCAGATCCCCCTGCCGGTAGAGGCCGCGGGCGGCGGCGATGCGCTGTTTCTGCCCGCCGGAGAGGTCGGCGCCGTGGGCGAAGCGTTTGTCGAGAAGGGTGTCCAACCCGTAGTCAAGGCCGGCGATGACCTCGTCGGCGCCGCTGAGGTCGAGCGCGCGCTGGAGGCGGTGGGGGTCGGTGTCGGCGTCGGTGGCCATCGTGATGTTGCGGCGGGCGTTGAAGGGCCACTGGGTGTAGTCCTGCCGCATGGTGGCGATGCGCTCGCGCAACTGGTGGGCGTCGATGGTGGTGATGTCGCGGCCGTTCCAGGCGATGGTTCCGTGCTGCGGGGTGTAGAGGCCGGCGATGAGGGTGGCCAGGGTGGTCTTGCCTGAGCCGTTCTCGCCGACCAGAGCCACCACCTCGCCACGGGCCAGGGTGAGGTCGACGCCGTTGAGGGCGGGACTCTGGGCGCCGGGGTAGGTGAAGGTCACTCCCGTGACGGTCAACTGCTCAAGCGGGCTGGGCAGGGAGTTCGGGGCGGGGGCGGGGGTGCGGCGGCGCGACTCGGTGCAGGCTTCCAGCAGGTCGGCGAAGTACAGGCCGGCCTCGTAGCAACTGTTGACCGCGGTGACGAGCCGATCGAGCGCGGCCTTGCCCCGCCCCAGGGCGAGGTAGGCGGCGCCGGCCACCGCCAGCGGCATGAGGCCCTGCACCAGCAGCGCGAGCAGCGCAAGGTAGGTGAACAGCGTGACCAGCCCGCCCACGGCGTCGCCGGTGGCGCGGGTGGTGGTTTGGCGCCGCACAATGGCCAGCATGACCTGCTGGACGTAGGAGGCGATGCGCCGGTATTCGGCGAGCAGGCTGGGGGCCATGTTGTAGGCGCGCAGCTCGGCGGCAGCGTCGCGTTGGGAGACCATGTCGCCGAGGATGTAGCGGTGCCGGTTGGTCGCGCTGAGCCGGCGCAGTTGCGTGTAGCGCATGCGGGCCGCGCGCACCGCGGCCCAGCCTGCCGGCAGCACCGTCAGCGCCAGCAGCGGCAGCAGGACGGGGTGCAGCACAGTGACCACCGAGGCCACCGCCACCAACCCTACGATCTCGGTGATGATGTCCACGGTGTAGTCGGTCATGTTGCGGGCCTCGAAGATGCCGCGGTCGCGGGCGCGGTAGATGGCGTCGCAGTAGTCGCTGTCGTCGAAGGACTCCAGCTTGACCTGGGAGACCAGCGTCATCAGCTCGATTTGGAGCACCCGGTCCACCTGCGGGCTCAGTCGTCCTTGCGCCCAGATCGCCGCCGAGGTCAGGGCCGAGCGCCCCACGGTGGCCGCTCCGGCCGCCAGCAGCGCGGGCAGCGCCGCCTGGATGCGTTCCGGGGTGGGGCCGTTGGCGAACAGGCTGTGCAGCACTCCGGTGATGGCCACCAGCACGAAACCGCTGAGCACGCCCGCGGCGGTGTTGCACACGAGCGCGACGAGCGTGTCGCGCGGGCTGGCCCGCCAACTCCACCGCAGCGCCGTGGCCATCAGCGAAGGCAACCGGGCGGCCATGCGCCAAAACGACATGCGCTCCAGGTCGGCCACCCACGGGAAATAGCGCGATCCGGCTAGCTCGGGAAGGTCGACCTTGGGTTCCGTCCTGGTTTTGTTTCGGCGGAAAAACCGCAGCATACTCATCCTTAAATAGGCGTGCGTAGGTGCCACAGGAAAAGGATCTTTATGGCCGCTTCCTTATGTTTTCCAATCCGGACAGGCGAGAACGCCCCATTCTCGACCAAAACCAGACCATCGGAAACCGGCCCACTCGCATTCCCGTGCGGCAGGGTTGTTCAAGATACCGAAGCGGGACGACACATCAGATGACTCTCGTCGCCGGAGGCTCTCGTATAGCCGGACGGATACTGCGAGGCGCCGGAGCTCTCGCCCGCTGGCGCAGCGCGAACCGCGGCGCCGTCTCCCCTGGCTGTATCGCAGGAGCGCCGCCCAGAGAGCCTCACTGAGCACAGACGACACCGCCAACTCGCCCTGCCCTGGGAGTGACTTTCAGGGCACAGCCAAACGATCCGTATTTACCGGAAAAGGAATTATCATGAGGGTGAGCATGGATGCGGTGATCACCGCCAGACTAGCCGCAACTCGAATTCGGTCATACCGGAGGTGACACTGACCAATGGCCATAAAAGCAGAAAAAAGGAGCTTCCCACGGAAGAGACAATTCAGGCCAACGGGGCAGCCTGGCTGGGAATTCGAGTAGCTTGCCATGACAGACGAATAGCAGAGAGGGGACCTTTGCCACAGCCTAGGACCTGCCGGGCACCCCTGACTTTTCCATGGAAGGCTTACTTAAAAGGTTTACTTAACTACAGAAAGTGAAAAAATTTCAGCGTGAGCACTACGAGAAACGAAGAACACTCCCTCCTCCCCATGCGGGCGGTTTGGGGCGCCGTGTGGCTCGGGGCCGCTCTGGTCTGGATCGGCCTGCTCGCCGTGGAGTGGTACCTCAGCGGTCCCACCGCTTGCCCTCTCACTTCGGAAACACCGGTGTACGGCACCGCGCAGTGGTCGTGGTGGCCGCCAGGACGGATCTGTGTCTGGGAACTCAGCATCGGCACCGAGGAATACACCATCACTGATCATCCCTCCCACTCCCGCCTCGCCATCCCGCTGCTCCTCCTGCTGTGGGGTGCCTCGCTGCTGACCCTGAGACACCGGGCGAAGAAGCGGTGACGTGGAGCAACCACAGCGCAAGGCAGCACGCCACCCGAAGAACGTGACCGCGAAACGCGACCTCCTCAGCAGCCCCCACGATCGTCCCCCGCTGATTTCGCTGAGCATCGGTATCACGGCGCGCCGGCAGGGGCGCTACCCGTTGGCCCAACGGGCCTGCCACGATGCGCGCGAACGGTACCGCGCGAGGTACGGGCCTGAGGACGTCGGCACGCTGGTCAGCCGGGGTGAACTGGCGCTGGTACTGGCCGACCTGGGACGGCCAGCGGCGGCCGAGGAGGAACTGCGCGCCGTGACAAAGACTGCCCGGCGCGCGTTGGGAGACGCTCACCCTGCCACCATGGCCCTCCGCGACAGTCTCACCCCTGTGCAGCACCATACGGGGCGCATCCCAGAGACCGAAGCGCTCTGAAGGACCAGCCCCCGCCGTCCTCGCGGCAGGGGCGGTTGGGCTGCGCTCCGGGGAGATCGGCCAGGTCAGCGGCGCCGGTTGTTGGTGGGGCGGGAGCGTCGGGAACCGTGGCTTCGGGACGGTGACGGCGGTGTGGGGGCGGTCTGCGAGGCGAGATGCCACAGCGAGGCCCACTGGTGGGCGGTGAGGTCCTTGGGCAGGGCCTGCGGTGACACGCGATGCTCGCGCAGCCAGCCGCGCAGCGCGGCGGTACCGAAGCGCCCCGTCCGGGTGAGGACCTCCTGGACGCCACGGCCGCGGCCGGTGAAGACCTCCTTGACGAAACGCTGGTAGGGCGCGCGGTCGGCGACGAGCGGGGTGGCCCGGCGGGTCATGGTGAGCAGCCCGCCGTCCACGCCCGGCACGGGCCGAAACGCCCGTGCCGGCACCCGTTGGTGCAGCGTGAACTCGTACCAGGGCCACCAGCTCGCGGTGAGCAGGGTCGCTCCGCCCACGCCGGCGCGGCGGCGGGCGACCTCCCACTGCACCAGCAGGGTCGCACTGCTCCAGTGCGATGCGGCGAGGATGCGCCTGAGCAGTCGCGTGGTGAGGTGGAAGGGGATGTTGCCCACGATCACGTGGGGGTGGCGGGGGAAGCGGTAGGTCAGCGCGTCCCCGGTGTGGACGACGACATGGTCGGGGGTGCGCCGGTCGAGGCGCCGGGCGCGCTTGGGGTCGACTTCGACGACGGTGAGGTTGCGGCCCAAGCGGCTCAACGGCAATGTGAGTGCGCCGTCGCCTGGGCCGAGTTCGACGATGGGACCGGTTGTGCGTGCGATGAGGGCGTCGATCGCGCTGATCACGCCGCGATCGACGAGCAGGTTCTGGCCAAGCTCGTGGGGTCCGCCCGCGTAGGAAGAAGGCATGAGTAGTGTGCTCCGCAGCGAAGTGATCGGAGCCGGGCAGCATGAGAACGCCGCACCGGCGGTGGCCCGGGTGCGGCGGAGCTGGCGCGTGCTAGGTCAGCCCGCCGCTATGAGCGGCGAAGGCGAACTATCACGCTGAACCCCCTGTTGTCGGTGGCGCTCGTGCTGCTACTCATCGTTTGGACTGTAACGGGTCGGAGTCTGCTGGTGCGAGCGATTTTTCGTTGCCGCGTTAGCTGCGGAGACCGGCGCCGACTGGTTCCGCCGAAACGGGCAGGGCCACCGTAGCGACGCCACGGCGGCCCTTGGATGCGTCCGTATGCGGTTGTCGGTGCTCGTGGCGCCGCCGGGTCAGTGGGCGCCGATGGGCAGTCCGCTCAGTTCGCGGTGCAGGGCCGCGCTCAACTCGTTGAGCCCGGTGATGTCGACCTCGATGCCGTTGTGGCTGAACTTCTCGGCGGCTTTGTCCAGAACCGCGACCGCGGAGGAGTCCCAAACGTGGGCGCCGGTGAGGTCGATGGTGACCCGCTCGATGCCCTCCTCCTGATAGTCGAACTGGCCGAGGATCTGGTTGCTGGAGCCGAAGAAGAGTTCGCCGTGGACGAAATAGACCCTGCTGGTGCCGTCGGGGTCGAGCACGCTGGTCAGTTGGGCGAGCAGCGCGGCTCGGCGGGCGAAGAGCACCATGGAGGTAATGACACCCACGAACACCCCGATCGCGAGGTTGTGTGTGGCCACGATCACAGCCGCGGTCACCACCATGACGAACGTTTCCCCGTAGGGCATCCGGCGGAGCGTGCGCGGCCGGATGCTGTGCCAGTCCATGGTGCTCGCGGCCACGAACACCATGACCGCCACCAAGGCGCCCATCGGGATGGCCGCCGCCAGGTCACCGAGCAGCACGACGAGCACCAGCAGGAACACCCCCGCGAGCAGTGTCGACAGGCGGGTGCGCGCCTTGGAGCGCACGTTCATCACCGTGGGGCCGATGGTGGCGCAGCCGGCCATGCCGCCGAAGAGGCCGGTGATGACGTTGGCCCACCCCTGGCCACGGGCTTCGCGACCCTTGTCGGAGCCGGTGTCGGTGTACTCGTCGACCAGCTTGGCGGTCATGAGCGACTCCATGAGCCCCACGAGCGCCAGTGTCAGGGACGTGGGCGCGATGATGCCCAGCGTCTCCAGGTTCAGCGGCACGTCGGGCAGGAACGGCACGGGCAGGGCGCCCGGCAATTCCCCCATATCCCCCACAGTGGGCACGTCAAGACCCACGAGCCAGGTGAACCCGGTAAGGACGACGATAGCGACCAGCGGCGCCGGAACCGCTGTGGTGAACCGGGGCAGCACCACAATGACGGCGAGCCCCACCACGATCATCGTGTACACCTGCCAGCCGTCGCCGGCGAAGTGCGGGATCTGGGCCGTGAAGATCAGGATCGCGATCGCGTTGACGAACCCGGTCATGACGCTGGGCGGGACGAACCGCATGAGCTGTGCCACGCCGAGAAGGCCCAGCACCACCTGGAAGCCCCCGGCCAGTATGGTGGCCGCGAGCAGGTAGTCGACGCCGTACTCGTGGCCGATCGGGGCCACCACGAGCGCCATGGCCGCGGTGGCTGAGGAGATCATCGCGGGCCGCCCGCCGAGGAAGGCGAGCGCCACCGCCATGGTGAAGGAGGCGTACAATCCCACCCGGGGATCGACTCCGGCGATGATCGAGAACGAGATCGCGTTAGGGATCAACGCCAAGGCCACCACCAGGCCAGCAAGGGCCTCGGTGCGCAGCACCGACAGGAGCGAGAGCGTGGACCCGCGCCACGCCTTCGTCTGTGTGGTCATAAAGCCGCTCGCTTTCAGCAGCTCAGGCGGGACCGCGTAGAGCGGCCGGCCATGGATCGGTCAGGGCGGGAACGGACTCGGTGCGGAGAAACCGGGCATGAGGCTGCCCGGCGGTCGTGTCACGGGTCGGGGAACAGGACGATCCCGAAGGATTCTTTGCAGAGCGAGTCCGTACGTCCCCTGTGCCCGGCGGCGCGACGTGCCCCGACGGAGAGGACGCAATAAAAAAAGAACCTCGCACGTGGGGGGTGCGCAGTCCTGGCGAAAAACACTACCCAGCCGAAGGACTCCTGGTCACCGTGAATTTCTGAGACGGTATTCACACGCCGAGCTGGTTTCGGTGAGCCCAGCCAACGAGTAGTCAACAATCACCCGACTTGGCTGGCCACAGCCCCGACTACCTGGTAAAAGCTGCAAGCCAAGGCATGCCCGCTTTTACGGTCACCGCTGCGTATGGCTTCCGGACAGAGTGCTCGCTCCTCAGTAGGCGGCGATAGGCCCACTGTCGGTCACGGCGCCACGTAGGCTGACCGTTCGGACCGTGAACCAGTCGGCCAGCGGCGAGCGAGGAGAGACTGCGTGACGCGCATCGGGATCACGGGGCATTCCAACCTGGCGGCGGAGAGTGTGGCGCTGGTGCGCCGGGAGTTGGCCGCTGCACTGTCCCCCTACGCCGGTGAGGGGCTTGTGGGGGTGTCGTGCCTGGCCCGCGGCGCCGACCAGCTCTTCGCCGAGGCTGTTCTCGACACCGGCGGCGCCCTGGAAGTGGTGCTGCCCTCGGTGGACTACCGGGAGACCAAGGTCAAGCCCGACAATCTCGACCAGTTCGACAGGCTGCTCATGCGCGCGGAGCTGGTGCGCTACATGCCGCACCGCACTGCCGGCGAGGCCGCCTACGCCGACGCCAACGAGACGGTTCTGGCGCGGATCGACCGGCTCTTCGCCGTGTGGGACGGCCGGCCCTCGGGCGGCAAGGGCGGTACCGCCGACGCCGTCGAGGCGGCGCGCGAGCGGGGCGTGCCGGTGGAGGTCATCTGGCCCGAGGGCGCCCGCCGCGCGTGAGCGGACAGCCGGGGCGGAGTCAGTCGGGCGGGTTGGTGGCCAGGGACAGCAGACCCTCGGTGTTGGCGGAGATGAACTCGGCGGCCTGCGGGGGCTTGAGGTCGATCTGGGCGATTCCTTCGGGAGTGAGGGGAACGCGCACCAGTTCGTAGGTGCCGTTCTCGGGTTTGTCGAACTCGGTGCCGGTGCGGTTGTCCAGATCTAGGGAGAGCAGCCGGGCTACGAAGAAGTGCTGGATGGCGATCCCGCTCTGACGCTGGTCGGTGACGATGAACACCTGTTGGGCGTCGGCGATCTTGCCGCCCAGCTCCTCGAAGACCTCGCGGTGCAGGGCCGCCTCGACGCTGGTGTCCTCGGCGTCGACGCCGCCGCCGATGGTGGCCCAGTAGATGTCACGTCCGGGCTTGTCGCGTTTGAAGAGGACGAGGTGTGCGTCGTCGTCGAGGAGGATGGCTCGGGCGATGCGCTTCACGACCGTTGGCATATGTAGGGGGTTCCGTCCTTGTCCGGATAGCCCGCTCCCTCGCTGGTGCGAGAAGGGGAAAGCGGGTTCGCGCCGTCGTTTCTCGTGAAGGGCTCATGTTGCCACGGCCGGTGGCGTGAGGTGACAGGCGGGTAGCTTACCGGCGACTTCGGTGCTGCCTCCAAAGGCGGTTTGGCGTGGCCGAACGTGTGGTTTGCGGCGAGCGCCGCAGTGCCCACTCGGGGTAGGCGAAGCGGCAGACCGGTTACCGGCACTGACAAGGTTCCAGTTCAAGGGCGGTATTCGAGCCGAGCCCCGGACGGCGCACCGACAGCGTGACTCGGCTCGCGTGCCAGCTCGTCCTCTCCTCGTTGTCGTCGACGGACTTTTGGACCCTCGAGTGCCGGTCGGCGCGATGGGGACCTTCGAGGGCGCCCCTGAAACGGCGGGACTATCGAACGGCGACCCCCCACACCGCCGTGTTCACCGGCCAAAAGAGTGAGTTCCGGAACTTGCGCTCCTCGATGCTCACGGACGCGAATCCGGCCCCGCGAATGGTTTCGGGGGTGTGGCGGTGCGTGTCGCACCCCTCGAACAGCCACCCCCACGGGCGCCGGATGGATCTTTGCACCCGAGCCCTGAGACTGGAATGCGGGGCGGCGACGTGCTCGATGAAACGGAACCGCCCACCGGGCCGCAAGATCCTGCGGATCTCCGACAGCACCAGCTCCGGGTCCGTCACAGTGCACAGCACGAGCGAACAGATCACCTCGTCGACCGAGGCGTCGGGAAGCGGGATGGCCTCCGCTCCGGTCGGCAGGATCGTCAACTCGATCCCGGCCGAGGCACAGCGCTGCCGAAGGCGGTCGTGCATGCGCAGGCTGGGCTCGATCGCGTACAGATGGGTGCCGGGTTCGAGGTAGCAGATGTTGGCGCCGGTCCCGGCGCCGATCTCGACCACGGAGCCGGCGGAGGTTCCGGTGAACGCGGCCTGTTTGTGGCGGCGCGCGATGTGGTTGATGTATCCGGCGAACGCGGTGAAGAACCAGGCGTTGAAGCCGCTCACCGCGCCGTGGTCGAAGGACAGGTCGTCTCGGAGCGGTCCCACCGTCAGAGGTTGCGGGTCGCCGCCGGAGTTGGTGTGCTGCGAAGAGTTCACGGTGTTCCTTCCGGGTTTCCGGCGACGGTGGAGCGCCGCCGAGGGCCAGGTGTCAGAGACATTCGGCGAGCAGGGTGGCCGCGCGGCGAGCACCGCCGCCGTCGACCGGCTGGTAGGTGAGCGTGCGGCCCAGTTCCTCGGTCATGGCGTGGGCGATGGCCTCGGGCGTGGCCGTGGCGTAGTCCATGGCCCGTCCGGCGCCGTAGCGGCGCAGCCGGTGGGGGACGTGGATCTGTTGTTCGAAGTGGTTGCGCAGCGGGAAGTACAGGAAGGGCCGTCCCGTCGCGGTGAGTTCCATCGTCGTCGTCAGGCCGCCCTGCACGAGGGCGAGGTCGCAGGCGGCCAGGTGGCGGTGGAGGTCGGGAACGTAGGCGCGCTTCTCGACGCCGGGCGCGTCGGGAAGTGAGGCCGGGTCCAGGCGGGGGCCGGTCACGACGATGGTGCGCAGCCCCGGCACGTTCTCGGCCGCCAGTGGATGGGCCTCGATGACGCGGCGCAGCAGCGAGCCGCCGACACCGGAGCCACCCACGGCGGCGATGACCACCGTCTCGTCGGGGTGGTAGCCGAGCTCTCGCCGTAGATGGGAGCGGTCGCCCAGCGAGGCCGGGTCGAAGCCGGTGATGTAGCCGGCGAAGCTGTAATGGGCCTGTGTCCACTCTCGGATACCGGGTAGCCCGGGGCCGAAGGGCAGGTCCACGACGTCGTCGGGGTCGCCGACGAAGATCGAGACGTCGCGGATGTCGGGGTGTTGCTCGATGTGGCCCAGCATCTCGGCGTTGTAGTCGGCTGTCAGGAGCCGCTCTCGCTCGCCGCCGGCGGGCATGGGGACGTAGCCGACGAAGTCGGTGAGCCAGGCGAAGCGCGCCCGCTTGACGGCCGGGTCCTCGTGGAGGAAGTGGTCGACGTCCCAGGACTCGTCGCCGACGACGAGGTCGTAGTGTTCCTGCTGGATCACGTCGAGGAAGGTCATGAAGTTGGCGACGAGGATCTCGTCCATGCGCCGCACCGCCTCGAAGACGTGCAGGTCGTGTTCGCAGGACTCGGCCTGTAGGTGAGCGGACTCGCTGGCCAGCGCACGGCTGGCCGGGTGCACCCGTTCCCCGGCGGTGGCGAGCACGCGGGTGACCGGGTCTTGGGCGAGCCAGTCGATGCGCGCGTCCGGGACGAGCGAGCGCAGTTCCGTGGCGATGGCGAGGTCGCGGCGAGCGTGGCCGAGACCGATCGGCGAGGAGAGGTAGAGCACCCGAGGTCGGGAAGCCTCCCGGCGGGGGCCGCGAGACGGCCCAGTGCGGCGCGGCTCACTGTCGGCCGCCGTGCCGGCCTGGACGGTCTCGTCGACGAACCGGCGCAGGAGCCGGTTCACCTGGACCGGGTAGCGGGCCTGAGGACAGTGCCCGGCGCCTTCCAGCTCCACGATGGGTGCCCGCAGCAGCGAGGCCACGGAGCGTCCCAAAAAGACCGGGCCGATCCGGTCCTGGGTGCCGTGCACGACGAGGACCGGGCAGGTGATCCGTGGAGCCAGCGCGCGCAGCCGTTCGGCGGACTTTGCGGGAGGGACCCCGGCCCGGTCGCTCAACGTGGCGGCCAACGCCTCGGGGGTCGTCTCCAGGCCCCAGGAGACCGCGTCTTCCCAATGCTTGGTGGAGTGCGGGTCGTTCATGGCCTCGCCGGCGAAGAACCGGACGAAGCCCGCGAAGTCCCGCTGGAAGGAGTGCCGATTGTACCGGTTCCAGCCTTCGTCGCTTCCCTTGTCCTCGTCGAAGGTCAGCAGCGCTTGAGCCAGTGGGTAGTCGTCGCGTCCCGTGACGTTCAGCGTCGTGCCGATGAGGACGGCGCCCGCCACCCGCTCGGGGTGGAGTGCCGCGAGGAGGTAGGCCAGGATCGAGCCGAAGGAGTTCCCCACGAGGACGGCTCGCTGCGCGCCCGCCGCGTCCAGGACCGCGAGCGCGTCCTCGGCCTGCGTGTGAACGTCGTAGGCCGCGGGATCGACGGGCCGATCGGAGGCTCCGTTGCCCCGGGGGTCGTAGGTGATCACCCGGTACCGTTTCGCCAGGTACGGGATTTGGGCCTTCCACAGTCGGCTATGGACGATCGCCCACGCGGGAAGGAGCAGGACGGTCACGTCTCCGTCGCCGTGGACCTCGTAGCCGATCCGGACGCCGTCTCGATCGACGAAACCGGTGGTGTCAGGTTGCCGGGCGCGCATCGTCGCCTCCGTGTTTGAGTGCGAGCCGGCGGTCGATGGCCGCCAGGAGTTCCGTATGGCCGGTGTCGATACCTGCCAGGCGTTCGATGAGGATGCCGATCTGGAAGGTGCGGATGAGCGTGGCCAGGGCGAGGACGTCGTCCTCGGCGAGGTCGGCTCCGTACTCCTGGGCCGCTCCGGAGACCGCGGTGCTCAGCATGTCGGTGAACCTCTCCATCGTGCGGCTGAGGCCCTCGCGGTAGACGTCGTCGTTCCACGCCTTGGCGAACAGTTCGGCGACGAGTTTCGGGAACCCGGCGGCCAGGTCGACGTCGATCAGGTTCATGGCGGTTCGCCATTTGTCGATGAATGCCTCGTCACCGCCGTACAGCTTTTGCTGGCGGTCGAGGATGCGGTCCGCCGCCCGGTCCAGGGTGCGCAGGGTCAGCGCTTCCAGCGAGCCGAAGTGGTACCGGATCAGACCGTGGGGCTGACCGGCTTCCTCGGCCACCCGCCGGGTCGACACTCCCGCGTAGCCGTGAGTGATCAGGAGCCGCTCGGTGGCGTCCATGAGCGCCGTGGCCGTCTTGTGGTCCGGACTGCCGTCCCTCGCCAATGTGACCCCTTCCACGCAACGTCTTCTACAAGTGGATAACTAATACTTCTCCACTTGTAGAACAACCGGAGGGGCCTGTCAAGAAGGATGGAATCGCGGGGTTTCGTTCCTTTAGGTAGCTAAACGATTACGGAAGCCCTGGAGGGGCTCGACTTACTGACGCGATGCGCCGGACACCGCGGCCTGGCCCCATGGCGCGACGGCAGACCGGCCGAAGAGAACGACGCAGCGCACCCTGGCCTCCCCCTGCTCGTGGGCCGAGCGGAAAACAAGCCGACGGTCGCTCTCCTGAGGAGACGGCCTGGAGGTCGGTGCTGTGCGTTGGGACTGGCGCGGGTGGCGGGGCAGCGAGGGCCTGCGGTGAGTGTGGGGTGGGCGCCGGGCGGAGCCCCCGTGTCAAGGAGTCGGGTGGGGCAAAGATGGCCAGGTCACGGGAGGCTGAAAGTAGCCATGTGGTCCCGCGGCTTCTCCTGCTGTCCTTCGACTGCGCGCTGATCGTCGTACCCCGCTGGCAGGGTGAACGCGCTCGAGCCCCGAAGTAGGCGATATGAACAGGGAGGCGTCGTGGCCGGCGGTAAAGCGGAGCGGGACGGGTTGTTGCAGGAGCTACGCGAGCAGGTCGAACTGCTGGAGAAGGACATCCGGGCGCGCAACGACCGGGTGTCGGAATACCAGGCGGTCTTCGAGACGGAGTACCGCAAGCTGGTTAAAGCAGCGCGCATCGACGGTCCCTACGAGGCGTGGCGCCGCCATCGGATCACCCAGGTGGCGGCGGGCTGGGTGCTGGCCACGCTGTTCGTGCGCTTCTGCGAGGACAACGGGCTGATCGAGCAGCCGTGGCTGGCCGGTCCCGCAGAGCGGCTCGCGGTGGCTGAGTCCCGGCACGCTGCGTTCCTGGGCGAATCGCCCGACCGCGGCGACCGCGACTGGCTGATCGCCGCCTTCGACCACCTGGCGGCCTGCCACCCCGCCATGGCCACACTGTTGAACCGCGAACACAACCCGCTGTGGCAGCTCCCGCCCAGCGACAAGGCCGCCAGTGAACTACTGGGGTTCTGGCGCCGCCGCGACTCCAGCGGAGAACCCGTCCACAGCTTTGTGGACGCAGACCTCGACACCGGCTTCCTGGCACACATCTACCAGGATCTCAGCGATCCGGCCCGCAGAGCCTACGCGCTGTCGCACACGCACGAAGCCGCCGAGGAACTCGTGCTCGACCTGACGCTGGAACCGGCGATCGAGGAATTCGGGCTCGAACCGGAACTGGAGGTGCGCGACGCCGACGCAGCGGTGATCTGGCGCCACGTGGGCCTGCGCACCATCGACCCGGCCTGCGGCAGCGGGGGATTCCTGCTGGGGCTGTTCCGGCGTATCCTGCGCAAACACCGGCAGGCGGCGGAAAGCGACACCGCCGCTGGCTGCTCCGTGGACGACTGGGCGCTGATCCGCACGGCGCTGAACTCGGTGCACGGCTGCGACACGAACCCGTTCGCCGTCGCCATCGCCCGGTTCCGCCTGCTGGTCGCCGTTCTCGACGAGGCGGGGCTGCGGCGCCTCGACGAAGCCCCCGAGTTCGCGCTCAACGTGGCGGTCGGTGATGCGCTGCTACACGGCCGCGGCGTGCTGGGGAACACGAACACCCCGCCGGTGGCCACCAACAAGAAGAGGTTCTTCCACACCACCGAAGACGTGTGGGCCTACTCCGAAACCGTGGACCTGCTCGGCGTGAACAGCTACCACGTGACGGTGGCGAGCCCGCCCGCCGGCGGGATCGTCGACGAGCGGGACCGGGAGAAACACCGTTCTGCGTACGACGTCTGTCCGGACGACCACTCCCCCGTTCCCCTGTTCTCCCAGCGCCTCTTCGAGCTGGCCACACGCGACGACGGCGGCTTCTCGGGGCAACTGGCCGCGAACCACTTCATGAAGCGGGAGTACGGGAAGAAGCTCGTCGAGGACTTCCTCAGCCGGCGGGTCAAGCTCACCCACGTGCTCGACACCTCGGGCGCCTACACCACCGGCGACGACAAGCCGACCGTGATCCTGGCCGGCCGGAACACGGTCTACGGCTGGGACGCCCCGGTCCGCGTGGCGCTCGGCATCCAACGCGAACCCGGTAATCCGGACAGTACCGCCAGCGCCGCCGAAGGGGCGGTGCTGCGCGCCATCGCCGAGCAGATCGACAATCCGGAGACGGAGTCGGAGTGGGTCAGCGTCCACGACTTCGATCGCGGGTTCTTCGCCGGCCACCCATTGTCGCTGCCCGAGGGCGGTGGGACGGCGCCGGAACGGGACATGGCGAAAGCAGCGGCGCGTCTCCTCTCTGACCTCACCGAGGACATCGGCGGCTACGCGACCCTGCGCGAGAGCGGGGCCTACGTGGTCGGCCGAGCCGAAGCCGGCAGGAAAGGGCTCTTCCCGGAACACGTCCGCCCCATCGTCGACACCGTGTTCATCGGCGACTGGGTGCTGCCCGACGACACCTACGCCGTCTTCCCCTACACCGACCACGGCCGAACCGCCGCCGTCACCCCCGCCGCCGAACGGTTCCTGTGGCCCAACCGCACGCCGCTCGAATCGCGCCACGAACTCTCGCCTGCCCGGGAAGCACCGGATCGGGCGTGGTTCGAGTACGCGAAGCTCTCTCTTGACAAGCACGACTGCCCTTTCCTGATCCCGTTCTCCTTCACTGCCACGCACAACCACTTCTTCCTGGACCGCGGCGAACGGATCTTCGGGCACTCCACCCCCGTGATCCAACTGAAAGCGGGAACGAGCGAGGACGAGCACCTGAGCCTGGTGGGTCTGCTCAACTCGTCGGCGGCGTGTTTCTGGCTGAAGCAGACCTCCCGCGACCGTGGGAAACAGCTCGGAGGCCGCGACTTCGCGCGTGAGAACTGGGAACGGCCCTACGAGTTCACCGCGGACACGCTCGACGACTTCCCCCTTCCCCCCGCTCTCCCGCTGGAACCGGGCACCTACCTCGACCTCTTCGCCCAAGAACTCGCCGCCCACGAGCCCGCCGCCGTCGCCGCGAGCGCGGCGCCCACCCGCGAGCGGCTGGACGCCGCCCACGCGTCGCACACGTCGGCCCGACAGTGGATGATCGCGCTCCAGGAGGAGCTGGACTGGCAGGTCTACGGCCTTTACGGGCTGTTCGACGAGGACGAGACCGCCGCGCTCGTCTCGCCGGACGTCGACGAGGTGCCCGAGGTCGACCTGGGCGAGCGGGCGTTCGAGATCGTGCTCGCCCGGCAGGTGGCCGCCGGGGAGAAGGAGACGAGCTGGTTCGAACGGCACGGCTCCACCCCCGTCACCGAGATCCCCGAGCGCTGGCCCGACTGGTACCGGGAAATCGTGCGGGCGCGCGTCGAGACGATCGAGCGGCACCGCGCCATCGGCCGGATCGAGCGGCCGGAGTACAAGCGGCGCTGGTCGACCGAGGAGTGGGAGGCGAAACAACACCGGGCGGTGCGCGGCTGGCTGCTGGACCGGTGCGAGGAGCCGTCGCTGTGGTTCCACAGCCGCGACGGGCGCGACGCCGCGCCCCGTGCCATGACCGTCGCCGAACTCGCCGACGCCCTCACCCGCGCCGCCGACGCCGCCGACGTCATCGCGGTCGCCGAACTGTACGCCGCCGACCACCTGGGCAGGCCCCACTCCGGGCTCGCCGACGTGCTGCACGAGATCACGGCCGACCAGCACGTGCCCTCCCCTGCCGCGCTGCGTTACACCGAGACCGGTATGGACACCCGCGCCCGGTGGGAAGAGGTTTGGGAGCAGCAGCGCGAGCAGGACCGCACCGGCCGGCGCACGCGGCTGCCCGCCCCGCCCCGCTACGGACCCGACGACTTCCGCGACCCCTCCTACTGGCGCAACCGCGGCACACTCGACGTGCCGAGGGAGCGGTTCATCTCCTACCCCGATGCCGGACCCGCCGCCGAACCGGTGCTGGGCTGGGCCGGCTGGAACCACAGGCAGCGGGCCGAAGCCCTGATGAACCTCACCACCGACCGGGCCGGCACCGACGGCCGGCCATTGGAGCGGGTCGCGCCGCTGCTCGCCGGGGCGCGGGAACTGCTGCCCTGGCTGGAGCAGTGGCACGGCGAGCACGACGAGGAGTGGGACGCGCAACCGGCCGCAGCGGTTCGAGAGTGGCTGGCCCGACAGTACGAGCGGCACCAGCTCACCGAGGAGAGCGTGCGCGAATGGCGTCCCGCGCCCGCCGCGCGGCGCGGGACAGCCGTCTCCTGACCTCATCGTCGATGGATGCGTCGCGGCGAGGGGCGGCGGCTGGCGATCCTTGGCTTGGCACGGTCACGGACGTGGCGATGCCCTCCCTCGCTGCGCCCGCTCACTGGCCCGAAGCCGCCGCGGGCGCACGCCGCCACCAAACCCCGAGGCTGTCGAGATCGCGAAGCGATGGAGGTACGAGTGGCGCGTGCGCCGGCCCCTCACCCGGAATCACGGTCTCGCCACCGCCTCACGTCAGGGCGGCCAACCAACAAAAACACCCGCCGGCACCGCCATAGCGCGAGAGCAGCTCACCGGGCGTAGAGGTCGGGGCGGCGGTCGCGCAGGAAGGGGCGGGTGTGGCGGCGTTGGGTGACGCGGTCGAGGTCCAGCTCGGCGAGGACCAGCTCGTCGGCGCCGGAGTCGCCGGCTTGGGCGAGGATCTGACCGTCGGGGTCGTAGACGGCGCTGGTGCCGAAGTAGTCCTTGGCGCCCTCGGTGCCGATGCGGTTGGCGCACAGCACGAACATGGTGTTGAAGATGGCGTGGGCGCGCAACTCCAGTTGGAACACCTCACGCATGGGGGCGCTGGCCGAGGCCACCGGCACCGCCAGCACCGAGCCGCCGTCCAGCGCCACATGCCGGCCCAGCTCGGGGAAGTGGCGCTCGTAGCAGATGATGGTGCCCACTCGGGTCTGGCCGGTGTCGACGGTCTCGGGCGGGTGCTCGCCGGGCCGGAAGTAGAACTTCTCGGGAAAGCCGTTGGAGAAGGGCAGGTGCGACTTGCGGTACAGCGAGCGCAGCTCGCCGGCCACATAGGTGCAGGCGGTGTTGTGGTAGACCCCGGGCGTTGCGGTGGCCTCGAACACCGAGGAGATGACGGTGATGCCGTGGGCGCGGGAGCGGTCGGCGGCCATCCGGTTGGAGGGGCCGTCGTGGGGGTCCTCGGCGTGGGCGAAGTAGTCGAGGTCGGGTTCGGGCTGCACGAACGGCAGGCTGAACAGCTCGGGCAGCAGCACCAGGTGCGCGCCCTGTTCGGCGGCGGCGTCGATGAGCCGGGCGGCCCGCTGGATCATGGTGGCGCGGTCGGCGTCGACCCGCAGTTGGACGGCCGCTGCTTTCATCGGGGTGCCTTTCGCGTCGGGGAGCACAGTGAGGATGGTGGGCTGTCAGTCGCGGGCGGCGGCCACCAGCCGGGTCAGGGTCTGCTCCTTGTCGCCCAGGGTGGAGATGATGGGGCAGCGCACGCCCGCCTCGTGGTAGGTCTGGAGCCGCTCGAACGCCTCGGCGGTGGTGCCGCAGGCGGTGACGTTTTGCACCAGGCTGTTGGGCACCAGCGTCATGGCGCGTTTGATGTCCTCGGGGGTGGCGGGCCAGCCGGCGACCTCTTGGATGCGGGCCACCAGCTCGGGCTCGACCCCGCAGTGCTCGGCGATGTGGGGCTGCTGCATGAGGTAGAGCGTGAGGAACGCCTTGCAGGCGTCGATGGCCTCTTGGCGGTCGTCGTCGTTGACGCTGCACGCCACGATCTGGGTCGTGTCGATGCTGGCGCGGCCGTCGGCGCGTTTGGCGATACCCGCGGCGATGGCCTTGCGCGCGTCGTCGAGGTAGGAGGGCGGCAACAGGAAATCCATGTGGACACCGTCGGTGAGCTCGCCGGCCAGCTCCAGCATCCGCGGGCCGACCGCGCCCACGTAGATGGGGATGTCCACGGGCCGGTTCTCGCGGTACATGCTGTCGAAGCGCACCCCGCGCATGGTGACGAACTCGCCCTCGACGTCGACGATCTCGTTGCGGAAGAACGCCTGCAACACGCCGATGTACTCGCGCATGGATTTCAGCGGTTTGCGCAGCGGCTCGCCGACTTTGGAGGCCAGCGGCTCCCACCAGGCGCCGATGCCCAGGATGGCCCGCCCGGGCGCGACCTCGTCGAGAGTCTTGAAGGTGACCGCCATCAGCGCGGCGTTGCGGCTTTTGTTGTTGACCACGCCGGTGCCGATCTTCACGTTGTCGGTGCGGTGGGCCACGATCGCTGCGGGGACGATGCCGTCGCGGGCCAGCCGCCCCTCGGCGACCCATACCGATTCCAGGCCGCTGCGGTCGGCCAACTCGGCCTGCCAGATGGTCTGCTCCAGGCTGAGCCGTTCACCGACGTGGATGCCCAGGGGTAGTTTCATGGCGGTCTTCCTCTCCGGTGGCCGCGGCGCGGCGGGCGTGGAACGGGTGGGACGGGGGTTCAGGCGAGGTCGGGGGCGGCGCGGGTGAGGTAGCGGCCCCGGCCGGGGGTGGCGTGCAGTTCGTCGCCGTCGACGATCAGCTCGCCGCGCGAGAACACCTTCCGGGGCCGGCCGGTGACCCGCATGCCCTCGTAGAGGGTGTAGTCGGTGCGGCTGTGCGCTCCGGCGGCGGTGATCGTGTGCTCGGCGGCCGGGTCCCAGACGACGATGTCGGCGTCGGCGCCGGCCTGGATGGTGCCCTTGCGGGGGTAGAGGCCGAAGAGCTTGGCGGGGCGGGTGGCGGTGAGGTCGACGAAGCGGCGCAGGTCGATGCGGCCCTCGACGACGCCGGCCTGGTGGATCACCATGAGGCGCTCTTCCACACCGGGCACCCCGTTGGGCACTTTGGGGAAGTAACCGGTCGAGCGGGACTTCTGCGGCGGCAGGTCGTCGGGCTGGCCGAGGTAGAAGGGGGCGTGGTCGGTGCCGATGGTCGACAGCGCACCGGTGGCCAGCGCCCGCCACAGGTGTTCCTGGTTGGCGCGTTCGCGGATCGGCGGCGAGCACAGGTAGGCGGCGGCCTCGGGGCCGTCGTGGTCGTAGTCCTCGTAGGCGGCCAGCAGGTACTGCGGGCACGTCTCGCCCCACACGTCCAGGCCGCGGGCGCGGGCGGCGGCGATCTCCTCGGCGGCCCACCGGCTGGAGACGTGCACCGTGAACAGGGGGCTGCCCACGCTCTCGGCGATGGCCACGGCGCGGTGCACCGCCTCGCCTTCGGAGATGTGGCTGTGGGCGGCGTGGTGGTGGCGTTCGCTGGTGTGGCCGGCGTCGACGAGGCGGCGGGCGGCGTCGGCGACGAGGTGGCCGTTCTCGGCGTGGACCATGGGCAGCACGCCCTCGTCGGCGGCCAGGCGCATGCCGTGGATGAGGGTGGCGTCGTCGACCATCTGGGTGCCGGGGTAGGCCATGAAGAACTTCCAACTGCTGACCCCCTCGCGGGCGAGCCGGCGCAGGTCGGCCAGGGCGTCGGCCTGCTGCTCGAGGGGTGGGGCGATGGCGTGCAGCCCGAAGTCGACCACGCAGCGGCGGCTGCCGGCCTCGATGCGGCGTTGGAAGGAGTCGTAGAGCGAGTGGTCGGGCTCTTTCTTGGTGAAGTCGACGATGGTGGTGGTGCCGCCGAAGGCGGCGGCGACCGTGCCGGTGTGGAAGTCGTCGGAGGTGCGGGTGGTGAACCCGTCGATGGGGTATTCGAGGTGGGTGTGGGTGTCGACGCCGCCGGGCAGCAGGTAGTGCCCGGTGGCGTCGACGGCCCGAGCGGCCGGCCCCGCGGCCCCCGGCGCGGTGACGGCCGTGACGCGCTCGCCGTCGATGCGCACGTCGGCGAGCGTGTGGCCCTCGGCGGTGACGACGGTGCCGCCGGTGATGAGGGTGGTGGTCATGGGCGCGGGTGCTCCGTTTCGCCGATGGGCGCGGTGTGGGCGTCGGCCAGGGTCAGGACCTCGTCGAGGATGGCCATGGCGGTCTCGATCTCCTCGGCGGTGACCACGAGCGGGGGTGTCAGGCGCAGCACGTTGTTGTTGGCGCTGAGGTAGAGGCCGCGGCGCATCGCCGCCGTGGTCACCTCGGACATGGGGGCGGCGTCGGCGCCGGAGGCGTGGAATCCCACGAGGGGGTCGCGGGTGGTGCGGTCGCGCACCAGCTCCAGGCCGTAGAACAGGCCGCGCCCCCGGATGTCGCCGATGCTGGGGTGGCGCTCGGCCAGCTCGCGCAGCCGCTTGTCCATGAGCCGGCCCTGCTCGCGGGCGTTGTCGATGACGCCTTCCTCGGCCATGATGCGCAGCGCGGCCACGCCGGAGGCGCACGCCAGCGGGTGGCCGGCGTAGGTGAGGCCGCCGGGGAAGCGGTGGTCGCGCAGCCAGGTGCCCAGGTCGCGGGAGACGATCATGGCGCCCAGCGGCACGTAGCCGGAGTTGAGGCCCTTGGCGGTGGTGAGGATGTCGGGCACCACGTCCCAGTGCTGGCAGGCGAACCATTCGCCGGTGCGGCCGAAGCCGGCCATGACCTCGTCGAAGATGAGGAGGATGCCGTGCTCGTCGCAGACCTCGCGCAGGGCGTGCAGGTAGCCGTCGGGCGGGTAGATGATGCCGTTGGTGCCGGTGACGGTCTCGACGATGACGGCGGCGACGGTCTCGGGATTCTCGTAGCGCAGGAGTTCTTCGAGGTGGGGGCGGCCGGTGCACACCGGGCACGGGTCGGGGTGGCCGGCGGGGCAGCGGTAGGTGTAGGGGTCGAGCATGCGCACCACGCCGGGCATGGCGGCGCTCTCGCCGCCCCACCGGCGCGGGTCGCCGGTGAGCGAGAGCGCGCCGGCGGTGGCGCCGTGGTAGGAGCGGTACCGGGCGATGATCTTGTGGCGGCCGGTGGCGTGGCGGGCCAGCCGGATGGCGTTCTCGTTGGCGGCGGCGCCGCCGGTGGTGAAGAACGACATGGTCAACTCGCCGGGGGCGAGCCGGGCGAGGGTTTCGGCGAGGTGGGCGCGCGCCTCGTCGGCGAATCCGGGGCCGATGTAGCACTGGCGGGCGGCGGCGCGCTGGATCTCGGCGACCAGCGCGGGGTGCTGGTGGCCCAGGTTGAGGTTGACCAACTGGGATTGGAAGTCGAGGTAGCGGTTGCCGTCGTAGTCCCAGAACCACGAGCCCGAGCCGCCGGCGATCGGCAGGGCGTTGACCGCGCCCTGGGTAGACCAGGAGTGGATGACGTAGTCGCGGTCGGCCTGCTGGATGCGTTCCTTGGACCAGCCGGCGCTGTCGGTGGCGTGCATGGGGTGGGGGCGTCCTTCCGGCGTTGCGGTGGGGTGGGTGGCGCGGGCGGCGGAGTCAGCTTGCCGGGGCGACTTCGGCGCCGAAGCTGGCGAGCCGGGCCAGCGGACGGCCGGTGTTGCTGGCGGCGCAGACGACGACGATCTCGCGGGGCAGCGGCGCGTCGGCGACCTGGAAGGTCACCGTCTGGTGGTGGGAGCGGGTCTTGGCGTCGAGCTTGTGCTTGAGGGGGATGTCGATGGCGGCGCCGGTGGGGCCGATCTTCTCGGCGGCGGGCAGCAGTTCGGTGCCGGCGGCGGCGTCGCGGAACACGTTGCCGAAGCGCAGGTTGTGGATGAGCGCCGAGCCGTGCTCGACCTCGCCGCCGGTACCCACCAGTGCGGCCTTGCCGAACGCCTCGACGTCCTCGCCGAGGGCGCGCACGCATCGCGGCCCCACCAGCTCGCCGATCTCGGCGCCGATGGCGTCGGCAGTGGTGACCAGGTCTTCGGTGTACTCGGCGGGGTAGGGGGTGTCGATGACGGCACCGACCATGGCGACGCGGTGGGGCCGCTGTAGGGGGCGCCCGTTCTCTCGGCCGGTCTCGTGCACGATCTCGACGATCTTGCGGACGGTGACGTTCACGGGGTGCTTCCTCTCCGATCGGGAATCGGCGGGACGCCGACTGTGTGGTTCATTGAATGAACCGATGGTTCAGATGATGCGGGCACGGGGGGCGGGTGTCAAGACATGCCAGGTGAGCCGCGGGTCACCGCGGCGCCGCGTACACCTCCGGACGCCGATCCCCCAGCGGGTCGTTGAACGAGGCCGCGCTCGGGTCGGGACGGGTGGCGATCAGGTCGAGCTCGGCCAGCGTGACGCCGGTCCCCTCCGTGGAGGCCGGTCCGGCCAGCGGCCAACCGTCGCGTCCCACGATCACGCTGGAGCCGATGAAGGGCTGGCCGCGCTCCACCCCCGAGCGCCCCGCGGCGGCCACCGCCAGCTTGTTGCTGTGCGCGCCGGTCATGCACATCAGGTTGGCCATCACCACCTGGCCCGCGGGCTGCTCGGGCACCGGCACCCAGTTCGACGGGGCGCACACCACATCGGCCCCGCCCAGCGCGCACGCCCGGAAGCTCTCGGGAAACCACAGGTCGTAGCAGATCAGCATCGCCACCCGGCCCAGCTCGGTCTCATAAACCGGAAACCCCAGGTCGCCAGGTCGATAAATCCGCTTCTCGTCATTCCACAGATGGACCTTGCGGTAGCGGCCCACCAGCCCATCCGGGCCGAGAAGTACGGCGCTGTTGTACAGTGCGTCGCCGGCGCGCTCGATCACCCCCGCCACCACCCACACGCCGTGCCGGGCGCACAACTCGGCCCACGCCCGGCACGCCGGCCCGCCGGGCACCTGCTCGGCGTGAGCGCGGGCATGCTCGGGACCGGTGAAGACGTAGCCCGACACCGCGGCCTCGGGCAGCACCAGCAGCCGCGCCCCCGACGCGACCGCCTCCTCCATCATGGCCAACGCACGCTCCAGGTTGCCGGCGTTGTCGCCGAGCACCGGCTCGGTCTGCAACGCGGCCACCGTCACCGCGCCCGGCGGGTTCGGTGAGCGTTCGGTTACAACGTCTCGTGCCATAGGTCGTCACCTTTTCCTCGCGTGGCGCCTCCCGAAGGTCTCACCGGTGGATCACCGCCCCGGTCACCTCCAAGACCCGCTCCAGTTGCCCCGCGGCCTCGCGCACGTGGGCCGCGATCTCGGGGATGCGTTCCCGCGTGATACGGAAGGTGGGTCCGCCGATCCACACCGCGTAGGGCTCGGTGTGGCGGGTGCGCACCGTCGCGGCGACGGCGGCGGCGCCCTCCTCCATCTCGTCGTAGGCCACGGCGTAGCCCCGCTCGCGCACCTCGGCCAACTCCTCCAGGAACACCCCCAGATCGGGCAGGTGCGCCGGCCGGTTCTCGGCGAAGTCGTCGCCGAAGTCCGCACGCACCTGCTCGGGGGTGAGCGAACTGAGCAGCGCCTTACCGGTGGAGGTGCGCCACACCGACAGGGTGCGCGGCACCGGCCGGTAGGTCTGGCCGATAACCTTCGGGCCGGTGACCTGGGAAACCACCATGACGTGCGGGGGCATCAGTACGTCGAGCCCGGAGGTCTCTTGGGTCCGCTCGGCCAGGTCGCGCAGGATGGCCTGCATCTGGGTGTGGGCGCCGCCCTGGTCGAGCAGCCCACCCACGATCGACAGCAGCCCAAAGGAGACCCGGTAGCGCTTGGTCACCGGATCGAGGTCCAGCCACCGCTCCCGCTCCAGCACGCTCAACACCCGGTAGCAGGTCGCCTTGGGGATCTCGGCGGCCCGGGCGACCTCGCTCAGCCCCATCCCTTCGGGGTTGGCGGCCACCGCCCGAAGAATCCAGATCGTGCGCTGGACTAGCCCTGCCTCGCTCATGCGGACGCTTCTTTCCATCGTGGGGGTAGGGGGACGCCGCGCCGGGGGAGGCTCCCCGCCACGACGCCACGACCCTAACCACAAACCATCGCCCTCATTAGGAGGGCGAACGTCTTATTCGCCGCCGGGGGTCACCTCCACCTCCCTGGCGTCGAAATCGGCGCCGACGACGTCGAGCCCCTCTTCGGCCGCGGCCTGGCGGGCGGCCTCGCTGAGGTCGGTGCGGTAGGCGTCCTCGCCGGGCGCCTCGGGCAGCACCTCGCCCTCGACCGCGGTCTCGATGGTCTGCTCCCAGGCGTCGGGGTCCATGTCGCCGATGCCCTCGACGCCTTCGGGCGAGGGCCAGATGAGTTTATTGACCTCGTTGAGCTGCCAGGTCATGTGGCCGCGGCCCAGCGTGGTGCCGTTGTCGAGCACGATGTCGACACACTCCTCGAAGGAGTCGCGGCAGAACCCCCACCCCTGGAAGGTGGCCTTGAGGAAACGCTGGGCGATGTCTTCGTTGTCGCCCTCGGCCAGCCACGCGCCGCGGGCATAAACGCTGTCCTCCAGCGTGAAGTACCCCAACTCCTGGAGGTCGATGACGTTGAAGTCGGAAGGCTGGTACAGCTCACCCGTCTCGGGGTTGGTGGCCTCCAGCAGTTGGGCGTACTCGTTGTAGGTCTTGGCCTGGGCGGCGTCGATTTCGCGGTTGAGCAGCAGCGACATGTCGAAGGGCTGCTGCACGACGGTGGTGTCCTCGTCGAGGTCCAGCCCCGCGCCGTGCATCGCGGCGCGCAGCGTGAGGTCGTTGCCGAACCCCCAACTGCCCACCCGCTTGCCCTCCAGATCGGACAATGTCTCGATCCCGGAGTCGGCCCAGCTCACCTGCAAGTAGGCGCCACGTTGGAAGATCTGGGCGATGTTGACGATGTCGGCGCCCTCGGCGCGGCTGGCCATCGACTTGGTGACGTGGCTGACGGCGAACTCGGCGTTACCCGAAGACAGCAACTGCTGCGGGACCACGTTGACCCCGCCCTCCTTGATGGTGACGTCGAGGCACTCCTCGCTGTAGAAGCCCTCGTCCTTGGCGGCGTAGTAGCCGGCGAACTGCGACTGGGCCACCCACTGCAACACGACGGTGACCTCGTCGACGCTTTCGCAGTGCTCGGCCGCGCTCGCATCGTCGCCGCCGCCCCCGCCGGGGGTGGCCAGGTCGGCGCTCTGGCCGGCACAGCCCGCCGCGGCCAGCAGCGCGGCACCGGCGGCGGTGGCCAGCAGGCGACGCGACCAGGGCGGTGGAGTCGGGGAGAACACAGGTGGGGTCATGGGGAGATTCCTCTCTGCGGTGGGGACGGTGGTGAGCGGTGGGTCAACGGTGGAAGGGTCAGTCGGCGGTCGAGCGCACGGTGGCGTGCCAGGGCATCAGCAGCCGCTCCAGCAGGTTGATCGCCCCGAACAGCGCCAGGCCCAGCGCGGCGGCGACGAGGATGCCCGCCCACGCCTCGGCGTAGCGGGGCAGCGCCGCCATCTGGGCGATGTAGACACCCAAGGCGTTGGCCAGCCCGCCGAAGTACTCGCTGACGATGACGCCGATCACGCTGAGCGTGGCGCCCAGCTTCACCCCGTTGAACAGGTAGGGCAGGGCGTGGGGCAGCCGCGCCCGCAGCGCCACCTGACGCGGGGTGGCCGCCATCGACGCCATCACCTCCAAGTGGAGAGGAGAGATGTCGAGCAGGCCGCGCGCGGTGTTGACCAGCACGGGGAAGAACACCATGATCGCCGCGACCCCGGCCTTGGACGCGATGCTGGCCGTGCCCAGCCAGTTGTTGAAGATCGGTGCGAGCGCCACGATGGGGGCGCAGTTGACGATGACGGCCACGGTCAGCACCGGCGCCGAGATCGAGCGGAACCGCGCCAGCAGCAGCGCTACCGTCACGCCGCCCGCCACCCCGGTCAGCAGCCCCAGCAGCACGGCCTGCACCGTGACCACCGAGGCGGCCAGGATCGTGGTGAGGTTGGCGGCCAGCGCGGCCCCGATCTCGGTGGGCGCCGGCAGCACGAACGACTCCACGTTGAAGCCGCGCACCAGCGCCTGCCATAGCGCCAGGATCACCACGGGTGCCGCGACCGCCGGCACCACGTGGCGCACCAACCAAGGCGCCACCGCCGGGGCACGGCGGGGGCCGGTGTCGGTCGTCGCCGTCATGCCACCGCCTCCTCGCCGGCCAGGACCGCGTGTAGCGCCGTACGCACTTCGGTGACCGTGTCGTAGAACTCCGGGGCGGTGCGCACCTCGGCGGTGCGCGGCGCCGGCAGGTCGACGTCGACGGTCGTGGCCACCTGTCCCGGACGCGGCGACATGATGACCACCCGGTTGGACAAAAACACCGCTTCGGCGACGCTGTGGGTGACGAAGACGATCGTGGTCTTGGTGCTGTCCCAGATCCGCAGCAGCTCGCCCTGGAGGTACTCGCGGTTCATCTCGTCGAGCGCGCCCAGCGGCTCGTCCATGAACAGCAGCTTGGGGGAGCCGGTCAGCGCACGGGCGATGGCCACCCGCTGCTGCATCCCGCCGGAGAGCTGCCATGGGAAATGGCGGGCGAAGTCCGAGAGCCGCACCAGCTCCAGCATCTCCCGGGCGCGGCTGCGGCGCTCGCTCTTGGCGACCCCGGCCAACTGCAACGGCAGCTCGACGTTGCCCAGCACTGAACGCCAGTCGAACAGGCCCGGCTGCTGGAACACCATCCCGTAGTCGCGGCTGGTGCGCGCCTGCTCGGGGTTCTTGCCGTTGACCTCGATGCGCCCGCTGGTGGGCGAGGTGAGGTCGGCCATGACGCGCAACAGCGTGCTCTTGCCGCACCCGCTGGGCCCGAGCAGCGAGACGAACTCGCCCGCCCGAACGGTGAGGTTGATGTCGTGCAGGGCGGTGACGGATTTCTGGCCGGAGGCGTCGAAGACCTTGCCGAGGGCGTCGGCGTCGATCACCACACGATCGCTCATGGGGTTGCCTTTCGTCGGGGTTGGCGTAGCGGGGCCGCGGGCCGGTTCGGTCGGGTGGAAGGAGACGAACTCAGCCACGCGGGCGGTGGCGCAGCGCCAACCGTTCGGCCAGGTTGACCAGTTGCACGAAGACGATCCCGGCCAGGGACGCCACGAGCACGGCGGCGTAGAGCTTCTCGGGGCCGCTGGAGTAGTAGTAGGTGAAGTTGAGGATCGCGCGGCCGATGCCGTTGCCGGTGCCTGCCGACAGCTCACCGACGATCGCGCCGATGACGCTGGCGGTGGCGGCCACGCGCATCCCCGCGAACAAGTAGGGCAGCGCGGCCGGGAACCGCAGCGCCCACAGGGTCTGGCGCCGCGAGGCCGCGATCGAGCGCATCAGCTCCAGTTGGATGGTCGCCGGCGATTGCAGGCCGCGCAGCGTGTTGACGGTGATCGGGAAGAACGCCAGGTAGGCCGAGATCGCGGCGACCGTGAGCGCCGCCGGCATGCCCACCTGGCCGCCCCAGACCACCACCATGGGGGCGATGGCCACCAGCGGCACGGTCTGCGAGGCCACCACCCACGGCAGCAGCCCGCGGCGCACCGGCGCCAGCAGCAGGAACAGCACGGCCAGCGCGCACCCCAGCAGCAGGCCCAGCACCAGCCCGGCCAGCGCCTCCTGAAGCGTGACCGCGGCCTGCTGCACCAGGTAGGAGCCCAGGGAAACGTCGACGCCGCGCTGCACCGGCGCCCCCAGTGAGCCCAGGATCGCCCCGACGTGGGGCATCGCCATGTCGTCGGTAGCTACCGGCAGGGCGATACCGAGACCGGGGATCACGTCGCCGATCGAGCGGCCGAGGGCTTTGTAGCCCTCCCACAGCGCCGTCCCGGCCACAGCGACGATCAGGAACCACCCCACCGGACGCAGAGCGGCGGCCATCGAGCCGGCCTGCCGGCCGAGGGTCGCGACGGCCTCCTGGGCGGCCGGAGCCGCTGATGGTGGTGGCCGCATCCGGGTCTGTGCCATGGCCTGACCTTCCGTGAGCTGTTGAGGCGTCCGAACCGGCCGGTCTCGTGAAACCGCTGGAAAACCGGATCGGTCTACTCAGTGAACCACTGGATCATTTTGGTAGCTCAATCAAGCCACACGCCCAAGAAGGCCGTCAATCCCCGGAAGGCCACGTCAGCCGATACGTAACAGCCTCTTCACACAGTTCACTAAAACGAAAAACCACACATAACACCCATTGTCAAATGTAGGATGACTAGCTTCCTCGCTGGTAAGGCGCTCTTGATGGTCTGGCCGCCCGCATCCGAAAGCCGTGGCGCCGCGGCGTGGGCGGGTGTAACAGATGCCCGTCGCTCGCACCTCGATCGCTTCGCGATCTCGGCAACCTAGGAGCGGTGGTGGGTAGAGGTGGTGTGGAATCGGTACTGTGCGCCGGAGTCGGAGGCGACAATGTAGGCGGCGACGACAGGCGGTGGGTAGGGCGGGCGCAGGGTCGGTTCCGGTTCGCTGGGGGGCGTGGGTGGCCGCTGCGAGATGGGAGCGGGGAAGGTAGAGCTTCCATGATCATCGCGGCTGTCGAGGGCGCCACGAACCCGCGACCGGCCTGTTCCGCAGGCGGGGCGGGCTTCCCCTCGCCCCGAAAGGCGTCATAAACCCGGCAAACCAGCTCCCGCGCGGCCGCCATGATCACGACGAGGATGCCCATTCGGCGATCCTGGGCCAGGAGAGTCGCCGAACATGCATCCAAACCGATCCCGCCACCCGTCCTCGCTGCCCCCGATCCCGGTGCACAGTGTCGACTCGGTGCCTACCCGGCCCCGCACCCCCTCAGGCTGCCGAGATCGCGAAGCGATCGAGGCGCGAGCGACGCAAAACGCCTCTACCCGCCCCACCCACCACCGGCCGTCGCCGCCTCACGTCCCCCACCCCGACCTCAGCACACAGCACCGACATGCAGCGCTCCTGCGTTCCCACTCCCCTCACCGCCTTCCCCCACCCGAAGAACTCAGAGCTTCTTGAAGTACCGGGCGATCGGGAGCTGCACGAAACCGGCCCGCTCGTAGACACGGCGGGCGGGAGCGTGGCCGGGGTCGCCACCGGTCTCCACCATGGCCACGGCCATGCCCTGCTCCTTGATCCACTCCAGAGCGAACGAGGTCAGCGCCGTTCCCACACCGCTGCGCTGGTGGTCGGGGTCGACGGCGACCATGTAAATCTCCCCCAGGCTCGCCTCATGGTCCAACCGCACGGCGACGAAACCGGCCACGAGCGTGTCGACCTCGGCGACCCACACGTGGATGTTCTCCGAGCCGCACGCCTGCTGGACCGCACGGCGCTGATCGGCACGCCAGTCCGGGTGCATCTGCGCGTACACCCCAGAGTCGCCCAAGACGTT
Source organism: Salinactinospora qingdaonensis (assembly GCF_039539445.1). Taxonomy (NCBI): domain Bacteria; kingdom Bacillati; phylum Actinomycetota; class Actinomycetes; order Streptosporangiales; family Nocardiopsidaceae; genus Salinactinospora; species Salinactinospora qingdaonensis. The sequence goes on from NZ_BAABDD010000004.1 coordinate 63,744, forward strand.
CTCCAGCGAAGCGAAGACCGGCGCCCACGCCCGCAGGGAAAGAGCGACCACCGTATCCTGATCACGATCCTCGAACGCACGTACCACCGGTCTCATCTCTTCAGGATGTCATCCCGGCGTGCCCGCCGACATCGAATTATCCTCGTGCCCAACCGCTGGGAGCGTGGCGACGTCCCTCGGCGGGGCGGACCATGTCGCCCGGTCGCCTCTTCCGACGTGTCCAGGAGGGGGCGCAGCGGCAGCGGCCGATCACAGCTCCGTTCCGGCCTTCCCACGAGGCCCGGCATCCGTGCCATGGATAACTGGCATCGACGGCTTCTCCTTCCGCAATGTGGCGACGAAATGTCACTCTGTGCGGCACACGCTAAGGAGAGCCGATGGGTTTGGTACCGGCAGGCAACGGCCGTCCGCGTCCGCCGGCGGTCCCGCGCGTCCAGGCGGGTCCGGACCCCCGCAGGTGCGCGCGACACGTTGCCGCCCGGCTCCAGCCGAGCGCCGGGAGCCCCGACCGGCCGGCCCCTTCCGATCGCGGCTTCGCGCCCCCGCTCTCGCACGGCAGGCTCGGGCCGGTGCGTCCAGCGACAGCGGCGCAGCGTTCCCGAAAGCAAACCCGACGACAGCGCTCACCGAGGAGAGGGAGTAGCGATGAGGCATGAAGTCCGCGGTAGGGGACACGGCGGTGTGCGGCGCTCGGTGGTGGTGATCGCATGAGCGCGCGCATCGACCACACCACCACCTCGGGAACGTTCAGCCTCGACGGCCAGACGTTCGAGGTCGACAACAACGTATGGGTCCTCGGCGACGACACCGAGTGCGTCGTCATCGACGCCCCCCACGACCTCACCGCCATCACCGAGCTCATCGCCGGCCGGCGAGTCGTGGCGATCCTGGCCACCCACGCCCACGACGACCACGTCACAATCGCGCCAGAGTTGGCCGCGGCCACCGACGCGCCGATCCTGCTCCACCCCGCCGACCTACAGGTCTGGGAACTCACCCACCCCCAGCGCCCGCCCGAGGGCGCCCTGCGGGAGGGCCAGCTCATCGAGATCGCCGCCACCCACCTGCGCGTGCTGCACACTCCCGGCCACTCCCCCGGCTCCTGCTGCTTCTACGTCCCCGAACTCGGCGCCGTGTTCAGCGGCGACACCCTCTTCCGGGGCGGCCCCGGAGCCACCGGGCGCTCCTTCTCCGACTTCGAAGTCGTCATCGAATCCATCCAGGAAAGCCTGCTCACTCTCCCCGCCCACACAGCCGTCCACCCCGGCCACGGCCCGTCCACCACCGTCGGCGACGAAAAACCCCACCTGCACGCGTGGATTCGCCGCGGCTACTGAAACGACCCGCCGGCCCCCTCAGCGGGCGCCGGGGAGCCGTCCTCCCCGGCGCCACGCCGCCGACGGCTCAGCGCTGTCCCGACGAGGGCGGACGGGCAGCGCGCACAGCCCGCCACAGCCGCTCCGCCAACAAGAAGAGCAGGAACGACACGCCCAGGGTGGGCAGCAGCACCATGAGCACCGCGAAACCGACCAGCAGCGGGAGCGGAACGTTGCGCAGGAGTGGGCCCGCCGCGGGAGGTGCCCCGAGCCCGCCGGCCGGGCGACGCAGCCACCACATGCGGTAGCCGGCGAGGATGAGCACGACCAGCGCGAGGGCGAGCAGCGTCAGCCCCACCTGGTTAACCACCCCGAACAGCTCCGCCTGATGGAAAGCGATCCCGACAGTGGTGGCCTTGGCCAGCAGCGGGTAGTCACTCCACTCGACGCGGTCGGTGACCTGGCCGGTGGCCGGGTCGATGGCTACCGTGGTGTCCTCGATGGGCCACTGGCGCTTGTTGACCTCAGCGGTCCAGGCGTGCCCCGGCTCGCCCGGCGGGGTGAGTTCCAGCGCGCCGGACAGGCCGGCCTCGTGCGCCGCGGCGGCCACCCCGTCGATGTCGCCCGTGAGATCGACGTCAGCCGATTCACCGGCAGAGCCCCCGGACTGGCTCGCCGCTTCGCCACCGGCCACCTCGGTACTGACCGAGGGCGCCCCCGAACCCAACTGCGCGCGCAACGCATCCAGCCATGTGCCCGCGTAGTTGGTCCAGGTCAAGCCGGTGACCACCAGGAGTGCGAGGAAGACGGAGATGACCACACCCAACAGCGAGTGCACCGAGCGCCACCGCGACCATCCCGGACGGCGCATCCGGAAGGCTTGGGCCAGTGCGCGCTTGCTGCGAGGCCACCACAGGTACAGGCCGGTGAAGATCGAGACGAGGACCCAACTGGCGGCGAGTTCGGTCACCGGCTGCCCGAACGCCCCCAGATGCCAACTGGAGTGCAGGTTACGCAACTACTCGTCGGGGCGCTCGGACTCGGTGATCTCCCCGGTGACGTGGGCCGATGCGGGATCGACGTAGACGGTGACGGCGCCCTCAGGCGGGCCGAACCGTCGGGAGGTGGCGCGAGCGTGACACCGGTCGTCTCCGAACTGTCCTCGGGCGCTGGGGTGACGGCGTGCACCTGCCAATCGGGGTACTGGGCTTGTGCGGCACTGACCTGCTCGCCCAAGGGCCGCGCCGGTTCCTCGGCGGTCGCGGTGAGCGTCTCGTGGTGCAGCGCGGCTTCGATCTGGGGATTCCAGGCGTAGAGGATGCCGGTGATCGCCAGCGAGAGCACGATGGGTGCGACGAGGAAACCACCGAAGAAATGCAGCCGCCATAGCAATGGCTGCAACAGCGAGTGACGCTTTGTCGGGCGTTTCCCGCCGCGTTTGGGGCCCGGCGGTGCGCCGGAACCGGTCACCTCTGTGGTGGGGTGGTCATGTTGGGGGACATGCCCTACCTCCTTCTCGATCCACCCGACGTCGCTCTGCGAAAGCTAGGGTGGCCTGGTCTTTTATTGCCGGCTATGGGCCTCGTCGCCTGCCGTGGTCACTGTGTTGTTCAGTCAAGCCAACTCGATATGAACCGGTTTTTCCTATTTTGTGAAATAGTAGACCATAGTCACCGTCGCAGCGAGGAGCGGGAACGACCAGAAGAACATCCCAGGGGCGGACCATCCGGGGAATGAAAAGCACCCCAGCGCCACGAAGAAAAAGCAGCAGGTCATCCCCTTATCGACGGTTGTTTGTGCAGCCAATCGGAACAACGGATATGTGATAGCTATCACCGGAGAACAAAATGCACTATGAGCGGCAGCGAAAATTTCGGAATATCCGTTGTCCTCTTGCCGGTAGCGTGCTTTCGCACCAGCCATTACGCTGCGACGCTCGCCGGGCCAGCGGTCAGCGCGTGGCGCCCGCACCGCCGACCCGATACAGAGCAGGTCTGAGCTGGGAAATCACGCATCCACACTCCGAGATCCGGATTTTCGCCAGTTCAGATCGCTAGGGGGCTCCACGGCTCCGCCGACGGTGGGCTACCAGCGTCGAAAACGGCCGGTGGCGCCGATCGAGTCACCACCGCCCGGGAAGGAGACTTCCTCTTCGTACCGCCGACCATGGCGCACGCCTTCGCGGCGGCCCCCGATGCAACGGCCGACGTGCTCATCATCCAGACCCCCGACGCCGAGCGTTTCGAGTACTTCCGGCTCATCGACCGGATCAACAGAGGCGAAGCCGAGCCGCAGGAGCTCCTCGACACACAGGAACGCTTCGACAACCACTTCCTGGACAGCCCTCTCTGGCGCCAGACCCGCGACACGGGAGGCGAGCGGGAGCGGCTCGTCAACCTCCCCGACTCTCCCCTCGCGTGACCGGCCAGTGGGCGGTGGTCGCTCCCGAGGCGGGTGCCGGAGCGGCCAGTGGTTCCCGCACCTCGGTGGGGGCGGCAGCGGCCACCAATTCGTCGAGCATCACCGAGACGGCAGGCGCCCGCGCCCCCGCCACCACCACAGCGTGCACCCGACGCTCGGCCAAGTCGGGCACCGCCCGCACCACCACCCCTGACGGGCGGTGCAGGGTCAGCGCCAGCTCAGGCAGGGCGGTAATCGCCAGCCCCCGCGACACGAGCCGCTGGATCGCCACGTAGTCGTCGGTGGCGTAGGCGACGCGCGGCTCGAACCCAGCCGTATGGCAGGTACGCACGAGATGGTCACGACAGCGCTCGCACCCCGAAGCCCACGTTTGGTCGGCCAGATCGGCCAGCCGCAGGCCGTCTTGGCCGGCGCACGGATGGTCCGCCCCCGTCACTACCAGTACCGGGTCGGACATCAAGAAAACCTCGTGCACCCGGGTGTCAGCGTCGGGCGGGGAATCGCCGTAGCGGAACGTGAGCGCGATGTCGACCTCTCCCGCGCGCAGCAGACCCAGCGCCTCGGCCGGCTCGGCCTCGACCAGGCTCACCGTGACCCCAGGGGCACGCCGGTGCAACGCGGCCAGCGCATCGGGGACCACAGCGGCGGCAGCCGTGGGGAAAGCGGCCAGCCGCACCCGCCCGCCGCGCAGTCCCGCGATAGCCGCGACCTCTTCCTCGGCCATGGCCAACTCGGTCAGCACGGCGTCGACCCGCTCAACCAGCACCCGGCCCGCCTCGGTCAACCGGACGCCGCGCCCATGCCGGGTGAGCAGCGGGGTGCCCACCTCGGCCTCCAGCCGGTTGATGTGGTGGGAGACCGCGGGCTGGGTGTAGGACAGCGCGGCGGCTGCGGCCGTCATGGAACCGAGCCGGCCCACCTCGCGCAGGATGCGCAACCGGTGCAGATCAAGCACACAATGAAGATATCAACCAGGTTTATCGGTGAGCTAAAAAACAATCGTTTGTCCTTGGGCTGCCGCGAGGGCACGATCGGGCCATGAACACTCCGACCTCGTCGTCCCGTCCCGAAACGAGCGCGGCTTCCCTCCGCGAACAGTTCGACACCGAGGTGACCTACCTCAACACCGCCACCTACGGGGTGGCTCCGCGTCCGGCGAGCGCGGCGGTCCACGAGCACGAGCGCCGGCGCGCGGCCGGCCGCCTAGAGCTGGCTGCCCTCGACGAGGCGGTGGACCGTTCCCGGACCGCCTTCAGCCGGCTCACCGGCATCCCATCGCATCGAGTGGCTGTGGGCTCGCAGGCATCGCAACTGGTGGGACTCGTCGCCGGCGGGCTTCCCGCGGACGCGCAGGTCGTACTCGCCGAGGGCGACTTCACGTCGCTAATGTTTCCCTTCCTCGCCGCCGCCGAGCGGGGCGTGCGGGTGCGTTCGGTCCCGCTGGAAGCGCTCCCCGAGGCTGTGACCGACGAGACCGACCTCGTCGCCGTCTCGGCAGTGCAGTCATCCGACGGGCGGGTCGCCCCGATCGAGGAACTGTGCACGGCAACCCGCGAGCACGGCGCCCGACTGCTCCTCGACACCACGCAGTCCACCGGCTGGCTGCCGCTGCCCGTCGATCGGATCGACCTGCTCGTATGCGCCGGCTACAAGTGGCTCCTCGGGCCGCGCGGGGTGGCCTTCCTCGCCGGCACCGAGGAAGCCCTCGCCGGCCTCCCGCCCCTGGGAGCCAACTGGTATGCCGGCGCCTCGATCTGGGACTCGCTCTACGGCGAACCGCTGCGACTGGCCGACGACGCCCGCCGGCTGGACCTGTCGCCGGTGTGGGCCTCATGGGTGGGGCAGGCACCTGCGCTGGAGATGCTCGCCGACGTGGGAGAGACCGCGATCGGAGAGCACAACCGGGCCCTGGCGCGGCGCTTCCGCGCGGGGATGGGCCTGACGGACACCCAGCGCGCGGAGTCGGCGATCGTCTCGCTCGATGTCGATCCACAACGGGCGGCCAGGCTCACCGAGGGCGGCGTCGTGGCCGCCATGCGCGACGGCCGGCTACGGCTGTCGTTCCACGTCTGCAACGACGAAGCCGACGTCGACCGTGCCCTCAACCTGCTGTGCGGCGCCTGAGACGGCCCCGGAAAGCACAGAAGTCGGTTGCTCAACAGCCGTGTGCAACACATGTGCGACAGCTCGCGGCAACCGACTTCCGCCCTTGCTCTTGACCACGCATTCCCCTGGGCGAACGGCGGCCCTGTGCGGTGGAGGTGGGATTCGAACCCACGGTAGGTTGCCCTACACTCGCTTTCGAGGCGAGCGCCCTCGGCCACTAGGCGACTCCACCGCGCGCCACTCTACCTGAAACGTCGGGGTGTGAAGAACTCGGTGAGGAGCGCCGCGCACGCGCCGGCGAGCTCGGCATCGACCAGATCGGGGGGCACAACCTCCGGACGGTGGTTGAGTCGGCGATCCCGCACCACGTCCCACAGCGACCCCACAGCGCCGGCCTTGGGATCGCGGACCCCGTAGATGATCCGGTCGACCCGGGCCAGCACGCTCGCCCCGGCGCACATCGTGCACGGCTCCAACGTCACCGCCAGCGTGTGTCCGCTCAGCCGCCAGCTCCCCACGCGGGCAGCGGCGGCGCGCAACGCCAGCACCTCGGCGTGGGCCGTGGGATCGCCCGTCGCCTCACGCTCGTTGTGGCCGGCCCCGACAACCGTGCCGGCGCCATCGAGTACCACGGCCCCCACGGGGACATCGCCACTGCCCGCGGTGGCGCGCGCCTCGGTCAGAGCGAGTCGCAGCGCCGCGTCGAAGCCGGCGCGGGCCGTGGGGGCGGTCATATCCGAAGCGCGTCGAAGGAGTCGGCGAACCCGGCCCGGTCGGCGACCGCGGCCAGCGCGTCGGCCGGCAGCACCCCCTCGCGCAGCGTGAGAGCGACGAGATCCTCTTCGGGAGTGCCCAAGTCATCGAGGAGAGTGCTGTCGCCGGCGGGGTCGGGGTAGGGAGTCTGGCCGGTGCCCTCGGCGTCCTCCGGGTCTTCCGCCTCCTCGAGCTGGCCGTCGGTCTCCAGCAACACCGCCGCGATGGGGTAACCGTCGACGACCCGGGTGTCGGAGACGAACACCTGCGGGTTGGCGTGGTCGTCGACCCGCACGATCCCGAACCATTCATCGTCGGCCTCGACCATCAGGATCATGGTCCCCTCGGCCGCGACGGTGTCGCGAGCGCTCACGACATCGCGCATGAGATCGACCACGTCGTCGATGCCTCCGACATCGGACAGGTCGATCTCGATCCCCGACCAGTCATCGGCAGAACGGGCGAACACCGCTGCGAAGATCGACACCCGGGCTCCCCCCATCCTCTCTACGAGTCCTCAGGTTGGTGACCTCCTGCGATCTTCCACACCTACCAGCGGCTTAACCCAAGGCGTCCAAAGCTCGTTGGAACGCCTGTTGGAAGCCCAGCCGTTCGGCGATACTGGCGAGGACCTCGTCGGGGTAGAGATCGATGTCCCCGGCCAGCGCGCCGAGCTCCATCTCGTCAAGTCCGAGGTCAGCGAGGATCGATAGGTCGCCCGCCGGGAGCACCTGATCGAGATCCTCGTCCTCGGGAACCTCGATGTCGAGGTACTCCAGTACCTCGCGAGCCACCTGCCACTCGACCGAGGCAGTGACGTCGGAGAGAAAAATGCTGACATCGTCGCGGCCGTAGACCCGCGCGATGATGAAGAAGTCCTCTCCGACGGAGACCAAGCCGATAGCGCCACTGATGCTGGGCTGCTGGCGCAGCGCGTGCACCAAAGCCTTGAGATCGTATGTCAGCGCTACCGGGAGTAGATCGACGTCCCAGTAGTCCTCTTCTCGGTAAGCGACGGCCACGAAGTCGTACGAGCCGTCGTCGCCCTCTTGGAGTTGCGTCATCGTCGCTCCACCCGGATGCCCGTGATCCCGCCAGGATCGCAGATCGTCCGGAGCGGCGTCACCGTAACGGCCACTCTCGCCCCCGACCTGGTCTGTCCAGTGCGAATTGTCCTCGTGATAGAAGTCCGCGCTCACAGGTTCCATTAGAACGGACGCTCCGTCCCCAGCAGAACGGATTTGCGAACTCTGCCGCCTCAGTCAGGGCGATCACACCACGACTGGCGAGGGAGAACACCTGGTGAGACACGTTTCACTCCCCCATGAGCCAATTTGTGTAAGGCCCCGTACTCCAAGAAATCATCGTGGGCGTTGCCGCGACGAACGGAGATCCCCGCCATCAGCCCCACGGCGCCGACACGGCTGGACATGGTGACAAACCGGGCCCGCCGCCGTGGGCCACTCGTTAGACTCTGACGCCGGGCAGCCCGGTTTCTCCAGTTCAATGGGGTGTTTTTGGCGTATGGACGTCCATGTGATCGACCACCCGCTCGTGGCGCACAAGCTCACGATTCTTCGCGACGTCCGCACGGACTCCCCCACGTTCCGCAGGCTGGCCGACGAGCTGGTCACGCTGCTGGCCTACGAAGCCACGCGCGACGTCCGGGTGACCGAAACGACCGTTGAGACGCCACTCGCACCCGCCCCCGGCGTGCAGTTGAGCCGACCGCGCCCCCTCGTGGTTCCCATCCTGCGGGCCGGTCTGGGGATGCTCGACGGGATGACGCGGCTGCTGCCTACTTCGGAAGTGGGTTTTCTGGGGATGGCCCGCGACGAGGACACGCTGCTGCCGGCGGCCTACGCCGACCGGCTCCCCCACGACCTGTCGGAACGGCAGTGCTACGTGCTCGACCCCATGCTCGCCACCGGAGGCACGCTCGCCGCGTCGCTGCGGCTGCTCATCGATCGGGGCGCGGACCACATCACCTCAATCTGCCTCCTGGCAGCGCCGGAGGGACTGGAGGCGACCCGCGCCAAGCTGGCGCAGGCAGCGCCCGACGAGCGTTCCGTAAAGCTGCGGGTGGTGACGGCGGCCGTGGACGAGCGGCTCGACGCCAACGGCTTCATCGTGCCGGGGTTGGGCGACGCCGGCGACCGGCTGTACGGGTGCCTGTGACCACAGCGCGGCCAGGATGGATTAACCGGTTTCAGCGCTGGTGAACGGGATATCCGCGGCGGGGTGACTACCACAGCACGAAAACGGGTATAAGGGCCACACAACACAGCCGAAAACGGGGGGCATCCCCCGTGATGGCAGGACATCCAGCCACACAACGTGTGCGAATGCTCGGGTGGGTAGCTGTGAGAAGCATGTGCGTAAAGCATGTTTTTTGTGCTAGCCGAATTCATCCCGAGATGAAGATGTGACACATTAGAGTGATCATGGTTGTTGTGATCCTTTAGCCCATGTGAAGCGCCCGACGAAGCCAACCCGCCACAACTGCATACGCCGAGGCGAACACAGGAGCCCCCGACCCAGCATCCACAACAGCCTCCGCTCCCCTTCCCACTCTCCCGCGCCTTCGGCACCGCGATCGGCGGCATAACATGGCCGATCACGTGCCGTAGAAAGACGGGTACGGAGAGCTATCGATCACCCTTAACCCCTCAAGGAGTGACATGTCCGAGAAGCACGACACCGCACCCCGAGAGTTCTCCACCGTCATCAGCAAACTTCGGGCTGAGTTCAACGGCGTACACCCCGATACCACGGTGTCGAGATGTGTGAACGCGGCTCGCCATGGCGCGCAGGACGTGACGGGACGGGCTACTCCGGACCTGGTGGAGCGGATCGCTCGGCAGCACCTGCGGGTCTTGGCGGTGGCACTGTCCGAACAGGGATGACCGTTATATGGCAGTGAGGACAACCACAACGTGCTGACCTGGGGCGCCACGCCGGGTGAGGCGATTCCCTTTACTCCGTACCCGGCTGATGTAACAATCGTTGCGGGTTAGTGGGTAGCTGCATTCTTGGGGAGCCGGCATGGATAGAGTGAAACAATGGTCGAAAATTGCGCTTGTTGCCTTTGTTGCCTTCTATCTACTCACTCAACCTGAATCAGCCGCGGGAGTGATCGACGCCGGTATGGGCGGCATCATGTCAGCGGCCGATTCCCTATCTCGCTTCGTAAACGCGCTGGCGGTCTAGAGGTACCGCAGCCATGATGAAGCTCGTCCACAGTCCGGAGGACGACGCGCCAGCGTCGGTCCACCGTTACCTGCTGCCTCATGAGAAGCAGGTCATTACGATGCGCCGGCACCCCGCCGTGCTCCTGATGCCAGTGGCGGTGGTGTTGGGCAGCCTCATCGGTGCCGGCATCCTGAGTGGTTTCGTGGGCGCGCCGATAGCGGTGGCCGTGGTCTGGTGGGTCTGGCTGTTGGTCCTCGTCTGGTTCGTGTGGCGAGTGGCGGAGTGGTCGGTAGAGTACTTCGTCATCACGTCGGCGCGGCTGCTGCTCACCACGGGGCTGATCACGCGGCAGGTCAACATGATGCCGCTCGGCAAGGTGACCGACATGCGCTTTGAACGTTCGATCCTGGGGCGGCTGATCGGCTACGGCACGTTCGTCATGGAGTCGGCCGGTCAGGACCAAGCCCTGAGCAAGATCAACTACGTTCCTTATCCTGAGCAGCTCTACCTGGAAGTCGTGGGGCTCATCTTCCCTGGCGACTAGCCGCCGGCCGATACGGCACAGCGCCCGCCTACGGCGGGCGCTTTTTCGTGTTTGGGACAACCTGAGGTATACCAAAGTTGACTCAAGAGTAAATAAAGGGTTAACTAGAGGGAGCCACTTAAGGAACGAGGAGGTGTCGTGATGGCTCGCCACGTAAGCGGCACGCCACTGTCCGCCCGTCCGATTACCCCCCGCCGGCGCCGCCGCGGCCTCAACCGCGTCCGCACCACGACGACCTCCTGCGCTGCGGCCAGCACCGCTGACGAGACGCAGCAGCACGCCGGGCCGACGCTGCGGTGGGTCCTGATTCCCGACGCCGCCGGGCGCATCCGCCCGCGAGCCGAGTGGCACTAGCGACGGATCACACCACTTGAGCCGGGGCCGGTCACGTACGTGACCGGCCCCGGCTCAAGTGGTGTGATCTCCATCTTTGGGAGCTGAATCACGCCGCGAGCGCGCACCCCTCGGGTGACGGCGCGAGAGCCAACCAAAAGTGAACAAAAGGTGAACGAGGCTCCCCGAAGAGGATGCCTCCCGGCCGACAGCACTGACAGGGTGGGGTTTTCCCGTCGCTCGTGCGTTGATCGTCGTGTGGTCTCGGTGGTCGTGGCGGGCGGGCGGCAGCAGGTGGGGGTCCCCCGCTTACCCGGGTCTAAAAAGATCGCTGTTCGCTCGTGCCTCGATCGCTACGCGATCTCGGCAGCCCGAAGGAGGCGCTGTGGCTGGGGGCGAGCGGAAACGACGTGGACACCCCAGGGGTGAGGCAGCGCCGCTCCGGCCCGCGATGTCGCCCCGCCCCCCAAACCTCGCCAAGCCCCCGCTCTCCCCCGGGAGGGGGTGCGGCTGCCCCAGAACATCACTGTCGCGGGAGATGTGACTGTCGCTGGGATACAGCGGTGGACGGCGATCTCCGCGGGGATGGTGGCAGAGGGCGCACCGGAAGGCGTTGAGCCGCGGCCCCACCCCACCCCGTCGCAGTGCCCCCTCGCCTTGGCCGCAGCCCGCCCCAGGCTGCCGAGATCGCGCAGCGATCGAGGCACGAGCGATGGGAAACACCGCATGCCTTCCTCGAGCCAAAACCCCACCCCGCCACAAGCCCCGGCGGGGGAAGGTCAGCCGGGCGCCATGTCGACAAAGCGACTGTAGTGGCCCTGGAACGCCACCGTGACCGTGGCCGTGGGCCCGTTGCGGTGCTTGGCCACGATGAGATCGGCCTCGCCGGCTCGCGGCGACTCCTTCTCGTGGACATCCTCGCGGTAGAGCAGGATCACCATGTCGGCGTCCTGCTCGATGGACCCGGACTCACGCAAATCACTGATCTGGGGTTTCTTGTCGGTTCGCTGCTCTGGCCCCCGGTTGAGCTGCGACAGCGCCACCACGGGAACCTCAAGTTCCTTGGCGAGGAGCTTGAGCGAACGCGACATCTCCGAGACCTCCTGCTGCCGGCTCTCCACCCTGCTGCTGGAGGTCATCAGTTGCAGATAGTCGACGACGATCAACTTGAGATCGTGCTGCTGCTTGAGTCGCCGGCACTTGGCGCGAATCTCCATCATCGACATGTTCGGGGAGTCGTCGATGAACAGCGGCGCGCTGGCGACCTCACCCATACGTCGCGCCAGGCGCGCCCAGTCGTCGTCGGTCATCAGCCCCGACCGCATGGTGTGCAGCGGCACCCGCGCCTCGGCAGAGAGCAGCCGCATGACGATCTCGTTGCGCCCCATCTCCAAGCTGAAGACGACGCTGGCCATCTGGTGGGAGATCGAGGCCGCGCGCGCGAAGTCAAGCGCCAGCGTGGAGTTATGGGTGGGCACCCGCGCCCGGGTCGCCAGGTACACGTGGTCGGGGTGGTCGATCTGCACACAGCGCACCGGAACGGGGGCGACGGGGCGCACCACGGTGACCACGCGGGGGCCGATACGGACGGTGCCGCCGCGCTCGGCGAGCAGGCGGGTCGTGGTGAGCAGCGGGGTCGCCGCCGGCTCCGCGGTGACGGGCCACTGGTGCTCGGCGTCGGCCACCACCGTCGTGCCGTCGTCGAAGGTCAGCTCGTAGCAGGGGCGCTGGTGCATGACCTCTGTCGCGGCGACGACCCGCGTGGGGGAACCGTCGGCCGCCACGAGACTGTCGCCGACCTCGACCTCGCCCATGGTGGTCCACCCGCCGGGGGTGGGCAGCGGCGTGTCGAGGGCGAGCGCCTTTCCCACGGCCGGACGGGCGGCGACGATGATCATCTGCCCGGGGTGTAACCCGTTGGAGAGCTGGTCGAAGTCGGTGAAACCGGTGGGAACCCCGGTCATAGAGCCATCGTGGGAGGAGATGGCCTCGATCTCGTCGAGAGCGCCCGGCATGATCTCGCTGAGCGGGAGGTAGTCCTCTCCGGTGCGCTTCTCGGCCACGCGGTAGACCTCAGCCTGCGCGCGGTCGACGAGGTCGTCGATCTCGCCGCCGCCGGAGTAGCCGATCTGGGCGATGCGCGTGCCGGCCTCGACGAGGCGGCGCAGCACAGCCCGGTCGGAGACGATGCCGGCGTAGTAGCCGGCGTTGGCGGCAGTGGGGACGGCCTCGATCAGGGTGTGCAGGTAGGGCGCCCCACCGACGCGGGTGATATCGCCACGCTTGGTGAGTTCGGCGTTGACCGAGACGGCGTCGACGGGCTCACCGCGGGAGAAAAGGTCGATGACGGTGTCGTAGATCGTCTGGTGCGCCGGCCGGTAGAAGTCGGCGCTGCGGACGATCTCGACGACCTGGGTGATGGCCTCCTTGGACAGCAGCATCCCCCCCAAAACGCACTGTTCGGCGGTGATGTCGTGGGGAGGTGTGCGCTCGAACCCGCCCCCTTCTGGTGGCCCTTCGGCAACGCTCACGACTTCCCCCTGGGCTGGATGGTGCATACCCCGAGCTTGGATTCTCGCCACTGAGTACGACAGTCAGCAAAGCTGCCTGTGGACAAAACTGGGGAGATCTTGTGGACGAAGCGCGTCTTCTTGCGGATAGCTTGTGCACAACGCCTGTGGATAACTTCTCGCCGTCCACCAAACACCCCTTTTGAGCTGCGAAAACACTGTGCACCGGCTGTGTGTGGAAGAAATTTCTGCCTTGGATTTCCACAAGTTATCCACAGGCATATCGGGGTGAGGTGGATAACTGTGGACACCCCCGTCATCCGCTGGGATAAGAGCGGTAGCGTGACTAGGCCATGCCCAGACTGTTGTCGGCCCCACCGTTGCGCCACCCGCACGACCGCGAGATCTTCCGTCTCGCCATCCCCACCTTCTTCGCCCTCGTTTCCGAACCGCTGTTCCTGCTCGCCGACTCCGCGGTCGTCGGCCAACTGGGCACCGCGCCTCTGGGCGGCCTGGGGGTGGCCAGCCAGATTCTGCTGACACTGGCGAACCTGTGCATCTTCCTGGCCTACGGCACCACGTCGGCGGTGGCACGCAAGTTCGGCGCCGGTGACATCCGCGGCGGTATCCGCGACGGTGTGGACGGCATGTGGCTGGCCGCGCTCATCGGCGTCGGAGTCGTCGCCGTGGGCGAACCGCTGGCGCCCCTGCTGGTGGAGTCGCTGGGCGCCTCGCCCGACGTCGCACCACACGCGCTGACCTACCTGCGCGTCAGCCTGCTCAGCGTCCCAGGGCTGCTGGTCATCATGGCCGGCACCGGTGTACTGCGTGGCCTGCAAAACGCCGCCGTCCCCCTTGTCGTCACCGTGGGGGCCAACCTCGCCAACATCGCGCTGTGCGTCACGTTCGTGCTGTACCTGGACTGGGGCATCGCCGGTTCCGCCTGGGCGACGGTCATCGCCCAGACTACGGGCGCGGCCTGCTATGTCGCCGTGGTCACCCGGGCTGCTCGCCGTTACCGGGTGGGGCTGCTGCCCGACGTGGCCGGCCTGCGCTCCTCGGCCGCGGCAGGGGCGGCCCTGTTCGTCCGCACCGTGTCGCTGCGAGTCGTGCTGTTGCTGGCCACCTCGGTGGCCGCCCGGTTGGGCGACCCCGAGATCGCCGCCCACCAAGTGGTCTCGCAACTGTGGTCGCTGCTGGTGTTCGCGATGGACGCCATCGCCATCGCCGGCCAGGCCATTATCGGGCGCTACCTGGGCTCGACCGACGTGGCCGGCACCCGGGCCGCCACCCGACGGATGGTCGAGTGGGGCATCGTGCTGGGTGTGCTTTTCGCCGCTGTAGTGCTGCTGGTACGGCCATGGGTACCGGCGGTGTTCACAACCGACCCACAGGTGAGCCACCTGATCCTGGGCGGCCTCGTCGTAGTGGCGCTGTTGCAACCGCTGAGCGGCGTCGTGATGGTGCTCGACGGCATCCTCATGGGTGCGGGTGACCAGCGTTACCTCGCGTGGGCGAGCTTCGTGACGATGCTGGCCTACCTGCCGTTCGCCGCGGCGGTGCTGTGGCTGACCCCACGCGAACCGGCCACCGGTCTGGTGGGGCTGTGGCTGGCCTTCGGCGTGTGGATGCTGGCCCGTGGGCTCACCCTGGGCCTGCGGGCCAGGGGAACGGCATGGCTGGTCACCGGCGCGGCACGGCCGTGACCAGCCCGACGGGATCACAGCGGCGCTTCTTCCTCACCCACCGCGGGGCCGTGGTAGTACAGCTCCCTGCGCTCATTCTGGGGCACTCCAGGATGGGAGGGGCGGTGCTCGACCGCGATGTCGACAGGAGCCAACTGCCGCACCCGTGCCTGAAGCTCAGCTAGCCGCGAGCGCACGCTGCGTCGCACCTCGGGCAGCATGGAATACAGCCGATCGCCAGGGCAACTGGTGAAGTTGTAGTCGCGGTGGCCGACGATGGCGTGGTCGGGGTCGAGCCCGTAGACGTAGCACAGCCAGGCGCAGGTTTCCACCAAGGAGACCATGAGTGCGCCCGGTGGGGTCGCGGAGGCATAGCTGCCCTCGTTTTCGATCCCGATGGTGTGGGAGTTATGGCTGGCGGTATGGGCGCCCACGACATGTTCGCGCCGGCGGATCGCCAGCAGCGAACGATTACGGCCCTCCATGATGTGGCCGCCGCGGCTAATGGTGAGTTGCTGGCCGACGTCGCTCCACCCGTTGTGGTCCATGTGGTACCTCTGGATGGCCCTGGACAGTCGAAAGGCGTGGTATCTGGAGTAGTCCGTGCTGTTGGTAGTCGCCGTGTGATGCACGACGATATGGTCTGGCCGCTTGTCGAGGACGGTGGCCCTGTATTTCGCCCCGCGCGCGTTCCAGTGGCCGCGGTGATGGATTGCCGGCTCGCCCGCGGCGAACGCGCTGGACGCGTCGCCGACCTCGATGGCACCCCCGACGAGCACGCCGCCGGCCACGACCGCGGCTCCACGGAACACGCTGCGGCGGGTCATCTCCCCTGCTGCTGCACGCTGTTCATGAGTCGACACTCGGCCTCATCCTTCCAGTGGAGTAGTAGGCCCACCGATCACCATAGGTGACGATCTGAAAGCAAATAGTTACCTCATGCGGCATGTCGCATCCTTGGCGATAGGCACCACTGGGTTAGTGAACCGCAGAAGCCAGACATAGCGGGCGTGCAACGTCACGCGCCGAGCGAGCGGGGCCGGTACCGGCCGCCGGGGGAACAGCGGGACCACCGGAAAAACGAGGTCCCGGCTCCGCTGCGCGGGAACCGGGACCGGAGTGGGTCGGGCGCGTCCTACACGCCGGTGACCTCCAAGTGGATCGTCGCGGTGACCTCCGGGTGGAGGCGGATCTCGACCGTGTGGTCACCGGCGGACTTGATGGGGGTGCGGATCTGGACGCGACGCTTGTCGATCTCAGGGCCGCCGGCGGCCTTGACCGCCTCGGCGACATCGGCCGGCGTGACCGAGCCGAACAGCCGACCCGACTTGCCCGCGCGCCGCGACATGGGGACCTTGAGGGCCTTGAGCTGGCCCGCGATCTGGCGCGCGTCGTCGAGGCTGCGGATCTCGCGTGCGGCACGGGCCCGCCGGATCGAGTCGATCTGCTTCTGGCCGCCGCGGGTCCAGCGCACCGCGAATCCGCGCGGCAGCAGATAGTTGCGGCCGTAGCCGTCCTTCACCTCGACGACATCGCCCGGGGCGCCGAGGCCGCTGACCTCGTGGGTCATGATGAGTTTCACGACTTGAACCTCCGAATCCCCGTTAGCGAGCGCTGCTGGTGTAGGGCAGCAGGGCCATCTCGCGAGCGTTCTTGATCGCCGTGGCGACGTCACGCTGGTGCTGGGTGCAGTTGCCGGTGACCCGGCGGGCACGGATCTTGCCGCGCTCGGAGATGAACTTGCGCAGCAGGGTGGTGTCCTTGTAGTCGACGTAGGACAGCTTTTCCTGACAGAACAGGCAAACCTTCTTCTTCGGCTTGCGCGCTGCCGGTTTCGCCATCGTGGTGCTCCTTTACAAGAGCCCCGGATACTCCCGGGGATGGTCGTTTCGATCGGATATGCGCGTATCGGCGACGCCACGGCCGCGAGCGCGTGCCTAGAACGGCGGCTCGTCGGAGAAACCGCCGCCACCACCGCCGCCGCCGAAACCGCCGCCAGTGGCCCACGGGTCGTCAGCGGGCGGGCCGGAGCGACCGCCGCCCTGCTGGCCGCCGCCGAAGCCACCGCCCTGGTTGCCGTAGCCACCACCGAAACCGCCGCCTTGCTGGCCGCCTTGGCGCTGGGTCCGCGTCACCTTCGCGGTGGCGCTGCGCAGCGCTGGGCCGACCTCGTCGACGTCGATCTCGAAGACGGTGCGCTTCTCGCCCTCCTTGGTCTCGAAGGAGCGCTGCTTGAGCCGTCCCTGCACAATGACACGCATGCCGCGTTGCAGGCTCTCGGCCACGTTCTCCGCGTACTGGCGCCACACGGAGCAGTTGAGGAACATGGACTCGCCGTCCCTCCACTCTCCGCTCTGCCGGTCGAACTGGCGCGGGGTCGAGGCCACGCGGAAGTTCGCGACCGCGGCACCGCTGGGAGTGAATCGCAGTTCAGGGTCGTCGACGAGGTTGCCGACGAGCGTGATCTGGGTTTCGCCTGCCATGGAGTGGCTCCGGTTTTCCTAGGACGGATCAGGCGGATGCGGAAACAGTGCGATGTAGGCCGTGGGGCGTGCGACTCAGTGCGCCGCGGGCCGCAGCACCTTGGTACGCAGGACAGCCTCGGTGAGGCCGAGCTGGCGGTCGAGCTCCTTGACCGTCTCGGGCTTGGCGGTGAGGTCGATCACCGCGTAGATACCCTCGCTGTTCTTGCCGATGTCGTAGGACAGGCGGCGCCTTCCCCACACATCGACCTTCTCGACCGAGCCGCCGTCGTTGCGGACGACGCCCAGGAACTGTTCGATCGAGGGCGACACCGTGCGCTCATCGAGGCTGGGGTCGAGGATGATCATGACTTCGTAACGACGCATAGGCGTTCGTACCTCCTCTGGACTGACGCGGCCATGGCTATAGGGGCCATGGCAGGAGGGCAGGAGCCCCACCGGATTCGACCACTGTCACATCAGGGGGCTCGGAGCCGGACTAAAAGCCAAGGTTACCAGCGCTCACGCCTGCGAATCGCCGCTCCGCAAGCAATCCACAACGAGCAGCACACATACCGCCAGCAGTGAGAACAGCCGCCCCAACAACACGACGGCATACAGGCCAACCCCGATACCGGCATCGGGAGCGCCCTCGGGCGGGGAGAACGACAGCAGGTACTGCCAAATCCCCAGGATGTAGCCGACCTCGGCCACCTGCCACGCCCCGAACACCAGCAGCGCCGGCCAGCGGCCGACGTTGCGGGGCCATGCCAGGGCCGCCAGCGGCAGCAGCCATAGCACGAACTGCGGCGACCACACCTTGTTGGTCATCAAAAACGCGGCGACCACCAGGAAGACGAGCTGCTCCAGCGGCGGCCGGCGCCGGGCGAACAACCCCAGCAGCGCGACCCCTGCGCACGCCACCACCAGCGAGCCGGTGCCCACGAGGTTGACCAGATCCAGGTTGGCGGTGTCGAACAGGTCGAACTCACCGAGAAGGTAGTAGATCGACCCCCAGTCGGCGCCGCGCTCCCGGCTGAAGGTGAAGAACTCCGCCCAGCCCTGCGGCGCGACCAGGTAGATGGGCAGGTTGACCGCTACCCAGGTGAGCACCGCGGCTCCTAGGGGACGGCCGAGGTCCCCGCCCACCTGTTGCCAGGAGCGGCCGTGGCGGAACCGGTCGCGCACCGCGAGCACGAACAGCGGGCCGAAGAACAGGAACGGGTAGAACTTGGCGGACACCGCCAGGCCGATGAGCGCGCCCGCCGACCACTCCCGCCCCCGCGCATAGGAGACGAGACCGCCGATCAGGAGCGCCACGGCGAGCATGTCCCAGTTGATGTAGGCGGCCAGCAGCGCCGCGGGCACCAGCGCCGTGAACGCGCCAGCGGCCAGGGCCCGGCGGTGGTCGAACAGCGCACCGTCGGGGGAACCGGCGGCGGCGATGCCGCCATGGCCGGCGAGCCACCCCACGCCCAACACGGTGGCCGTCAGGCACACCGCCATCACCAAAGCGGTGAGGTCGAAGTAGGCGTAGCCGCGCGAGGTGGCGTCGGGCAGCCACGAGACGGCGCGGGCGAGGACGTGCATCAGTTCGCCGGTGAGCACCGGGTACTCCACCGGCTTGTCCAGGTAGGGGACGGTACCGGCGTCGAGCTCGTCGCGGTAGTAGAGCGGGAAGACGTCGGTGTAGCACGCCTTGGCGAACTGGGTGCCATCGACCCAGGCGCCGCCGAACCGGCAGGGGGCCTTGAGGAGGTAGCCGAGCAGAGCGCCGAGGGCGGCGACCCCGACGAGCTGGGGCCAGGGGAACGCCTGGCGCTGGGTGGGGGAATGAACGGTGCCGGCGACGTCGTCGCCGGCACCGCCGGTCAATCGCTGGGCCACGGGTTATCCCCCACCCAAGAGGCCGCCACCACCGCCGGAATTACCGCCGCCGCCACCGTTGCCGGGGCTGTTGTCGTCGCTGGTGCACTCCCCGTTCGGACAGTCCTCGCCGTTGGAGGGGGAGGTGGTGTTGCTGGGCTCACCGGACGGCTCCCACCCTTGGCATTCCTCCGGGAAGGTCTGGCGGACCTGCGGGATCGAGCAGTCGAGCCCCCCGTTGGGCCACGACGGCGAGAAGGACGGGTCCGGCGAGGAGACGGTGGGGTCGGGCGAGGGCGAACTCGTCTCCTCCTGGGTCTGCGTCGCGCTGGGGCTGGCGCTGGCGCTCGGGCTGGGCTCGATGAAGCGTCGCTCCTCACCCATGTAAACGGGCTCGGGGAACTGCTCGACGGGCTCGCCCTCCATGGCCTTGGTCATGAACGCCTGCCAGATGCTGGCCGGCAGCGTCGAGCCGTACACCCCGGCCAGGCCGGGGATCTCCACGGGCTGGCCGTCGTCGCGGTGCAGCCCCACGGCGGTGGACAACTGCGGGGTGAAGCCCACGAACCACGCCGACTTCGCCGAGTTGGAGGTACCGGTCTTGCCGGCCACGGGACGGCCGTCCAGGGTGGCCTCGCCGGAGTTGCCCTGCTCGACCACCTGGGTCATGGCGTAGGTGGCGTCGGCGGCGGCGTCGGCGCTGAACGCGCGGCTGCCGGTGTCGAGCAGGTCGGCGTCGTTGGGCTCCAGCACGTTACCGTCGCGGTCCTTGACCTCGACGATCATGTGCTGGGGCATGTGGACGCCGTTGTTGGCGAAGGTGGAAAAGCCTGCGGCCTGGTCGACGGCGGCCACCTCGTGGACGCCCAGCGTGATGTTGGGGCCCAGGCCGGCGGTCTCGAACTGCTTCTCGGGGATGCCGGCCCTCTGGGCGGTCTCGCGCACCTTGGCCGGCCCGACTTCGACAGCCAGCGCGACGAAGCTGGTGTTGATCGAGTTGGCCGTGGACTCGATGAGATTGACCGGCCCGTAGGAGACGTTGCTGTCGTTCTCGACCGGGGCGTTGAGCCCGGGGAACTCCTGCGGGGAGTCGCCGTCGAAGACGCTCCTGAGCCCGATGCCGTTCTCCAGGCCGGTGGCCAGCGTGTAGGGCTTGAACGCCGAACCGGCCTGGCCGCGCTCGATCAGTGAGTTGTTGGCATCGTCGACGAAGTTGCTGCCGCCGTAGAAGGCGCGGATCTCGCCCGTCGCGGGGTGGACCGCGGCGAGACCGTAGTTGGTCTCCTCGGGCATGCCCTCGGGCCGGGTCTCGCGCACCGCCGCCTCGGCGGCCTCCATGAGGCTTTGGTCCAGCGAGGTGGTGATGCGCAGCCCGCTGTTGATCTGGGTATCGGACAGCTCGTAGCGGTCGCGCAACTCCCGCTGCACCGACTGGATGATGTAGCCCTTGTACCCCTCGTAGGAGTCACCGGGCTCGTAGGGCTGGAGCTCGGGGAACTCCAACCCGGCGGCCTCGGCCTGACTGAGCCCCCACTCGGGGTCTTCCTTGTGCAGCTCGACCATGCCGTCGACGACGTAGTTCTCCCACCGGTCGTGCAGCAGCTCCTCGGTCTCCGAACCTTCCTCGTAGTTCTCGAAGTTGCCGGGCTGCTGGATGATCGCGCCGATGAAGGCACCCTCGGCGTAGTCGAGGTCTTCGACGTTCTTGCCGAAGTACGCCTGTGCGGCGGCTTGGACGCCGTAGGCCTGCCGACCGAAGTAGATGGTGTTGAGGTACTGGGTGAGGATCTCGTCCTTGCTCAGCGCCTGGCCCACCTTCAAGGCGATGAAGATCTCCTTGAACTTACGGACGTAGGAACGCTCCTGCGACAGCCCGTCATAGTAGTTACGCGCCATCTGCTGGGTGATGGTGGAACCACCGCCGGCGCTGCCACCCGAGAGGACGGCGCGCGTCAGACCGGTGGGGGAGATGGCGGGCTCCTCCCAGAAGCCGCGCTGTTCGGCGGCGAGCACGCCGCTGATGACACTGTCGGGGATCTGGCCGCGCTCGACGATGACGCGGTTGGTCTCGCCGAAGGTCGTGGCCTCACTGCCGTCTTTGTAGCTGATGGTGGTGGAGACCTCGGTGACCTCGGCCTGGGCCCTCATGTCGCTGGCGTCGGGGGTCATCGCGTAGGCGACGCCAGCGAAGGCCACACAGGCGACGAAGCCGACACCGCAGGTGACGATGGCGGGCTTCCAGGTCTTGGACAGGAACCTGCGCAGCGGGCCGCGCTCGTCCTCCTCGTCCTCCCACTCGTCGGGGGGTCGACGGCGCCCCCCGCCTCCGGCGCCGTGCGCGGCGGCGTGACGGCGCCCCTCCTGGGGTGCTGTGGCGCGCGAGCGGCGTTCCGGCGGGCGCTCGTCGTCGAAACCGCCCTCTCGCCGGCCGGCGCGTCGCCGACCACCCGTCTCTGGCGATGCGGCCGAACGGTGTGCCCGTGGGGGCGGGCCGCCGCGGTCGTCACGGTCCTCACGCGAACGGCGGGGGCGACGCTCGGAGGAGTCGTCTCCCCAAAAGCCCGCCCCGGTGTCGTCTTCTCTGGAATCCCTGGTCCTGCGGCGACCGGCAGCGCGTTCGTCCTCAGCGTAGCCGCGAGGCTCTCGCCTGCCGCTATCGCCGCGCGGGTCGTTGGCGGGGCCGTTGGCCCGGCGCCGCCCGCCGGCGTTGCGTCGTCTTTCGGTACTCACGCGTCCTCGTCTGTTCTGTTACGGCCGATCGGCCTCACGACTCGGGGATAGGGGGATAGCGTTCTCCGCGACGGAGCACAGGATCGAACGGGCGCCCGGTGGGGTAACCGGTTTGCTCGCGCTCACGAAATCCGGTCGTGAGACGCGCGCGAAGCGCTTCCGGTTGGCCGGCCGCTCGTCCGAGACGGTTGCCCGCTGTTTCCTCCTGTCGTGACCTATCGGGACGAAAACTCCAGAGCGAGACGTTGCCCGCATCATGGTCAAAATCAGGGGCGACCTGATGCGGGAGGACACGACCGGGGGCATCGACCCGGCACGGCCGGCGTCGTCGCTCTTTGCTAGGCCGTTGCTAAAACAGCCGGCGGAGTGGCCATTCACGGGTATGACCATCCCGCACTTCAGGCATGGCACCTCGACCGGTACCCCGCCCTGAGAACGATGGTTACGTTAGGGCGGCGCTGCCGTATAGCACAACCCACCGAGTGAGGGTACCTGGCGACACGGCCAAGGCTGGCTGCCGATTGGAACCGACATATGGCAAACAGCGTACGGCGTCTAAGGCCGGCGTGGGGCGCCTGTGGCGGGAAAAGTGCTGTCGGGCATGATTGCGGCAGCTCAGCGCCTCCGCGACCGGACACGCCCAACCGGGCGTGAGACGGATGGCGGCTGCGGTGTTACGAAGGCAACGACGAAGACCGATGTATCGAACCGATATAGTCAATTCGTACAAAACACGTGAGCGGACCTACCGCGAGTGTCATGGCCTGATCCGGCCGGGCGTGGCACCACCGACGATCAACCACGGCGTCATACGAGACTGCGTAAGGGAGGTGTCCGGATGAGCGCGAGCCGCGCCCGGGTGCTGGAGCTCGCTGTGCTCGGCGCCCTCAATGAAGCGCCGCTTCACGGCTACGAGCTGCGCAAGCACCTCAACGGTGAGCTCGGGGCCTTCCGGGCGTTCTCCTACGGCTCGCTGTATCCGTGCCTGCGGGACCTGCTACGCCGCGGCCTGGTCCGCGAGGTGACCGGTGACCCGCCCTCCGGTCGGGGGCGGCGCTCGCGTATCGTCTACCAACTGACCCCCTCGGGTAAGGCGTGGCTGGAGCGGCTGCTGGCCGAACCCGGCCCCGCGACCCTCGACGACGCCTGTTTCGGCGTGCACTTCTCACTGTTCTGCCACACCAGTTCTGACGTGCGCCTGCGCATCCTCGAAGGACGCCGAAAGCGGATGCAGGAACGGTTGGAATGGCTGCGCGAGCGGGTACGCACGGCCGCGGCCCGCGGCGACGACTACGGGATCGAACTACACCGTCACGGCGCCGAGTCAGTGGAACGGGAGATGTACTGGCTCGACGACCTCATCGTGCGTGAGCGCGGGCGAGCCGGGCAGGCGGAGATGGAGGGCTCCGCGACGTTGCAGGCGCGTCCGGGCGCTCCCCCGCCGGCGGACCGATCAGTATGAACCGCGGCGAGGTTTCCGCCGCAATCGGGCGCGCGCCCGCCCGTTGGTGCGCCGCCTTTAGTCCACGTCAGTAAATACGAAGGAGCAAGGGTCAATGGGTTCGGTGCGCGTAGCCGTCGTGGGCGTCGGCAACTGTGCGGCCTCGCTCGTCCAGGGCGTCCACTATTACCGGGACGCCGATCCGCAAACCCGTGTACCCGGCCTGATGCACGTCCGTTTCGGGCAGTACCACGTGCGGGATGTGGAGTTCGTCGCAGCGTTTGACGTCGACGCCAAGAAGGTCGGTCAAGACCTCTCCGAGGCGATCAAAGCCAGCGAAAACAACACGATCACCCTGTGCGACGTGGCACCGACCGGCGTATCCGTGCAGCGCGGGCCGACGTTCGACGGTTTGGGCAAGTACTATCAGGAGACCATCGAGGAGTCCCCGGAAGATCCGGTGGATGTGGTCGCCGCTCTCAAGGACGCGCAGGTCGACGTCTTGGTGTCGTATCTACCGGTGGGATCGGAGGAGGCCGACCGATTCTACGCCCAATGCGCGATCGACGCGGGTGTGGCGTTCGTCAACGCCCTTCCGGTGTTCATCGCCTCCGACCCCGAGTGGGCGGAGAGGTTCACGGCCGCCGGGGTGCCGATCGTGGGCGACGACATCAAGTCGCAGTTGGGCGCGACCATAACGCACCGGGTCATGTCGAAGCTGTTCGAGGATCGCGGCGTCATCGTCGACCGCACCTACCAGCTCAACTTCGGCGGCAACATGGACTTCATGAACATGCTGGAACGCGAGCGGCTGGAGTCGAAGAAGATCTCCAAGACGCGGTCGGTGACCTCGCAGATCCCGCATGAGCTCAACGCCGGATCGGTCCACATCGGGCCGTCGGACCACGTGCCATGGCTGGACGACCGCAAGTGGGCCTACGTGCGGCTGGAGGGGCGCGCGTTCGGCGACGCTCCCGTCAACCTGGAGTACAAGCTAGAGGTGTGGGACTCCCCCAACTCCGCCGGCATCATCATCGACGCGATCCGGGCGGCCAAAATCGCCAAGGATCGGGGGATCGGCGGGCCTGTCCTGTCGGCCTCCTCCTACTTCATGAAGTCGCCGCCGGTGCAGTACTCCGACAGCGACGCCCATAACGCGGTGGAGAGGTTCATCGTCGGCGAAGCCGACCTCTGAGGTCGTCTCTTAACCAGGATGGCGGCGTAACGGGGGAATCGCCGCACCACGGCCTTGGCCGGCTCACCAGCCACACCGGCCTACACGTGGCCACCGCGGGGCCTCCCCACAGCCCGGGCCCCGCGGCAATGCCGGTCGCTATGCTCATCGGGTACCTCTCCAGGCGCCCTGGAGGCCGAACGTCATAGGGACCGACGATGCACCCACCCCCCGACCCCCACCAGCCGCAGCAGTGGCCACCCCCATCTCCCCCGGGACCGCCTCCCCCACCCGGCCCGGGATATCCACCGGGCGGGCCACCGGGGTACCCCCCGCCCAAGGAACCTCCCGGGCCGCCAGCCCCCAAGCGCAACACCGGACTGGTGTTGCTGCTGGTCGTCCTGACGTTGGTGGTCATGCTGGTGGCCGCGGTGGTCGGGACGTGGCTGCTGTGGAGGGGGTCCGCTCCCGAGCCGGTCACGGCTCCCACTTCGGCCGAATCGCAACGCGACACCGAGCGGTCGCCGCCGGCTTCGTCCTCCCCCACAAGCGACGCGCCGCCCCCATCGGAGCCCGCGGAAGAGACGGGAAGCTACGCGGGCACGATCCCCGCCGCCGTCGCTGGGGACTGGACCGGCGAGATGACCCAGTACGGCCCCCAGGGCGAGGTCGTCAGTTCGTGGACGCTCACCCTGCACCTGCCCGAAGGTCAGCAGGAGGCGAGTGGAACCCTCGACATCGGAAACGGGGTATGCGAGTGGGAGATGACGGTCACCGAGGTGACAGACGGCGCGGTGAGCTACGACTACACGACCGTCTCCGATCCCCAAGGCATCTGCGTGGCCGCCGGCCTGGTAACCACCAAGCTCGACGACTCCGGCGAACTGGCCACCAACGTCAAGGTGAGCTGGGGGACGGAAGGGATGAGCACCGCCCAGGGCACCCTGGCGCGGGTCTCGTAGAGATGTCGTCCTGGCGTTTTGTCGCCCTGTCTCCAGAGTGACAAAACGCCAGGCGAGCCGCCAGAACCGTACGTAAAGTGTTTATTCCATCACTTATAGCGGAATCCCAATCGCGTAAACACATAGTGTCCTCGTTCCGTGACACGGAGCCTCCATGCGTGGTTGGGAGCGCCTCGCCGCCATGACGGCTGCGGCTGTACTGTCCTCCTCCCTGCTCGCTCCAGCGCCAGCCTCCGCGCTGGCCCTGACCTGCTGGACCGGCGTCCACCACAACAACGACCACCACGGTTTCGCCTTCTGTAGCAACGACACCAACCGCACGTACACGTTCCGCGTGGTAGTCGTCTGCGGTTGGGCACCCGATGTAAAAGGCAACTGGGTAACGCTGCGACCGGGCCAAACCGGCCAGTCCGACGGGGTCTGCGCGTTCTACAGCACCGGAGTCGGCTCGGTTGGGGTCGACGAACGGGCAGTGTGACCCCCGCGCTCCCCGACTCCCCCGAGCTTGTTGTGAGGGCGTGTTCCGCCCGTCCACGCACCAACGCCGCAGCCGACAACCGGAGGTGAGCCGGACGCTTGGGCCGGTCACCCCGGGCCCGCCACCGCGCCTCCTCACGCCGCCACGGCTGGCACCCGGCCCAGGAGTCTCACCGCCGTTGGGAGAAGGCAGGGCAGGCCGCGTGGCCAGGTACACCACTGACCGGTCACCCTCATAACCAGACCATCGCCCCCGCGACGACCGGATGAATCGGGGGAACAAGCGGCACTGGAACGTTGCCGAGACGGTCCCACCGGGTAGCGGGGCAGTGGAGGTGGGAACGTGACAGAGGTAGCGCCGACCCTGATCTACGACGGCGACTGTGGGTTTTGCACCCGCAGTGCCCGCCAGGTCGAACGGCTTCCCGTGCGCGTGCGGCTGGCACCGTGGCAGACCAGCGACCTCGCCGCGCTGGGCATCCCCGAGGAACGCGCCCGGCGCGAGGTGGTGTGGGTCGAACGGCCCGGCCCGGTGCGCGGCGGCGCCGCGGCCGTCGCCGAACTGTTCAAGCACTGCCGCGGCCCGTGGCGCCTGGTCGGGATCGCGATGACGCTACCGCTGATCCGCACGCTGGCCGCCTGGGTGTACCGGCTGGCCGCGCAGAACCGGCACCGGCTGCCCGGCAGCACTCCGGCGTGCCAACTCCCCGCTGAGCAGCGCCCCGGAGCCGGCGGCGGCCGGCCACGGTGAGCCGACGCGCCGTTGGCTACGGCACCGCACTCTTGGGATTGCCCCCCTAAGCTGCCGAGATCGCGAAGCGATCGAGGCACGAGCGAACAGGCGGCCCCAACACCACGCGCCGCCCCCTCACCTCTTCGAAAAACAGCGCGTAGCAGCGAACCCGGCGGCCGGCAGGTCGGTGAGGCGTCATGTCGACACGGCGCCACTACGCCGGGAAATGTCGACATGACGGCATCCCGCTTCCCGGGCGGGGATTCCCTCCCCGGGAGGCGTCAGAACCAGCTCTCGGCCATGTCGAGGGTGGTGCGGTCGAGACTGGCCAACAGGTCGAGTTGCGGGCCGGTGCGCGGCAGTTCGTGGCGGAAGAAGAAGCGGGCGGCCTGGCGCTTGCCGTCGTAGAAGTCGCCTTCCTTGCCGTGGGCGGCCAGCAACTGCTCCAGCCAGATCCAGGCCACGACCACGTGGCCGACGGCCTCCAGGTACACGCTGGCGTTGGCCAGCGCGGCCTCGGTGTCACCGTAGCCCCACACCTGGGTGGTGACGGTAACGACCCGGTCGATGGCCGCCTGTAGCCGTTCGCCCAGTTCGGCGGGCTCGTCGCCGGCCTTGCGCGCCTGTTCCACCGTGGTACCGATGCGCTCGGCCAGCAGCGCCAGTCCCGCCCCGTCGCGCATGGTGACCTTGCGGCCGAGCAGGTCCAACCCCTGGATGCCGTATGTGCCCTCGTGGATCGGGTTGAGCCGATTGTCGCGGTAGTGCTGCTCCACGTCGTACTCGCGGGTGTAGCCGTAGCCACCGTGCACCTGGATGGCCAGGTTGTTGGCCTCCAGGCACCACTGTGAGGGCCAACTCTTGACGATGGGGGTGAGCACGTCCAGCAGCAGCCGTGCCTGCGCACGCTCGTCCTCGGACTCGGCGCTCTTTTGCTCGTCGAGCAGTCGGCCGCAGTAGAGGACGAGCGCCAGCGCCCCTTCCACGTAGCTCTTCTGGGCGAGCAGCATCCGTTTGACGTCGGCGTGCTGGATAATCGGCACCTGGGGCGACCGGGGGTTCTTGTCGCCGACGGGACGCCCCTGCGGCCGTTCTTTGGCGTAGGCCAACGATTTGAGGTAGCCGGTGTAACCCAACGCCATAGCCCCCGCCCCGACCTCAACTCGAGCCGAGTTCATCATGTGGAACATGTAGCTCAACCCTTGGTGGGGGGCACCGACGAGGTAGCCGACCGCTCCGGGACGGCCGTCGGGGCAGTGGCTGCCCTCGCCGAAGTTGAGCAGTGTATTGGTGGTGCCGCGGTAGCCCATCTTGTGGTTGAGCCCGGCGAGGACGACGTCGTTGCGTTGCCCGAGGCTGCCATCGTCGTTGACCAGGATCTTGGGGACGATGAAGAGGGAGATGCCCTTCACGCCGGGCGGTCCGCCGGGGATCTTGGCCAACACGAGGTGGACGATGTTCTCGGACAGTTCGTGGTCGCCGGCTGAGATCCACATCTTGTTGCCGAAGAGCCGGTAGGTGCCGTCTTCTTGCGGTTCGGCGCGGGTGGTGATGTCGGCCAGCGAGCTACCGGCTTGGGGTTCGGACAGGCACATGGTGCCGAAGAAACGCCCCTCCACCATGGGCCGTACCCAGGTGTCGATCTGCTCGGGCGAGCCGTTGGCGAGCAGCAGGTTGGCGTTGCCCACGGTGAGGAACGGATAGGCCGCCGTCGCGATGTTGGCGGCCTTGAACCAGGCCGCGCACGCGCTGGCCACCATGTGCGGCAGTTGCATGCCGCCGACCGATTCGTCCATGCCGCCGGCGAGCAGTCCGGTCTCGGCGAAGACTTCCAGTGCCGCTTTGACCTGGGGCGGTTGGTGGACCCGCTGGCCGTCGAAGGTCGGCTCGTGGGCGTCGCTGTACTTGTTGTGCGGGGCGAAATGGTCGGTCGCCACCTGCTGCGCCAGGTCGAGAACGGCGTCGAAGATCTCGCGGGAGTGCTCGGCGTAGCGCGGACGCTGGGTGAGCGCTTCGACATCGAGCCACTCGTAGAGCAGGAAACGCAGGTCGTGGGGGGAAAGGAGGAGGGACGACGACACAGGACTCCTCTCGGGATACGAGCTGGATGCTCGACGTCGACAATATACCGACTAGTCAGTATGGCACTATGAGTCGCCTCCTCCCAGCCGGGGGCCGATCGAACCGGTCAGCAGCAAGGCCACGCTCGAAGCGCGGCGCACGGCCCCTTCCGTCACCGCCCTCTCGCCCCAGCGTCGCCGAAGGGGGATGGCCCCGCCACGAGAGGAATGGTGTGCGGCCACCTCAACGGGGAGCTACATTGCTCGCTTCGGGAAACCGGTGGCGCGGAGGGGGTTCCTACTCAAGAAACGCTAGATCACATGCTCGATGGATGGACTAAGCACCCTGTTCTCGCCGGAGAGCGCCACCGGCGAGGAGCGGCCGATGCACAGGGGAACGTGGCCCCATATCCTCACGACAGGAGCTAAAAGCAAACTTTCGCCGGGCAATAAGCGGTCACTGGCACGAATTGTCCCGATCGACGAGCGACAACGCACCTCGGAACACGTCCGAGGAGGCCTCTCCCTCGAACGCTGTTTCCGGCCGGGCCGCGATCCGACGACGCGGGTTACGGCGGCCCGGAAAACACGCGATCGAACGGGAAAGGCAGTGGTGACTCACGCCGTCGGCAGCGGTCCCGGTCGCTGCGGCCGGGACCGCTGCCGACGCGCCGTTCACCGTGCGGCGCGCTCGCGCTAGTAGAGGATCGCGTCGGGGCCGAGCAGGCTCTTGATCTCGCCGGAGAACGCCGGCCCCGGCGTGACAGAGTAGTCGGGCAACGCCATGAGCCGCGTCTTGCGCGGGTTGGTGACCTTGAGCCGTACCGGCGTCTCACCACTGTGCACGGTCAGCGTCTGCTTCAGCTCGGCCACCAGGTCGCGGGTGATCGCCTTCTCGGGCAGGGTGAGCACGATCGGCGGCTCCCCCTCGTCGGTCGCGGCGTCGGAGATGTCCAGCGGCGACATGTCCGACGCGAACAGCGAGTAGGTGCCGTCACGCTCGTTGATCCGCCCCTTGACGGTGATGGCGGTGTCCTCGATGAGCGCCTCGGTGTAGAGCGGGTAGGTCTTGGGGAAAAACAGCACCTCGATCGAGGCGTCGAGATCTTCGACGGTAACGATCGCCCACTGGTTACCCGCCTTGTTCACCCGCTTGTCGACCTTGGAGATCAGCCCGGCGATACGCACCTCCTCGTTGGCCTTGCGCTCGCCGTTGACGACCTCCAGCACCGAGGCTTCGCGCGATCGGGCGAGGATGCGCTCCGTGCCCGACAGCGGATGGCTGGAAACGTAGAGCCCCAGCATCTCCCGCTCGAAGGCCAGCTTGGTCTTACGGTCCCATTCCTGTTCGTGCCACGTGATGTTCAACCCGATCGGGCCTGCGGCCTCGCCGCCCTCGTCGTCGCCGCCGCCGAACAGGTCGAACTGGCCGTGCGCCTCCTGGCGCTTCGCCCCGATCATGGCCTCGACCGCGGTCTCGTGGTGGTCGCAGAGATCCTTGCGGGGCTGGCCCAACGAGTCGAACCCGCCCGCCTTGATCAGGGACTCGATGACGCGCTTGTTGCAGGCCGTGGCGTCGATCTTGTTCAGGAAGTCGACGAAGGAGGTGAACTTCCCCTTCTCCTCGCGAGAGTTGATGATCGAGTCGACGACGTTGGCGCCGACGTTGCGCACCGCGCCCATGCCGAACCTGATGTCCTTGCCGACAGCGGTGAAGCGCAGACCGGACTCGTTGACATCGGGCGGCATGACCTTGATCCCCATGCGGCGACACTCGGCCAGATAGACCGCCATCTTGTCTTTGTCGTCACCCACCGAGGTCAGCAGCGCCGCCATGTAGGAGGCGGGGTGGTTGGCCTTGAGGTAGGCGGTCCAGTAGGAGACGATCGCGTAGCCGGCGGCGTGGGACTTGTTGAAGGCGTAGCCGGCGAAGGGGAGCATGACGTCCCACAACGCCTGCATGGCCTCTTCGGAGAAGCCTTTCTCCAGCATCCCCTCCCGGAACTTGACGTACTCCTGCTCCAGGGCCTCCTTCTTCTTCTTGCCCATGGCGCGGCGCATCAGGTCGGCGCCGCCGAGGCTGTAGCCGGCCAACTGCTGGGCGATCGCCATCACCTGCTCCTGGTACACCAGCAGGTGGTAGGTCTCGCTGAGGATCGGATCGAGCGCGTCCTTGAGCTCGGGGTGGATGGGCTGGACTTCCTTGCGCCCGTTCTTGCGGTCGGCGTAGTCGACGTGGGCGTTGGCCGCCATGGGGCCGGGCCGGTACAGGGCGTTGGCCGCGGTGATGTCGGGGAACTCGGTGGGCTGCATGAGCTTGAGCAGCGTGCGCATGCCGCCACCATCGAGTTGGAACACCCCGAGCGTGTCGCCGCGCGCCAGCAACTCGTAGGTCTTCTTGTCATCGACTGCCAGGTGCTGCAAGTCGATGTCAATACCCTCGTTGGACTTGACGTTGCTGATCGCGTCACCGATGACGGTGAGGTTGCGCAGCCCGAGGAAGTCCATCTTCAGCAGGCCCATCTCCTCGCACTGCGGGAACGGGAACCCGGTGATGATGGCGCCGTCGGTGTCGCGCTTGTGCAGCGGGATGATGTCGATCAGCGGCTCGGCCGAGAGAATGACGCCGGCGGCGTGCACGCCGGTGCCGCGGGTCAGCCCCTCCAACCCCTGCGCGGTCTCGACGACCTGGCGCACCTGATTGTCCTTCTCGATGAGGGAGCGCAGCTCGGCCGCCTCGCCGTGACGCTCGTGTTCCTCGTCGAAGATCGCCGAGAGCGGGATCTCCTTGCCCTGGTTGGCGGGCGGGAACGCCTTGGTGATCTGGTCGCCCAGCGAGTAGGGCAGGCCGTGGATGCGGGTGGAGTCCTTCACCGCGGCCTTGGCCTTAATCGTGCCGAAGGTCAGGATCTGGGCGACTTGCTCCTCGCCGTAGAGCTCGGTGACGTAGCGGATCATGTCACCGCGCTTACGCTCGTCGAAGTCCAGGTCGATATCGGGCATGGTGACACGTTCGGGGTTGAGGAACCGCTCGAACAGCAGCCCGTGCTTGAGGGGGTCGAGGTCGGTGATCCCCAGCACGTAGGCGATCATCGACCCGGCTGCCGAGCCACGGCCGGGGCCGAGGGCGATGTTGTTGTCGCGGGCGTACTGGCAGATGTCGGCCACCACGAGGAAGTAGGCCGGGAACCCCATCTCGTTGATGATGTGCAGCTCGTGGTCGATACGCTCGCGCACATCCCGACTGGCACCCTCGGGGTAACGCTTGGCGATGCCACGCTCGACCATGGTGCGCAGCCAGCTCGCCTGAGTCTCCCCCTCAGGCACCGGGAACTTCGGCATCAGGTCACGGTGGGCGAAGACCTCGTCGTAGCCGCCGGGCTCGACCCGCTCGGCCACCAGCAGCGTGTTCTGGCACCCCTGTAGCCAGGCGTCGAAGGAGTTGAGCCCCCGCATCTCCTCGGGGGTCTTGAGGTAGTAGCCCGAGCCGTTGAACCGGAACCGGGTCGGATCGTCGAGGTTCTTGCCGACGCCGACAGCCAGCAGCGCGTCGTGGGCCTGGGCTTGGTCCTCGGTGACGTAGTGGGAGTCGTTGGTCACCACCGGCGGCAACCCCAGTTGCTTGGAGACCTTGAGCAGGCCGTCACGGACCTCGCGCTCGATGTCGATGCCGTGATCCATCAGCTCGACGAAGACGTTGTCCTGGCCGAAGATGTCTCGAAGGCTGGAGGCGTACTCCATGGCCTCCTGCTCCTGGCCCAGTCGCAGCCGCGTCTGCACCCCGCCCGAGGGGCAGCCGGTGGTCACCATGATCCCTTCGCTGTGCTGCGACATGATGTCCAAGTCCATGCGGGGCTTCATGTAGTAGCCCTCGGTGGAGGCCAGGGTGGACAGCTTGAACAGGTTGCGCAGCCCTACCGCGTTACGCGCCCACATTGTCATGTGCAGGTACCGGCCGCCGCCGGAGACATCCTTGCCGCCTTCAGTGGCGTCGTCGCCGGTGCCGCGGCCCCAGCGGACCCGTTGCTTGTGGAAGCGCGACTCGGGCGCCACGTAGGCTTCGATGCCGATGATCGGCTTGACGCCCGAGCCCTTCGACTCCTGGTAGAAGTCGTAGGCGCCGAACATGTTGCCGTGGTCGGTCATGGCCACCGCCGGCATGTTCAATCGCGCCGCCTCCGCGAACAGCGGTTTGAGCTTGGCCGCGCCGTCGAGCATCGAGTACTCGGTGTGGACGTGCAGATGGGCGAAGGAGTCGGCCATGACGCGGATACTCCCGTGCGACTCGTGGGACTGATGGTGTGGCACGAGCCTATGACGGTTACAGCAGTGGTGCCGTACTTTCCACTATCGCCGCAGCGACCGGCGGGGTTCAAGCACCATCAGGGAACCTCGTGTTTCGCGTGAAACAACCGGCCACGGGTTGGCCGTACCCCCGATACCAGCGACGATCCGGCGATCCAAGCGGGAAGGCGACCGGCAAGACCACCGCGGCGGGAGGCTGCTCACACCCGTCCCACGCCACACCCCGACATGTCGACAAGGCGCTTTGCGGTCAGCAGCCACGTCAACTCCCCACAAGGCACCCTTCGCCGGTCTTTACAGGGCAAACTCTTAGGCAACGGAGTCGGCCTCGTGGAATGTGCGCAGCACAGCAGCGATAGCGGCAACCTCGTCGAGGTTGCCAGTGCTGACATCCAGGACAAACCGCTCCGCCCGATCCTCCTCAAGTGGCTCTAGCAACGGAAAACCGTTGACCTCCAAAAAAGTGGCCGCACAGTTCCAAGCGGCGCGCTTGTTGCCGTCGACGAAGACGTGGTTGCGCGCCAGGGAATGCATAAGAGCCGCGGCTTTCTCAAAAAGACCGGGATAGTGCTCAACGCCGAAGAACGAAGAGCGCGGACGATGGGCCGCGCTCTCTAGCAAACCATAGTCCCGGATCTCTGCGTCGCCTTGCCCTCTCTGGCGTAGGCTCACACTGGTGATGTCGACGACCAACTGCGCCGTCAGATAGATGACGGGGGCAGCGGTCATCTACTGAGCGAGCCTCTCGTTCAGCCCTGAAGATATGCGCGCGACCCGGGCCGCAGCTTCCATGACGCGCCGATGATGGATGCTGGACAAGATGCTGTCATGAGCCAGCCTCTTGACGCTGGTTCCCTCCGCCCTGGCTGCTTGGCGGAGCTGCTCCATCTCTTCTTCAGAGAAGTCGATGTTGAGCGCAGGCACCCTCAACCACCTCATTCGGCACCGGATTTGGTACCAGTATATAGCCGAGCGCAGGTCGCGGCCTTCCGGCCACAGGCAGGTGAGACCGCCACACCCCGACATGTCGACAAGGCGCTATGGCGGTCGGGCGCTATTCGACGTGCTCGGCGGCCCAGCGGCGCAGTTCTTCGGTCGCGGCCTCCTTGCCCATCGGGCCGTTCTCCAACCGCAGCTCCAGCAGGAACCGCCATGCCTTGCCCACCAGCGGGCCGGGGCCGACGCCGAGGATCTGCTGGATCTCGTTGCCGTCAAGGTCGGGACGGAGCTTGTTCAGCTCCTCCTCCTCGGCTAGGCGCTCGATGCGGCGCTCGATGTCGTCGTAGGCACGCGCCAGCGCCGCGGCCTTGCGACGGTTGCGCGTGGTGCAGTCAGCGCGGGTGAGCACGTGCAGCCGCTGCAAGAGAGGACCGGCGTCGCGCGCGTAGCGGCGCACCGCCGAATCCGTCCACTCCCCTTTGCCGTAGCCGTGGAACCGCAGGTGCAGCGCGACCAGCTTGCTGACGTCGGCCACAACGTCCTTGGGAAAGCGCAGCGCCGAGAGCCGGTTCTTGCTCATGGAGGCTCCCACCACCTCGTGGTGGTGGAACGTGACCCGGCCTCCCTCGCCGAACGAGCGGGTCTTGGGCTTGCCGATGTCGTGCAACAGCGCGGCCAGGCGCAGCACCAGGTCCGGCTGCATACCGCGGCGCTCCTCCAGCTCGATGGCTTGGTCCAGTACGGTCAGCGAGTGCTCGTAGACGTCCTTGTGGCGGTGGTGCTCGTCGATCTCCAGCCGCAGTTTGGGGATCTCGGGCAGCACATGGCGCGCGAGGCCCAACTCCACCATGAGCTCCACGCCCCGCCGCGGTTCGGGACTGAGCATCAGCTTGCTCAGCTCGTCACGGACCCGCTCGGCCGAGACGATCGTCAGCCGATCGGCCATGCCGGCGGCGGCCTCCCTCACCTCGGGCGCCAGCGTGAACCCCAACTGGGCGGCGAAACGCACAGCCCGCATGATGCGCAGCGGATCGTCGCTGAAGGAGTCCTCCGGTTTGCCCGGAGTGCGCAGGGTGCTCTCGGCCAAGTCCGTGAGCCCGCCGAAGGGGTCGACGAACTCCTGCCCCGGCAACCGGACGGCCATGGCGTTGACGCTGAAGTCGCGCCGCACCAAGTCCTCGTAGAGCGAGTCCCCGTAGCTGACCTCGGGCTTGCGGGATTTGGGGTGGTAGGCCTCACTGCGGTAAGTGGTGATCTCCAGTTGGTGGCCGCCCTTGCGCAACCCCACGGTGCCGAAGTCGATACCCACGGTCCACACGGTGTCGGCCCAGCCCTCGACAAGCTCAAGGATGCGACTGGGCACCGCATCGGTAGTCAGGTCGAAGTCGTGGACCGGCCGTCCAAGCAAGGCGTCACGCACCGGACCGCCGACGACCGCCAACTCATGACCACTGGCGGCGAATCGCTCCCCCAACTCTCCCGCGATCGGCTCCATCGAGCGCAGCAAACCGACGATCGCGCCACGCTGGTCGGCTGTGGGCTCTCCCCCCCGACTTTCTGGGCGAGGCGTCGCATTGGTTTCGGACTCGGGGGCACCCCCCGGAAACACACTGTTCGGCACAGGCACAGAGGTTAGGCCCGGTTGGCGCCTCGTGCGAATCCATTCCACCGACGAGCCTGGTGGAGGGGTGTGGTGTTTCCTCGCCGGATGCTCCGCCCCCTGGGCGGCGCCAAGGCCACAGCGCGACTATGACGACACCGACGTGAAGACATGTCGACATAGCGGTATGTTCCTGCCGGTCCGCCCCGATGGCCTCGACCGGCCATCACCCACCGAGGCTCAGCAGCGCAGGCGATGCGCCGTGCGCGCGCCAGACACCCTTCAAAAACCGCGCCGGCGACACGGTATCGTCACACCCAGCGGGAGCGGATGTCTTGCGGCGGCAGCACGCCGCCGCGGCCTCGGAGAGGTGTCGCTTTGGCGGGGGCTCCCGTGGCACCGTGGGGTGTGCGAACCGCTGCTCCCGCCGACGGCCGAGGCGCGGTAGTCACCGAGACAACCGGGGCGCCAGAGCCGGCGCCAGCGAGGCGGCGCCCCGCTGCTCACGGAGGTCTTACAGCACCACCCCTAACCTGCCAGTGACCGGCGGCCCTCGGCCTCGGCCCCGACGCCCAGACCGCGCGGCACCGCCGGTTAACCATCGTCAACCCGACCGGAAATCCTGAAGGCGTGCGTCGAATTGCTCATCTAGGCGCGGTTATGGCCACGGCCGCGGTACTGGTTCCGGCAGTGGCCCTCTCCCCCGCTGGCCATGCCGATATCGCCCCGGTGCCTCTGGCGGGAGCCGTCGTCCCCACCGAGGAGGAGGCCGGCGCCAGTCCGGTTCTCGTAGACGAGATCACGCCGCAGGCCGCGGACGAGGAGAGCACGGTCCACGTGAAGGGGCGGTTCTCCAACACCACCGGGGACACGCTCAGCGGAGTAACGGTACGGCTGCGCTACTCCTCCTACCCGCTGCTCGGACGGGAGCAGCTCGCCGCCCACGCGGCGGGCGACCGCGGTGACCCGCAGGGGTTCGCTGCCATAGCCGAGGTCGAGAGCGAGATCCCACCGGGCGAGTCGACCGAGTTCAACCTCCGGGTCGAGACAGCCAACTTGGGCATGAGCAGGTTGGGGGTGTACCCGCTAGCGGTCGAGGCGGTCGAGGCCACGGGAGCGCGACTGGGTATCCAGCGCACCTTCCTGCCGTACACCGGCGAAAGCGAACTCGGCTCCCTCGACATCGCCTGGATCTGGCCGCTCATGGCCCGGCCACAACGCGCCGATGACGACACCTTCCTCACCGGCGGCCTTGACGAACAACTCGGCCCCAACGGCCGACTCGGACAGCTCCTGGTAGTGGGCGCCCAAAACGGCAACTTCGGCCAACCGCCCGAGCCCTCCCAGCCAACGCAAAGCGACGAGGACAGCCAAGACGAGGCGG
Organism: Salinactinospora qingdaonensis; assembly: GCF_039539445.1. Lineage (NCBI taxonomy): Bacteria > Bacillati > Actinomycetota > Actinomycetes > Streptosporangiales > Nocardiopsidaceae > Salinactinospora > Salinactinospora qingdaonensis. The sequence continues at coordinate 100,737 of NZ_BAABDD010000004.1, forward strand.
CCGGCGACGGCGGTGACGACGAGGCCAGCGATGCGGGCGACGACACCGCGCCACCGGAGACCGGCACGACCGCAGACCCCAACAAAGTCCCGCTCACCTGGGCCATCGACCCCAGCCTGCTCGCCGATATCCAGCAGATCTCCGAGTCGAGCTATGCGGTGCTCAACGCAGCCGGCGAGGGAGGCGACCCCACAGCCTCATCGGGGCTGGCCGACGTCACCGAGCAGGACAGTTCCACTAACGCGAAGATATGGCTAGAGCAGGCGCGCGCCATCATCGGCGACGATCCGCTCCTGGCCACCCCCTACGCCGACGTCGACCTCACCGCCCTCCTCAACGCCGACCTGCGCGACGACGCGCAAGACGCGCTCTCGCTGGGGCGCGAGACGGTCACCCAGGTCCTGGAACGCTCGGCCGACCCTTCGCTGGCCTGGCCGGTCGACGGGGTCATGAACGAGGAAACCCGCGACCTGCTCGGCGACAACGGCGCCGACACGTTCGTCCTCAGCGAGTCCGCACTACCCACCGGCGACGACCCCGGCGTCTCCGGTACCGCCGTCCCGCTCTCGGCCGAGGAAAGACACGGGGAGGCCACCGCTCTCGTGGCCGACGACCACCTGAGCACACTCCTCGGCCAAAACAACGGCTCCAGCGGCGAAGCACTGATGGAACAGCGCTTCGCCGCCGAAACCGCGATGATCGCCGCTGGCAGCAGCGGAGACTCCCGTCCCCTCGTCGTGGCTCCCCCCCGCGACTGGAACCCCGCTCCCGAAGTGGCCAAAGGACTGCTCGACGCCTCGCAGGAGCTGCCCTGGCTCGACCCCACACCGCTCACCGAGATCCAGGCTGAGGACGCCACCGCGCAGCAGCGACAACAGCTCGCCTACCCCGACAGCGCGGCCGAGGCCGAACTCGGCAGCGGCCAACTGGAGGAGATCAAGCGAATCCGGCGCGAGGTGCGGCTGTTCAACAGCATCCTCGCCGACGACGGCGACCCGCTCCGCCCCGCGATCCTGCGCCTGGAGTCGGCGGCCTGGCGCGAGGAGGAGAAGCTGGCCGCCCGCGCCAGAAAACGGGTCAGCGAGATAGTCGATCACACGATGTCGAAGGTCAGGATCATGGAGGGCGAGCCCGTCACCCTCGCCAGTAAGGAGGGGACGATCCCCATCCTGGTGGCCAACGACCTCAGTGACCATCCGGTCAAGATCCGGCTGTCGGTGATGTCAGACAACGCCGAGCGGCTCTCGTTCGGTGGCAGCAGCAACTACACCGAACTGATCGAAGAGATCGACCCCGGCGGTAAAACCACCGTCTACGTGCCGCTGACGGCCAGGGTCAACGGCCGCACCGTGCTCCACATGACATTGCAGAACTCCACCGGGGAGCCGCTCAGCGAGGAAGAGATCCAGACACCGGTCAACGTCACCGGCCTGGGCAACAGCGCCCTCATCATCAGCGGCGGGGCCGCGCTCGTACTGATCATCGTGCTCGCGCCGCGCGCGGTGCGCAAGTGGCTGCGCAATCGAGCGGGAGCCGGCGACGCCGCCCCCGCCGACCCGCCCGAGCCAGCCCCCGAAGAGGACGGAAACGTCACGGCGGCCGGCGACGCCGCGCCGGAGCAGGACGACGCCACCACAGCACCCGCTATGACGCACAATGGCAGGGGCCCCTCCGACGGCTCGCCCTCCTCACACGCCGACACCACCGGTTCGGATACGGCCGTGCCAGAGGAGAGCGGCGGTACAGATACCGAAGGGTACCGATCCTGACCTCCAGCAACCCCACGATCCGAATGCGTACTCATCCGACTCGCAACAGACGGCGCGCCGGCCGTCACGGGCACTCGGGTCTGGCGGATCAGCCATGACTCCACCCCCTGGCGTGGGTGGTCGGCGCCGACGGCGCGACCGCGGACGCCACCGACGAGGAAGGGAGCCGGTTCCGGTGGCGACTGAGACCACGAACGGCAGCGCCGACAACAGCGATAGCGCGGGAGCCTCTGCGGCGAGCGAGCCGACAGTGACGGCTCCCGAGAACAAGTCGACCGGCGGCATGATGCGCTCCAGCGCCGTCATGGCCATGGGAACCATGGTCTCGCGCGTCACCGGCTTCATCCGCACGGTGGCGCTCGCCGCCGCGCTGGGAACCCAACTCCTCGGCGATGCCTACAACACCGCCAACACGATCCCCTTCATCATCAACGACCTGCTCATCGGCGGTCTGATGGTGAGCGTCATCGTCCCGTTCCTCGTCAAGCGCCGTAAGCGCGACAGCGATGGCGGTAAGGCCACCGAGGATCGCCTGTTCACCAGCGCGGTGCTACTGCTGCTCGCCATCACGACCGTCGCGATCCTGGGCGCACAGGCACTGATCGGCCTCTACGCCGGAGAGTTCACCGAACCACAGGCCGAGATCGCGGTCTACATGGCCCGCTTTCTGCTGGCGCAGATCTTCTTCGTGGGGCTCAGCGGCCTCATCAGCGCCATGCTCAACACCCGCGACCGTTTCGGCGCCCCCGTGTGGGCACCGGTGCTCAACAACCTGGTGATCATCGCCGTGGCCGGTGCGTTCCTGTGGATCGCCGGCCCCGGCCGGACCCCCGAGACGGTCACCCAAGCGGAGCAGACCCTCCTGGGGCTGGGCACCACCTGCGGCATGGCGTTGCAGACCGTGGTGCTGCTGCTGGCGGTGTGGCGAGCCGGTTTCCGCTGGCGTCCCCGGCTGGACCTGCGCGGTTCTGGGCTGGGCGAGGCGCTGCGCACGGCCGGCTGGATGTTCCTCTACACCTGCATGACTCAGGTGAGCTTCCTCATCACCACCAACATCGCCACGCGGGCCGGTGTGGAGAGCGTGCGCGAAGGCACTGAGGTGGGTGCGGGCATCACCGCCTACAACTACGCCTACCAACTCTTCCAACTGCCCTACGCGATCATCGCGGTCTCGCTGATCACGGTGCTGCTACCGCAGATGAGCGGGTTCGCCGCCGACGAGCGCTGGGACGAGGTGCGGGGCGGCTTCTCGCGCACCCTGCGGGTGTCGGCGCTCATCCTCGTGCCGCTGGCGCTGGCGATCGCGCTGTATTCGGTGCAGGTGTCGATCCTGGTGTTCGCACGGGGCAACACCTCTGTGGCGGACGCGGCCAACATCGGCGCCGTACTGGCGGCCATGGCCCTCGGGCTGGTTCCCTTCACGATCTTTCAGCTCATGCTGCGCGTGTTCTACGCCATGGGCGACACCCGCACTCCCGCCCTGATCAGCATCGTCAACACCGCCGTACACGGCACGCTGGCCATCGTCGCCTACCTGGTGCTGCCACCGAGCGACGTCATCGTGGGGGTTGCCGGCGGCTTCATGTTCTCGTTCCTGGTCGGCCTGCTCATCGCCGGTGGCGTGTTGAGCCGACGCCTGGGGGGACTCGACGGGGGGCGTATCCTCGCCACCCTGGTGCGGCTTTACCTGGCCGCGGCCCCCGCCGTGGCCGTGGGGTACGCGGTGCTATGGCTGTTCACCGACACGTTGGGATCTGGACTCACCACGAACATCGGGGCGCCGGTTGTTGGTTGTCTGCTAGGGGGAGCGCTGTTCGTGCTGTTCGCCTGGCTGCTAGGGATCAGTGAGCTGCGATCGGTAACCGAACTTGTACGCACCAAGCTGCCGGGACGACGCTGAGCGTAGATGCCCGGTAATGCCGGTGATCTGGGACGCTAGGGCGAGCACAGCGTAGGTCGGCGGCATCGTTTATCCTCACCCGGAAACGATAAACGGTGACTGAAGTCACAAGTTATGTCGAAAGCGGATGTGCCCAAGATTCGACTGCGCTGATCACCTGGAGCACATGACGGTGGGTAACCACCGGAAGGACCGTTATGCATGTCACGTACGCCCTGCTTGTCCTCCAGAAGGCTCGGTCAAGCGTCCTAGCATGGAACGGCAAATTCTCTCTCCATCACCCGCCTTTTTCTAAGCTGCCCGAAGGGAGGTTGGGGACAAGCGACATGGTCGAACCCCCGGTGGCCCCGCTGGAACCGTCCAACCTTGCCGTCGCCGGTGCCGCCGACACTCGACCATCGCGTCCGTCACTCCCGGCATGAGCACCTTCATGATTGAGCCTGGCGCGCGGCTCGCGGGCCGTTACCGACTCGAGGAACTGGTAAGCGAGACCAACGGCGCCACCCTGTGGAAAGCCACCGACGAAACGCTCGCCCGGTCGGTCGGAGTCTGGACCTTCGCCGAAGGATTCCCCCACACCACCGAGGTGGTGCGCGCGGCACGCGCGGCCAGCCGCATCGCCGACGCCCGCGTCACCCAGGTCTTTGACGCCGACGACTCCGGACCCACCGCCTACGTGGTCGAGGAGTGGATCACCGGCCAGTCGATGGCCGAACTCCTCACCCGAGGTCCGATGGACCCCGAACGCGCTGCGGGACTCGTCGCCGAGGCGGCCGAGGCCCTCGCCGCGGCCAACGCGGCCGGGATCTTCCACCTGTGCCTGGAGCCGAGCAAGGTCACCTGGAGCCCGGGCGGAGCGGTCAAAGTCACCGGCATCGGGGTCGACGCCGCCCTGCGTGGCATCACCAGCGAGCGTCCCGACATCGCCGACGCCCAAGGCATCGGCGACCTGCTCTACGCCGCGCTCACCGCACACTGGCCACGCGGCGAGCGCACCGGACTGCCCGCAGCCCCCGCGACCGGGGAGCGCCCCTACGAACCAGGCCAACTCCGCCCCGGCATCCCCGACCGGCTCAACGACATCATCTGCCGGTCCGCGTTCCAGGAACCAGGACGCGGGGGGCCGCTGACCACTTCCCAGGCCGTCGCCGACGCGCTGGCCGACGTACCGCGCATGGTGCCCATGCCGGTCACCTCCGCCGAGTCGGCGGCCCCACCCCCTGAGACCGGCACCTCACGCCAGTCGGGCGGCATGCGGGTGCCTGAGCAGCACTCCACCCCGCCGCCGCGACGCTCACGCCCTACCCGAGGCACCCGCCGCGCCGCCCGAAAACCGCCAAGGGGCGCGAGCAAAGCACTGCTCGGCGCGGCTGCCTTCGCCGTCTTCGCCGCCGTCGTGAGCGGCGCTTGGGTGCTGGGAAACGTCATGCGCGGCAACGACAACCCGGAGGCCGGCGGGGACGAACCGGCACAGCAACAACCGGCCGGAGTCGACGAGCAGGCCCTCGAAGACCTCACCCCCGCAAGTGCCACCGGATTCGACCCCGCCGCCGGTGGCGACGGCGACGAACACTCCGAGAACGCCGGTCTGGCCATCGACGGTGACCCCAGCACCGCCTGGAGTACCGAAGGCTACAAAGATCCGCTGTTGCACCTCAAAGAGGGTGTCGGTCTTCTCATCGACATGGGCGAGACCGTGACCGTACGTGAGATTGACCTCGCTCTGACCGACGCCGGTCCCGCCGAGTTCGAGATCATGATCGGCGACGAGAAAAACCGCGATTCTATGACCACTGTTCACATCGAGGGTGGGGCCAGTGGGGACGTACCCGTTAAAGTAGATGAACCCACGAAAGGACGCTATGTCGCAGTGTGGTTCACTGATCTTCCCTCCGTCGAAGGCAAATACCGAGGCACAATCCACGAGGTCGAACTGCGCGGGAATACGTGAACACGGTGAAGGACGCTGTTCAGGAGCTCCCCGATAAGGAGCTGTTGTCCAGGCACAACGAGGGCGACGACCAGGCTTTCGGTGAGCTCGTGCGGCGACACCGAGAGCGGATGTGGGCAGTCGCCATTCGTGTTCTGGGCGATCCTGAAGAGGCCGCGGACGCGCTTCAGGACGCGTTCGTCTCGGCCTTCCGCGGTGCGCACCGATTCCGTGGCGACGCGATGGTGAGCACCTGGCTGCACCGCATCGTCATCAACGCCTGCCACGATCGCATGCGGCGCAAGATGGTGCGCCCCGCCACCCCTACCGACGACGCCAACCTCGACATCCTCTCCAACGAACGCGCTAAGGGAGCCTCCGACCCGACCAGCCGCAGCGACGCCGCCATCGACGTGCACGCAGCGCTGGCCCAACTGCCGGAGGAACAACGCATAGCGCTCGTTCTCGTCGACATGGTCGGTTACCGCGTCGACGAGGTGGCCGTGATCCTGGAAATCGCTCCGGGCACGGTCAAGAGCCGCTGTGCCCGAGGTCGCGCGCGACTTCTGCCATATCTCACGCATCTCAGGAACCCTGAAGCTTCGCAAGACGTCACACCTCCGAGAGGAGGTGGCAGGAGATCGTGACGTCTCATATCGATACGGAGACCCTCGCGCTACTGGCAGAAGGACTGCTGGAGGAGGACGAGGAGAACTCCACCCAGGCACATGTGACCGAATGCGATCGGTGCCGCAGCCAGATGGCCGCGTTAGCCGACGTTTCGCGAGTTCTGGCGGAGGTGCCGGCTCCACCACTTCCCGATGGTCTTGTGGACCGCATCGACGACGCACTGCGCCACGAGGCCGAGAAACGCACCGACTCCCCCACGACCGTTGACGACGGACACGGCGTCGTGGTCGGCGGGGAAGTGCTCGCCCTACCGCCCCGTTCAGGGCCGCCACGCTGGCTGCCATACCTGGCTGCCGCAGCCGCAGCGGTCTTTGTGGTAGGCGGCGGAGCGGCTGTGGTCAGCAACATCACCCCTACCGGGGATAAGACAGGAGCGGGGAGCACGGCGTTCCAGGAGGAAACCTCTGAGCGCGAGGCCGCTTCCGCCTACCGTCCCTTCGTCGTCTCCAGCGGCACCGACTACACCGACGACGAACTGGCGGAGCAGGGCGAGGCCGTACTCGAGGACAGCCCACTCGCCAACGGCGCTGAATCGACCGCTGACGGCGCAGCGGAGGAGCCCCTACCCGACAGCCCAACTCTCTCCGGCGACATCGCCACATGCGTTCGAGAGCTGAGCAGCCGTAGTCAGGAACGGCCGGTGCTCATCGACAGGGCCACATATGAGGGAGCACCCGCCTGGATCATGCTGTTCCGCACCGCTGACAGCTACAACCTCCAGGTGATGTCGACCAAGTGCGGTGAGAGCGTCGACCCCGCCGGCGCCACACTCGCCGAAACCACACTCCCGTGACGTAGCCACGATCAGGCCCCGCCACAGCCTCGTCACGCTCGGACGTCGGGAATGGTCCACGCTTACCATCTGTTGGTAGAGAACGACCTTTCCGGTAGCGCCATCCGGCGACCGTACAACTGTTAAGGGGCCTGTAAGCGTGAGCGACGTCCGTAACGTGATCATCATCGGGTCGGGGCCCGCCGGGTACACCGCCGCCATCTACGCCGCGCGCGCAGAATTGCGGCCACTCGTGTTTGAAGGATCGGTGACCGCCGGCGGTGCACTGATGAACACGACCGATGTGGAGAACTTCCCCGGCTTCCCCGACGGCATCCTCGGTCCCGACCTCATGGACAACCTGCGCAAGCAGTCCGAGCGTTTCGGTGCGGAACTGCTGCCGGAGGATGTCACCGAGGTCGATCTTGCCGCCACCCCCAAAGTCGTGCGGGCTGGTAGTGACACCTACTACGCTCAGACCATCATCCTCGCCACCGGTTCCGGATACCGCAAGCTCGGCGTCCCCGGTGAGGAGGAGTTCTCCGGACGAGGCACCTCGTGGTGCGCCACCTGCGATGGCTTTTTCTATCGGGATCAGGACATCGCGGTCGTGGGGGGCGGCGACAGCGCCATGGAGGAAGCGACCTTCCTGACGCGGTTCGCTCGTTCGGTGACCGTCATCCACCGTCGTGACGAGCTGCGCGCCAGCAAGATCATGCAGGATCGCGCGTTCGCCAACGACAAGATCCGGTTCGTCTGGAACAGCGAGGTCTCGGAGGTCCTAGGCGACAAGAAGGTTTCCGGAGTCCGACTGCGCAACCGTGAAACCGGCGAGGAGAGCACGCTCGACATCACTGGCCTCTTCATCGCGGTCGGCCACGATCCTCGTGTCGAGCTGTTCAGCGACCAACTCGAACTCGACGCCGACGGTTACCTCGCTGTCGCGGCGCCCACGACCAAGACGAACATCCCCGGCGTCTTCGGCTGCGGCGATGTCGTCGACCACAGTTACCGGCAGGCCATCACAGCGGCCGGAACCGGCTGCTCGGCCGCCCTTGACGCCGAGCGCTACCTTGCTGAGTTGGGAAGCTGACCCCACTCCTACCGCTTCACCGCAATCCACATTCCATTCCGTTAGGAGAACTCACCGTGGGCAACCTCAAAGAGGTCACCGACGACAGCTTCGACGCTGACGTCCTGAAGAACGAAAAGCCGGTTCTAGTCGACTTCTGGGCAGACTGGTGCGCCCCTTGCCGTCAGGTACACCCGGTTCTCGAAGAGATCGCCTCCGAGCACGGCGACAAGATCGAGATCGTTAAGCTCAACGTCGATCAACAGCCCAACGTGGCTCGGGAGTACGGCATCATGAACCTCCCGACGATCAACCTGTACAAAAACGGTGAGGTGGCGAAGCAGATCGTGGGTGCCAAGCCCAAGCGGCTGCTCCTCAAAGAGATCGAGGAGTACCTCTGAGCACCTCGCAGTAACGCGCCCCTCACGTGTTTCACGTGAAACGGCCCCGGAGAGAAATCTCCGGGGCCGTTGTGCTGCGGTATCCCATGTGGGCTACCGAAACGAGCGCTATGAGCCGCGCTTTTCGGGGTCCATCGTCGCGATGATGCGCTCCAGGTCATCCATCGTTGCGAACTCCACGACGATCTTGCCTTTGTTGCGCCCCATGTTGACCTTCACCCGGGTGTCGAACATGTCGGAAAGTCGACTCGCCAACTCCTCGACGTGGGGCGAGGGCTCCTGCCGCGCAGGGGTACGGCGCTTGGTCGGCTTGGTTTCCCCACTGTCGTCATCGCCCACCGCGATGATGTCCTCCAGCGCTCGCACGGAGAGACCTTCGGCGACGATGCGCTGGGCCAACCGATCTTGAAACTCGGAGTCCTCCACCGAAAGGAGGGCACGGGCGTGCCCCGCGGTGATGACGCCTGCGGCAACCCTCCGCTGCACCGCCGGGGAAAGATTGAGCAGGCGCAGCATGTTGGTGATGTGAGGCCGCGATCGCCCGACCCGCTTGGCGAGTTCGTCGTGAGTCGCCCCGAAGTCGTCGAGGAGTTGTTGGTAGGCCGCTGCCTCTTCCAAAGGGTTGAGCTGTTCACGGTGGAGGTTCTCTAGCAGCGCGTCGCGAAGCAGCTCATCGTCACCCGTGTCGCGCACGATGGCCGGAATCCGGTCGAGACCAGCTTCCTTGCTGGCTCGCCACCGGCGCTCCCCCATGATCAGTTCGTAGCTTCGGGGGCCGAGCTTACGTACGACAACGGGCTGCAACAGCCCGACTTCCGAGATAGAGGCAGTGAGCTCTTCGAGGAGATCCTCATCGAAGTTCTGCCGCGGCTGACGCGGGTTCGGGGTGATCTCACCGAGGGGAAGTTCCTCCAGGTAAGCACCGCTCACCTGCTCCGGCTCCAGAGGGGATGGATACGAGGATTCGCCGATGCCGGCGCTTTCCTCATTTGGGACCGGCCCTTGTGGAATGAGTGCGCCCAGTCCCTTACCCAGACCGCGCCGCTGCTGGCTCACCACCGTCTCCCTTCAGATCTGATCACCGGTTGCCGACAACCGCGGCTGCACGGAAGGCGATCTCCTTGGCCGCTTCCAAGTAAGCGACCGCCCCACTAGATCCGGGGTCGTAGGTCATCACCGACTGGCCATAGCTGGGAGCTTCGGACACCCGGACGCTTCGGGGAACGAGCGTCTTGAGCACCAGCTCACCGAAGTGTGACCGGACCTCATCTGCGACCTGCGACGCCAGCCGAGTACGGCCGTCGTACATCGTGAGCACGATCGTGGAGATCTGCAACTGCGGGTTGAGGTGGGACTTCACGAGTTCCACGTTGCGCAGCAACTGACCGAGCCCTTCCAAAGCGTAATACTCACTCTGGATGGGGATGAGGACTTCCTGACAGGCGACCATGGCGTTCACGGTGAGCAGGCCGAGCGAGGGCGGGCAGTCGATGAAGACGTAATCGAGTTCGCTGTAGTCGTAGTCGGAGAACGCACGCTTGAGCCGCGACTCTCGCGCCACGAGGGAGACCAATTCAATCTCGGCACCGGCGAGGTCGATCGTGGCCGGTACACACCACAGGTTGGGGATGCCCTCGACGGGGTGAGCGAGATCGCGCAGTTCCTCTTCCTCCACCAAGCAATGGTAGATGGAACGCGAGTCCGGCGTGCGCTCTACTCCCAAAGCTGTGGATGCATTCCCCTGTGGATCAAGGTCGACAACCAACACCCGGTTACCGTGCATGGCCAAGGAAGCCGCAAGGTTGACCGCGGTCGTCGTCTTCCCCACGCCACCCTTCTGGTTGGCCACACTGATGACACGACACTCATCGGGACGTGGCCAAGGCTGTTCCCCTCTTCCTTGTACCGACATGGCCGCCCGTGTCGCTCGGGCAATCGGAGTATCAAACTCAGCATCCGACGAAGCCGCACCGGCATGGGTTTCGCGTGAATCGTCGCTGGCAACCGGGGACTCGTGCTCCCAGTGCGACGTTTCACGTGAAACGGTGTAGCCGGTGGAACTCAACGAAAACTCGGGGCGCATAGCTTCGTCGGTTTCACGTGAAACGTAGGCGCCATCGGACTGGTTCTGGGACACGAATGAGTTCACCTCTTCCGTCCGCGCTTCTTGCGTCCACCCTGTCCACGCTTAGATCCAGGCTGGGTGGCTAGGCCGCTCTCGGATGTGACCGTGACGCGAACGACCGTGGTAGCGGGATCGACTTTACCTTGACCCACGCGAATAACATCTGCAACGCAAGGGCGTTGCTTCAATAAATCACCGCGAGCGGACTCAAGTTCCGCCGCTGCCTGCTCTCCTTTGAGCGCCAGCAGACTGCCGTTCTTCCGCAGCAGGGGGAGCGCCCAACCGGTGAGGCGGGTAAGCGGAGCGACAGCGCGTGCTGTCACGATATCCGCTCTCAGTTCTTCTTTCACCTCTTCGGCTCTCCCCCGTCGCACCGAGGCATTGGGGAGTTGGAGCTCCCCCAAGCATTCCCGCAGGAAAACCGTTCGCCGCAACAGGGGTTCCAGGAGCACCACAGAAAGATCGGGGCGGAGAATGCTCAGCACGATACCGGGAAGTCCTGCTCCGGACCCTACATCGATGACCTCGGCTCCCTTGGGGATGAGTTCCTCGACCACCGCGCAGTTCATCACATGTCTGTCCCACAGTCGTGGGACTTCACGCGGGCCGATGAGCCCGCGTTCCACCCCAGTATGGGCGAGTAGATCGACGTAGTGCCGTACCACGGGCAGGGCATCACCGAACAACGCCTCTGCCTCTTCCGGCTCCGGCAAGGCCCCGTGCGCGTCAGCACCCGAGGTCATCACTCACCACCTTGGCCCTCATCATGTCAACAGATCGACTTATCCCTGGGGCACGAAACCGATCCGCGCGGCAGCTACGACGGACAACTGGACCCGTTGGCGACCTCAGTCACTCGTCATTACAGCGAGTCTTACGCCCTCCCACCGCAGCCGCTGCCGTTCGGACGCGGTGGAAGCCGGGACAGGGCAACGAAAAGCGCCCCTCACAGCGATCCTAAGCGTGAGGGGCGCATGCGTGTTTCACGTGAAACAGCAGTGTGCATCGAACACCTACTCGGCTGGATACACCACTACATAGCGGTTGGGCTCCTCACCTTCCGACTCACTACGAAGACCTGCCGCAGCGACGACATCGTGCACGACCTTGCGCTCGAACGGAGTCATCGGCTCCAGCGACACTGCCTTACCTGTGTTGTTAACCTCAGTGACAGTCTTGTGGCCGATCTGCGCCAACGACGTGCGCTTCTGTTCCCGGAACCCGGCGATGTCGAGCATCAGCTTGCTACGGGAACCGGTCGTACGGTGCACCGCCAGCCGGGTCAACTCCTGAAGGGCTTCAAGTACCTCACCGTTGTCCCCGATGAGTTCGTCCAACGTGCCACCCACGATGGAGACCATGGCCCGATCGCCTTGGACGTCCATATCGATGTCGCCGTCGAAGTCAGCGATGTCGAGTAGCCCCTCGATGTAGTCGGCCGCGATGTCACCTTCCCGTTCCAGGGCTTCGATGTCGATGGTGGATTCCGCGGATCGACCAGCCGGTGGCGCGGCAACAGCGACGCTGCCGCTGTCCTGCTCAAGGCTGTCGGTGTTGCTGTTGCTCACAGCGGGGTTTCTCCTTACATCACGATCCTGCCGGTATCGCACTCCAGGGCCGTGCCCGCGGCCTATGCGGAGTACTTCCCAAGATCAGTGGACCCTATCGCCGATTCTGCTCGTCACTACCGACGCGCTTAGACCTGGGCTGCTTCTTCGGCTGCTTACGCACGATCTTAGAGTCTTCCGCCCCGTCCGGGGTGGCACCGTCCTTACTCACCGTCTCGGGCGCGTCGCTGTTCTTGCTCCGCCCAAAGAGCCCCTGAGTAGAACCGTTGGCAGAACCGTTGGCTGCGGCCTTCTCTTCCTTCTTCTTGGCCTCGGGCGAACCGGGAACCGGGTGTTGCTTGTAGAGGAAGTGCTGCTGACCCATCGTCCAGACGTTGGAGCTGACCCAGTAGATCAAGACACCGACCGGCATGCCGAGGCCGAAGAGACCGAACGCGGGAGCCAGGTACATCATGATCTTCTGCGACTGCATCATCGGGTTGTCGGGCATCTGCGTCATGCTGCGTTTGATGCCCTGCCGCATGCTGAGGAAGGTCGTGACGCCCATGAGCACACACGCGATGGCGATGACGATCTTGGCGATGATCGGGTCGGCGTCGTACTGGGAGAGGTCGGCGGCCGAGCTGGTGAACTGCGCGGAGATGGGGGCGTGGAAGATCATCGCGCCGCGCATGCTCTCGACGAGCTCCGTTGAGAAGCCGTACTTGGCCTCCCCCTGCGCGACGGTGCGCAACACGTTGAACAGCGCGAAGAAGATGGGCATCTGTAGCAACAGCGGGAGGCAGCCCATGACGGGGTTGGCGCCGCTCTCCTGATAGATCTTCATCTGCTCTTGCTGCAGACGTTGCTTGTCGTTTTTGTACTTCTCCCGCAGCTTCATGATCTGCGGCTGGATGTCCTGCATCTTGCGCTGCGTGTGCATCTGCTTCACGAACAGCGGGACCATGAGCAGCCGCATGAGGATCGTCAGCGTGACGATGGACAGGCCCCACGCCCAGCCGCTATCAGGGGCGAACCCTATGAAGGTCAGACCCGAGTGGATGTGAATCAACACCCACGCGACGATGTTGTATAGCCAGTCCAGCACCAGCCAACCCCTTTACTTCAATCCGGTTACGAACCCGAGGGGCCGGAGGTAATATCGTCGACCTCCGGCCCGGTGTCGTTGGTTTTCTCGACGCGCTCGCCCTGCTCGCCTTTTCTCGGTGGAACGGGGTCGAGGCCACCCGGATTGAACGGGTGACACCGGCCGATCCGGCGAACCGCCAACCACAGTCCCCGCAATGGCCCGTGCACCTGGAGTGCCTCCACGGCATAAGCGCTGCATGAGGGATAGAAACGACAGACCGGAGGCAGCAGCGGGCTGATGAAACGCTGATAACCCCGGATGGGGACGATGAGCATCCGCGCCAGAGGGGTCGGTCCGTCGTGTGTCATGAGGTCGCCAGCTCCCACCGCTCTACATGTTCTCTGGCGCGCCCCGGCCGCGCCCACCGCGACGGCGTGTCGCTTCGTTACGGGAGCGTGTGACCTGGGCCAAGGCACCATCGAGCTGAGCGGCCAGCATGTCGTATCGTTGCGTCGCGGCCAAAGGCTTTGCCCGCACTACTAGCAGGCTACCTGCCGGCAGGGCTGAGACTCGCTGGCGCATGAGATGCCGCAGCCGGCGCTGCACCCGCTTGCGGGTCACGGCCGGCCCAACCGCTTTGCTGACGATGAACCCCACTTTGGGGGCGGCACCGGCGTGAGTGTCCTCACTTTTGGGCGGTGGAAGGTAGATCACCGTAAGGGACTGGCGTCCGGCACGCCGACCGTTACGCATGACGAGCCCGAACTCCGAACTGCGCCGCATGCGATTGGCAGCAGACAACATCAGGTCGGCCTCTCGGAGACAGCAAGCGGACCGGTCGCCAGCGCAGGCGAACCGGTCCGCTGTGATGTATGACTCGTCGCGGCGCTTGTCGCAGCTTAGTGACTCGTGGTCAGTCGCGCGCGCCCTTTCCTACGGCGCGCCGCGATGATCGCGCGCCCCGCACGGGTGCGCATGCGCAACCGGAAACCGTGGGTCTTCGCGCGACGCCGGTTATTCGGCTGAAACGTACGCTTACTCACTGCTGTGCTCCAGGGGCGTAGGAAAGTACACGGTGGCGCCCCCTTGCCGGGACGCGCGCTGCGTTGTGTCGGGTCACCTTCTGATCGCGTGTGCGCTTATCGGCCGACTCACCCGCACGGGCCCGCCCTGCCGGCACCAGTGGTTCCAGGCGGTGGCTGCTGTGGATGCGCGCCGCGATCGCGACTCGAACATAACGAAGATACGGGGCGCTCTCGCGATGGTCAAATCCACAAGCCGCGCACAAGCTGGCGTGACCAGGCAACCAAGGGGCGGCGCTCCACGGTTGTCCACGAGAGTGGCAGTGTGTGGAAAACACTTTGTCCACAGGCTGTGAGTAGCCGACCTGGCGGCCTAAGCTGTGGACAGCCCCCTAGTTGAACGCCGTGGGGCCACAGGGTTACGGTCTCCCGGCTATCCCCTGCTCCCACCCACTGGTCACACCCTGTCAACTGGGAATTGTGGATAAGTCAACAGCGTCACCGCAGATCTGCAAAGCTGTGGAAAACACAGTGCACAACATGTGGATAAGACACGAGGACTGTGGAGCGAGCAGGAGACACGAGCGACGTCGTCACTGACCCGAACCTCGCACCGTACACACATTCGTCCACAGAAATACCGTTAGTTTCCCACAGGGCACCGTCCGTAAGAGGGGCTCATCCCCAACCACCCCCCACGCGACCGGACGGTCCCCGAATCGGATGCCGCGACAATGGATCGTCGGAGCCGATGCGCGCGGGGTGCCAGCGAGAGCGCACCGGCAACGGCCGGCACATCCATGAGGAGGGGCGAACCATGGCAGGTCACCGTGTCTGATGGACAGGTCAACCTCGCAATGGTGTGGTCGAGTGTCTTGGAGGCCCTCGACAGCAACGCGCTGCCCCCGCAACAGCGGGCGTGGCTGCCGCAGACCCGCCCATTGGGACTCATCGAGGACACCGCCTTGTTGGCGGCCCCCAACGAGTTCGCCAAGGAGATTCTGGAAAACCGCCTGCGCCCGGCCATCAGCCAAGCGCTCTCCGCCGAGCTGGGCCGCGAGATCCGCGTTGCCGTCACGGTCGACCCCACAGCGATGCAACCGGCCCCGCCGCAGCAGCCACTCCCCTCAGCCCCCTATGGCAGTCCAGAACCGCCCCCAAACCCGGGACGCCCCGAGTTCCCCCGGCCCAACGAACAGTCCCGAGGGTGGCAGGAGTCGCCCAACAGCGGGGCCGGCGACGGACAGCAGCCGGTCACCTCTGAGGACACGCCTGCACCACCCGCCACCTCGGAGGATCTGCCCGACGGCCACTTTGGTCACCCCGGGCACCTGGAGGAGGGCGCTACCTTTCCCCCGGCAGGACAGCTCCCCGGTGCAGCGCCGGGGGCGCCGGGGAGCACCGCCGGCGAGCCCGGCCGGCACGAACGCCCCGGCAGCGGCGAGGACCTCCTGGCGGGCTGGGAAGAGCCGGGCTCCCATAGCGGGTACGACTCCTTCGGCTACCCCTTGACCAGTGCCCAAGACAGCTCTGGCGACCCGCGCTACCGCGGCTGGGAGGAGCCGCCACGCTGGGACCGCCCCAACCGCTGGGAGAGCCCAGCGTGGGAGGTCCCCGCTGGACAGCCTGCCTCCAGCGGGCCGCCCGCGCCCGAGACGGACAACACGGACAACGCAGTCGGCGAGGCGGCCGATGCGGAACCGGCAGCGCCCTCGGGTGCTGAGGAGGAGCCTGGTCCGGTTCCCCCCGCTCCCGCCCCAAGCGCGCCCGACACCTCGGGGGGCAACCAGCCGCACACCTCAGCCGAGCCGGCCCGACTGAACCCGAAGTACACCTTTGACACCTTCGTCATCGGTTCCAGCAACCGGTTCGCGCACGCCGCGGCGGTGGCCGTGGCCGAGGCGCCGGCCAAGGCCTACAACCCGCTGTTCATCTATGGCGGCTCCGGGCTGGGCAAGACGCACCTGCTGCACGCGATCGGTCACTACACGCAGCGCCTCTACGACGGCGCCCGGGTGCGCTACGTCAGCTCCGAGGAATTCACCAACGAGTTCATCAACTCCATCCGCGACGGCAAGGCCGACGGCTTCCGTCGCCGGTACCGCGACATCGACGTGCTGCTTGTGGACGACATCCAGTTTCTGGAGAACAAGGAGCAGACCCAGGAAGAGTTCTTCCACACCTTCAACACCCTCCACAACTCCAACAAGCAGATCGTCATCTCCAGCGACCGTCCTCCCAAACAGCTCGTGACGCTGGAGGACCGGCTGCGCAACCGGTTCGAGTGGGGGCTGATCACCGATGTGCAGCCTCCTGAACTGGAGACACGGATCGCGATCCTGCGCAAGAAGGCCGCGCAGGAAGGGTTGGCGGCGCCACCGGAGGTTCTGGAGTTCATCGCCAGCAAGATCGCGACGAACATCCGGGAGCTTGAGGGGGCGCTGATCCGGGTCACCGCCTTCGCCAGCCTCAACCGGCAGTCGGTGGACCTCCACCTGACGGGGATCGTGTTGAAGGACCTGATCCCCAACGACGAGGGCCCCGAGATCACGACGTCGGCGATCATCGCCCAGACCGCCTCTTACTTCGGTCTGACCACCGAGGATCTGTCGGGTACCTCACGGTCGCGGGTGCTGGTGACCGCCCGCCAGATCGCGATGTATCTGTGTCGGGAACTCACTGACCTGTCCCTGCCCAAGATCGGCCAACAGTTCGGTGGCCGGGATCACACCACGGTCATGCACGCCGACCGCAAGATCCGTTCTCTCATGGCCGAGCGTCGCTCGATCTACAACCAGGTGACCGAGCTGACCAACCGCATCAAGCAGCAGTCGCGCAACCTGTGATTTCCGCGGCCGAGCTGGGGTCCTGAGGCGCTTCCGGCTCGGCCGCCGACAAACTCCCCCGCCTGTCTTCGGAGCGAAGGGACAGGCGTATCCGCCGTCTCCCGCTTCACCACTCCCCCTGCACGCCGCCGCCTTTCCCCATACCTGTGGATAACCAGTGGAAAAGTTGCGGATAACTCGACGGTAGCTGTGGGTAAGTAGGGGATGCGCTGTGGGTAAAGGTGTGAATCTGTCGTCCTGTGACCCGATGACCCACTGGGAATTCTTGTGGGTAGCCCGTGGATAACTCGTGGATAAGCCGTGGATAACCGGTGGACAGGCTGTGGGAGTCCTTCACACGTCCACAGTGCGCCGTGTTATCCCCAGCCGCCGCCCACAAGAGCAGTGGACAGAAAAACCGCGGCTACGCTGGGCAAACGGTGGTTGTCCACACTGTCCACAGCCCCTATTACTACTGCGCCACCTATTAACCCCCCGAGTGACGTGGAAAGTGGGTTCACCCCCAACCTGTGCACAACTACCGCCGCCGTGCCGCAGCTTCGTTGGAAACGCCAACGGCATCGAGTCGAGTGGCCTCCAGTGCTGGGCATTAGCAGCTTCTTCGCTGGTCAGAGGCGAATTGGCGGCAATCGAGCGTGTGGGCGGCGACAGTGAGAGAATCCGGGTAACGTGTGAAGCCGTTCCCTTGTCTCGCGGTGGCAGTCGGGTGCAGGCTGAGACCTCCGAGGTCGCACCGCTGGGATGAACCGGCTACCGAGCTGGCGTAGTGCCGACTGCCGATCACGCGTGGTCATGTCACGGCAGCTATGTGTACAGCCCATGGGCGCCATCGTTTTCGCAGAAAGAGGGTCGGATCGTGAAGTTCCGGGTCGAACGTGACGTACTCGCTGAGGCCGTGGCCTGGACCGCGCGTTCGCTGCCGGCACGGCCGTCCGTTCCCGTCCTCGCTGGGATGCTGCTGGAGGCCAGCGACGAGGGCGACAGCCAGCGCCTGAAACTCTCCGGCTTTGACTACGAGGTCTCGGGGCAGGTCTCGGTGGACATCGATGTGGAAGAGCCGGGCACCACACTGGTCTCGGGGCGGCTGTTGGCTGAGATCACCCGCAACCTGCCGCCGCGGACGGTGGAGTTCAGCACCGACGGCGCGAAGGTCACCCTCTCCTGCGGCAGCGCGAAGTTCACCCTGTTGACCATGCCGGTGGAGGACTACCCGACGCTGCCGGAGATGCCTAACCTCGCCGGATCGGTGGGCAGCGACGTCTTCTCCGCCGCTGTGGGGCAGGTCGCCGTCGCCGCCGGCCGCGACGAAACGCTGCCCATGCTCACCGGCGTTCGAGTCGAGATCGAGGGCGAGACCCTCACACTGGCCTCCACCGACCGTTACCGGCTGGCCGTGCGCGAGCTGACCTGGAATCCAGAAGACCCCGAACTGTCGGCTGTGGCGCTGGTACCGGCCAAGACGCTGGCCGACACGGCCAAGTCGCTCACCGGCGGTGCCGAAGTCTCTATCGCGCTGTCCTCGGCCGACAGCGGAGAGGGCATGATCGGTTTCGAGGGGGGAGGCCGGCGCACCACGACCCGGCTGCTCGACAACGAATTCCCCAAGTACCGTGCCCTGCTGCCCGACTCCTTCAACTCCGTCGCCGAGCTGTCCAAGAGCGAGTTCCTCGACGCTGTCAAACGGGTCTCACTGGTCGCCGAACGCAACACGCCACTGCGGTTGGCTTTCAGCGAGAGCCAACTCGTTCTCGAAGCGGGCACCGGCGAGGAAGCACAGGCGGTGGAAGTCCTTGATGCCTCGCTGACAGGCGATGACATCCAGATCGCCTTCAACTCCTCCTACCTGATCGACGGGCTCAACGCGATCGACTCCGACACCGCCCGGCTACAGTTCACCACGTCCACCAAGCCTGCGATCATCACGGGCAAGCCCGCCGACGAGGACGCCACGGCCGAGTATCGATACCTGATCATGCCGGTGCGGATGTAGCGCTGACCACTCGCTTTATCGACATATCACCCCCACCGGGTACGAGGGAAAGGCACGAGGATGCAACTGGGGCTGATCGGCCTGGGCAAGATGGGCGGCAACATGCGGGCGCGGCTGCGTGAGAAGGGGCACGAGGTCGTGGGAGTCGATCATCACCCCGAACGCAGCGACGTCGAAAGCACCGCCGAGATGGTGCGCACCCTGGCCACGCCGCGAACCGTCTGGCTCATGATCCCCGCGGGGGAACCCACCAAGAGCGCCGTCCACGAACTCAGCGGCCTCCTCGACCCCGGCGACCTCGTCATCGAGGGCGGCAACTCTCACTATCTCGACGACCGCCGCCAGGCCGACGAACTGAAGAGTCGCGGCATCCACTACATCGACGCCGGTGTCAGTGGCGGTGTCTGGGGCCGTGAGAACGGCTACGGCATCATGGTCGGCGGCGCTGCCGAGGACGTCGCCCGTGTGCAGCCGATCTTCGACGCCCTGACCCCCGACTCCGGCGGAGGCTTTGTCCACGCCGGCGACATCGGTGCGGGCCATTTCGTCAAGATGGTGCACAACGGCATCGAGTACGGCATGATGCAGGCTTTCGCCGAGGGCTACGAGCTCATGGCCGCCTCTGACGTGGTCGATGACGTCGTGGGCACCTTCGACAGTTGGCGCGAAGGCACCGTGGTCCGTTCCTGGCTGCTCGACCTACTCGTGCGTGCGCTGGAAGAGGACCCCGAGCTGGCTGGGTTGCGTGGCTACGCTCAGGACTCCGGTGAGGGCCGCTGGACGGTTCAGGCGGCTGTGGACCACGCGGTGCCGGCCCCGGCGATCACCGCTGCTCTGTTCGCCCGTTTCTCCTCCCGGCAGGAAGACAGCCCCGCCATGAAGGTCATCGCCGCCCTGCGCAACCAGTTCGGCGGCCACGCCGTGACTAAGGCCAAGGGCGACACGGGTGAATAGATCCCGCGCGGGCAGTGTCAGCTAGAGCTGACTGTACTGGCGCGGTCGGCTCTAGCTGACAGCCGCGATTTCGACCCACTGGCTGCATCGCCGTTTCACGTGAAACCGCTGAGGGGGAGGCCAGATGTACGTTTCACACCTACAACTGGCCGACTATCGTTCCTACGAATCCGTGCTGCTGGAGTTGGCGCCGGGCGTGAGCACCTTCGTCGGCCCCAACGGGCACGGCAAGACCAACTTGGTCGAAGCGCTCGGCTACGCCGCCACCTTGAGCAGCCACCGGGTATCCACAGATGCTCCCCTCGTGCGGAAGGGGGCCGAGCGCGCGATCGTGCGTGCCAAAGTTGTCAAAGGCGAGCAGAGCGCTCTCATCGAGTTGGAGATCAACCCGGGCAAAGCCAACCGCGCGCGACTCAACCGTTCCGCCGCCACCCGGCCGCGCGACGTTCTCGGTGTCTTGCGCACCGTTCTGTTCGCGCCAGAGGACCTGGCGCTGGTCAAGGGTGATCCCGGCGAGCGACGCCGTTTCCTCGACGATCTGCTGGTGGCTCGCGCCCCGCGCTACGCGGCGGTCCGCTCCGATTACGATCGCGTGCTCAAGCAGCGAAACGCGCTGCTGAAGTCCGCTTCGGCGGCTTACCTCAAACAGCGCACCGCCCCTGATCTGTCGACACTGGACGTCTGGGACGATCACCTGGCCCAGAGCGGGGCCGATCTGCTGGCTGCCCGCTTGGCCTTGGTCGCTGAGCTACAACCGTTGACGGCCAAGGCTTACAGCGAACTCACATCGAGCGGTGGCCCACCGGTGTTGCAGTACCGATGTTCGGCCAGCGAGGGTGAGGAACCGCTTCCCGGCGCCCGGGATGATCTCGTCGAGGTCCTGCGCGCCGCCCTGGTGCAAGCGCGCGAGCAGGAGTTGCAGCGCGGCGTTAGCCTGGTCGGCCCCCACCGCGACGATCTGCAATTACGACTGGACGACCTGCCGGCGAAGGGGTACGCGAGTCAGGGTGAGTCGTGGTCCTATGCGCTGTCGTTGCGGTTGGCCGGATTTGAGCTGTTGCGTGCCGATGGCGACGATCCGGTGCTCATCCTCGATGACGTCTTCGCCGAGCTCGACGAAGAGCGGCGCCGCCGGCTCGCTGAACACGTGCGCACCGCTGAGCAGGTCCTCGTGAGCGCGGCCGTGGCCGAAGACATTCCTTCCGAACTGATCGGTGCTCGTTTCGAGGTACGGGAAGGGACGGTGGCGCGTGAGTAGCGCTGAGACGCCACACCCTGGGGACAGTAGTCCCGCCGCGGGTGGAGCCCGGGGAGTCGAGCTCGCGCGTCAGGCGCTGGCTCAGGCCCGTGTGGCGGCCAAGGAGCGAGGGGCCACCCCCGGTCCGCGCCCTCGCCGTGCTCGGAGCCGGTCGGCGCGCTCCCGCAATGAGCCGCAGCACTTCGGCGATGCCATCCGAGCCTGGCTCATCGAGCACGGTTGGCAGGAGCAGGTGGCGATCGGCGGCATCTTCGGCCGGTGGTCACAGATCGTGGGCGAACGCCTTGCCCAGTATGCGCGGCCGGCCACCTTCGACGACGGGGTTCTCACGGTCGACACCGACTCCCCGACGTGGGCCACGCAGGTGAGGGCGCTGACCCCGCAGTTGTTGCGCAGGATTAACGAGGAGCTGGGGCATGGCAGTGTGACCTCGATCAAGGTGCGCGGCCCGCAGCGTAGCTCCCGCTCCACCGGAGCCTGGCGGGCTCGCTAGGGCCAGTCGCGTGGGGCGCCCTCGCTACGGGCACTGAACGGGGCGCGGAGTTGATTTCGGGGGCTTCCGCGTGTGGGGAGTCGTCTCCCGCTCTACTCGTTCGTTCTAGAGCATCACAGGGCCGTTAGTGCCACTTTCTGACAGCGCGCGCGGTATCATGGAGAAGGTTCTTCGGACGCTTCCGCCGGCGAAGCTCGCCTCAGGAATAGGGGCAGAGGATTGGCGAAGTGAGTGGGTGCCCGGCGGAGGCCGCTGTCAGACAGCGATGTCACCTTGGGTCACCGGCACGCTCGCCGGTCGTCGTGCGGCCGGGAGGGTCCCCAGCAGGAGGGTGTTCACACTTTGGCCTACGACGCTCGATCCATCACTGTTCTCGAAGGGCTCGAAGCGGTACGCAAGCGCCCCGGCATGTACATCGGGACGACCAGTGAGCGGGGGCTGCACCACTTGGTCTACGAGGTGGTGGACAACTCCGTAGACGAGGCCCTTGCCGGTTACGCCAGCGCGATCGAAGTAACCCTACTCGCCGACGGGGGGGTACGCGTCGCCGACAACGGTCGCGGTATCCCCGTCGATCTCCACCCGGTGGAGAAACGGCCGGCGGTGGAGCTCGTCCTCACCACCCTGCACGCGGGCGGCAAGTTCGACACCAAATCTTACGCCGTCTCCGGCGGCCTGCACGGTGTCGGCGCCGCCGTCGTCAACGCCCTTTCCACGCGCCTTGAGGTGGAGATCCGCCGCGATGGCTACGTGTGGCGCCAGAACTACGAGATGACCCGGCCCACCGCCGACCTCGCCAAGAGCGAGCAAACCGACGAGACCGGGACCGTCATCACCTTCTGGGCCGACCCGGTGATCTTCGAGACGACCACCTACAACTTCGAGACGTTGGCCCGGCGGCTCCAGGAGATGGCCTTCCTGAACAAAGGGCTGTCGATCACCATCCGCGACGAGCGCCACGTCGACGAGGTCTCCGGTGCTCCCCTGGTGCAGACCTACCACTACAGAAGCGGCATCTCCGACTTCGTGCAGCACCTCAACACCACGAAGGAGCCCGCCCACGCCTCCATCATCGATTTCGAGGAGGAAGGCGAGGGGATCTCGGTCGAGATCGCCATGCAGTGGAACCAGTCCTACACCTCTTCGGTGCACACCTTCGCCAACACCATCAACACCGCTGAAGGCGGCACACACGAAGAGGGCTTCCGTTCGGCGCTGACCACGCTGGTCAACCGCTACGCGCGCGAGCAGCGCCTGCTCCGTGACAAGGACGACAACCTCACCGGCGACGACATCCGCGAAGGTCTCACCGCCATCATCTCGGTGAAGCTGGCCGATCCCCAGTTCGAGGGCCAGACCAAGACCAAGCTCGGCAACACCGAAGCCAAGTCGTTCGTGCAGCGGGTCACCAACGAGCACCTGCGCGACTGGTTCGATCGCAACCCCGGCGAGGCCAAGGACATCGTCACCAAGGCGAGCCAGGCGGCCCGAGCCCGCATCGCCGCCCGGCAGGCCCGCGACCTCACGCGACGTAAGACCCTGCTGGAGTCGACCTCCCTGCCCGGCAAGCTGTCGGACTGCCAGTCGGCCGAGCCGGAGAAGTGCGAGCTCTACATCGTCGAGGGCGACTCGGCCGGCGGCTCCGCCAAGGGCGGAAGAGACCCGCAATACCAGGCCATCCTCCCGATCCGGGGCAAGATCCTCAACGTCGAGAAGTCGCGCATCGACCGCATCCTCAAAAACAACGAGGTCCAGGCCATCATCACCGCGCTGGGTACGGGCGTCCACGACGACTTCGACATCACCAAGCTGCGCTACCACAAGATCATCCTCATGGCCGACGCCGACGTCGACGGCCAGCACATTCGCACGCTTTTGCTCACCCTGCTGTTCCGGTTCATGAAACCGCTGATCGAGGCGGGCTACGTCTACCTCGCTCAGCCGCCGCTCTACAAGATCAAGTGGGACCAGCGCGGAAACGACGCCGACTACGTCTTCTCCGACCGGGCGCGCGACGAGACCATCGCCGCCGGTATAGCCCAAGGCAAACGCGATCCCCGGCCACGCGATCTCGTCCAGCGCTTCAAGGGTCTGGGCGAGATGAACGCCAACGAGCTGTGGGAGACCACCATGAACCCAGCCGGCCGGATGCTGCTACAGGTCAGCCTGGACGACGCTGCCCAGGCCGACGAGATGTTTAGCGTGCTCATGGGCGAAGACGTCGACTCGCGGCGCTCCTTCATCCAGCGCAACGCCCACGACGTGCGCTTCCTGGACATCTGACGGCCCGGCGCGGGCACCTCCACGGCAGCGAACCACTTCAGCAGAAAAGGATCGACATCCAGTGACGGATGCGAACACCCCCGAAGCCCCAGAGGAAAACGAGAACTCGCAGTTCCGGGTCGAACCCGTCGACATTCAGGTCGAGATGCAGCGCAGCTACCTCGACTACGCGATGTCGGTCATCGTCGGCCGTGCCCTGCCCGACGTTCGCGACGGTCTCAAACCGGTGCACCGCCGCATCCTCTACGCCATGTACGACGGCGGCTACCGGCCCGACCGGGGCTATTTCAAGTGTGCGCGCGTCGTCGGTGACGTCATGGGGAACTACCACCCCCACGGCGACTCCGCCATCTACGACGCGCTGGTGCGCATGGCCCAGGGGTGGTCCATGCGCATGCCGCTGATCGACGGTAACGGCAACTTCGGCTCTCGCGGCAACGACCCCGCCGCGGCCATGCGCTACACCGAGTGCAAGCTCCAGGCCCTGGCCATGGAGATGGTGCGCGATATCGACAAGGAGACCGTCGACTTCGCGCCCAACTACGACGGCAAGACCGCCGAGCCCGACGTGCTCCCCAGCCGGTTCCCCAACCTGCTGGTCAACGGCTCCAACGGGATCGCCGTGGGGATGGCCACCAACATCCCGCCGCACAACCTGCGCGAGGTCGTCGACGGGGTGAACTGGTTCCTGGAGCACCCCGAGGCCTCCGACGAGGAGCTGCTCGAGGCCCTCATCGCCCGCATCAAGGGGCCCGACTTCCCCACGAACGGGCTCATCGTCGGCAAGCGCGGCATCGAGGACGCCTACCGTACGGGGCGCGGTTCCATCACGATGCGCGCCGTCGTCGAGGTCGAAGAGGACAGCCGGGGCCGCCAATGCCTGGTCGTCACCGAGCTTCCCTATCAGGTCAACCCGGACAACCTTGCGCTGAAGATCGCCGACCTGGTGAAGGAAGGCAAGATCACCGGCATCGCCGACGTCAAGGACGAGACCAGTGGGCGCACCGGCCAGCGTCTCGTCATCGTCCTCAAACGCGACGCCGTGGCCAAGGTCGTCCTCAACAACCTGTACAAGCACACGCAGTTGCAGGAAACCTTCGGCGCCAACATGCTGGCGCTGGTCGACGGTGTGCCCCGCACCCTGCGCCTTGACCAGTTCGTGCGTACCTGGGTCTCGCACCAGATCGAGGTGATCCTGCGCCGCACCCGCTACCTGCTGCGCAAGGCCGAGGAACGCGCCCACATCCTGCGCGCCCTCCTCAAGGCCATCGACCGCATCGACGAGGTCATCCAACTGATCCGCTCCAGCGCTTCGGCTGACGAGTCCAAGAGCGGCCTCATGGCGATGCTGGAGATCGACGACGTGCAGGCGCGCGCCATCCTCGACATGCAGTTGCGCAAGCTCGCCGCCCTGGAACGCCGCCAGCTCACCGACGAGTACGACGAGCTGATGGCTCAAATCGAGGACTACAACGACATCCTCGGCTCCCCTGAGCGGCAGCGCTCCATCGTCCGCTCCGAGCTGGGCGAGCTGGTGGAGAAGTTCGGCGACGAGCGCCGTACGCAGATCCTCCCCTTCGAGGGGGATATGCGCATGGAGGACTTCATCGCCGAGGAGGACGTAGTCGTCACGATCAGCCGCGGCGGCTATGCCAAGCGCACCCGGCTCGACGGCTACCGGGCCCAGAAGCGCGGCGGCAAGGGAGTGCGCGGTGCGCAGCTCAAGCAGGACGACATCGTCCAGCACTTCTTCGTCACGACCACGCACAACTGGATTCTGTTCTTCACCAATCAAGGGCGGGTGTACCGGACGAAGGCCTACGAGCTGCCAGAGGCCGCGCGCGACGCGAGAGGCCAGCATGTGGCCAACATCCTGCCGTTCCAGCCCGACGAGCAGATCGCTCAAGTCCTGGCACTGCGCGACTACGACGCCGCACCGTATCTGGTGTTGGCCACCAGTTCAGGACTGGTGAAGAAGTCCCGGCTGGCCGATTTCGACTCGGCGCGTTCGGCCGGCATCATCGCCATCAACCTGCGCGAGGACGATGAGCTCATCGCGGTTCGGTTGGTGTTTCCCACCGACGACCTGCTGCTCATCAGCAGTAACGCTCAGGCGATCCGCTTCCCCGCATCAGACGAGTCGCTGCGCCCCATGGGGCGGGCCACCAGCGGTGTCATCGGTATGCGTTTCCTCGACGGCGACTACCTGCTGAGCATGGACGTCATCCGGGAAAGCGACGGCCCGGCCGATGTCCTGGTGGCGACCAAGGGCGGGTATGCCAAACGCACTCCCGCCGACCAGTACCCCGTGCAGAACCGCGGCGGTAAAGGAGTGCTCACGGCCAAGATCGTGGAGGCGCGCGGCCGGCTGGTCGGGGCGTTGATGGTGCGTCCCGATGAGGATGAGGTCTTCGCGATCACGGCCGGCGGTGGCCTCATCCGCACTCGCTGCGCCGAGATCAAGCGCTCGGGACGCGCCACGATGGGCGTGCGGCTGATGAATCTGGACAACGGTAATGAGGTCGTGGCCGTTGCCCGTAACGCCGAGTCGATGGAGGATGACGAGAACAGTGAGTTGGGTGACCCCGACGAGGCCGCCGCAGCCCTGACAGAGAGTGGCCAGGGCTCAGAGGAGTAGCGCCATGCCCGCGCGGGCGACCACGCGGGTTCCGCAGCAGCCGACTAGCCAGATAACCACCAAGATCACTAGAGTTACGGCAATATTAGACATTCATCCCGTGGAGCAAACGACGCGCCCTTTGTAGCAACGTCGTCGACGGACCCCCGCTACCCCGCACGCTGGATGGCGTCGGCTTGAGTCAGGACAGTGCTGATCGTGTGTACTCGACTCCGGTCCGTTTCCCCCTGTCTCCCGGGTTTCAGCCGTCACATGGAGAGTCCAGCGGTAACGTGGCTATGACTGACAATTCGCAACGGGAGTCCGCTGCCCAAGAGCAGGTCAAGGCGGACGACGACAGCAGCGACGACACGATCAGAGACGATTCGACGACTTCCGCTCCACCGGACCCCAGGGAGCCTGATGTCGAAAGCGATGGGGAGGGTGCCGGTGCCGCTTCTGGTCACGGTGACCAGCCCCCCGAGGCCGCGGAGGGCGCCGGTTCGTCTCAGGCCGCGGCGATGGAGCAAGGTGGCGTGACTATGGCAGCACCCGTAGACAGGTCCGAAGGAGAGGCCAAGAGCGTGCAGGCGGCCCGCAAGGCTCATCTCACCTTAAGCCGGATCGAGCCTTGGCCGGTGATGAGGTTCAGCTTCGTCATCTCCTTGGTGTGCTTCATCGTCTTGTTCGTGGCGGTGGCCGTTATCTACGTCATCCTGTCGACCTTCGGGGTGTTCGAGGCGGTCACCGATCTCCTACGGTCCCTGACCGATGGCGGCGAGGGTGACGAGCTCACGCTCCATCCGGAGGATTGGTTCTCCGCATCTCGGGTGCTTGGCTATACCGGCATCCTCGGTGCGCTCAACATCGTGTTGATTACGGCGCTGTCCACGGTCGCTGCGATGCTCTACAACCTCGCGGCCGACCTTGTGGGCGGTATCGACGTCACTCTCAGCGAATCCGAGTGACATTCCTGCCCGAGCCCTCTCCTACGCGGGCTCGGGCACGCCACAAAACCGCTAGACTGGGATCTAACGGGGGCATCCCACCCTCGCACCGCAGCGGCAAACCGGTTCGACCAGGTCCCTCACATGCGGTAAAGTTCCACCAGAACAAGGGCGTATAGCTCAGACGGTTAGAGCGCATCCCTGATAAGGATGAGGTCCGTGGTTCAAGTCCACGTACGCCCACACGTTTTTCCTGCTCAGAGCCTGGTTCTCGGTCGTTGAGGGCCGGGCTTTTGATCGTTTGACCGTGGTTTGACCGTGAGGACCGTACGGCAGCGCCCGTCAGGGTGTGGGCTGGTGCGGTGGTGGGCGGTAGGAGACGGATCGGTGGGGGCGAGCTTCGGTCGGGCAGTGTCACGGTGGCTCCACGGGTTCGGATGGTTTCTCGGTCGGCAGTGG
Source organism: Salinactinospora qingdaonensis (assembly GCF_039539445.1). Classification (NCBI taxonomy): domain Bacteria; kingdom Bacillati; phylum Actinomycetota; class Actinomycetes; order Streptosporangiales; family Nocardiopsidaceae; genus Salinactinospora; species Salinactinospora qingdaonensis. The sequence continues at coordinate 128,902 of NZ_BAABDD010000004.1, forward strand.
GATGTTGAGCAGCCGCAGGATGTCGGCTGTGGGCACCCGGTAGGCATCGCCGTAGCGGATCACGGTGCAGGGGAAGTCCCCGCTTTTGGCGAGTTCGTAGGCCAGGGTGCGGCCCATGTTGAGTGCGCGGGCGGCGGTCTGCAGATCCACGGCGGCGGGCAGGGCGTAGAGGTCGGGGATGCTCAGCGGCGTCACCGCCGCTGCCCCAGGCGAGTGTGGTCATGCGGCCTCTCTTGTGGGTGTGGTGGTGGGGGTGGGCAGTTCGATGACATCGCCGGGTTTCCCCTTTCTGCGTGCCGAGCCGGCGGTGGCTGGCTCGTCTCGCTGGGGGGTAAGCGGCAGCGGGTAGGGATGTGTGACGGCGGTGCGCCATCTCATGCGCGCACTCCTCTCAGAGCGGGGCCAGTGCGTGGCCGAGGGTTCTATGCCGGGGACGGTGGGGGTTTCTCCCGCGAGCGTCGCGGGCTGTGGACGCGAGGTCTGCGAAGCCGGGGAAGAAACCGGGGCGAGCGCGGTCTCCGATTTTGTTTCTGTGGCCGTTTCTTCGTCCGAGGGTGCGGGGGTCTGGGTGTCGATATGGCCGGTGTTGCTGAGGTGGTCGAGCAGGAGTCGGGCCGCCCCGGCGGGATCGGTGGCCGGGTGAATTGTGGTGGCCGCGTGGCGGTGGGTGCTGTGGCGCCAGGTGATGCGTCCATTGACACACCAGACGGTGAGGTCGGAATGTACCGACAGCACGGAGACGTCGCGTTGGTGGCCTATCAGCATGCGGTGGATTCCGGCGTGGGAAAGCAGGCGGTGGAGTTCCCGCATTGTCTGAGCCGGCGTTATCGGGAGCGTATCCGAGCGTGCGGTGGAGGTGGCTCGGTCGTGGGTGTGGTGTGGCACAGGAATTCCCCAGGGTGTGGACAGCGTGAATGGCGTGTCGGGGCCGTGGTGGGCCGCTGGACCGACAGTGTCACTATAGAACAATTGATTTCCTTAAAGCAATTAGTGTTTTCGAGAAGCCTTTGGTGTGGGGGTGCTTCGTCTCCCCCACCCCTGCGCAACAAGGCGGAGAGAAGCCGGCTTGCAGGGCCGTGCGGCCGGTTGGGTGGGGGCGTGTGACAGCGACCGTGACAGCGACGAGGCGGGGGTAGGTATGGCCAGAGACGGTGTCCCCGGCTGGAACCCCCAAGCGTTACGCCAGGCGCGTGCCGAGGCGGATCTGACCCAGGCACAACTGTCGAGGCGCACCGGGATCGCGCGGTCGCTGATCGCGCTGTACGAGCGCGAAGAGCAGGGCCGCACCCCCAGCCCGGCACGTCTGGTGGCCCTGGCCGCGGCCTTGGGACGCCGGCCAGGTGACTTCCTCAAGGAGGACACCAAAGGCCTGGCCGCCCTACGGGCCCTGGCGGGCCTGTCCCAGCAGGAGCTGCTGGACCGGTGGGGCGATCCCGACATCAAGCTCAGCGCCTACCGCGCCATCGAATGGGGCAAGGTCCGGCGCCTCCGCCAGCACGATGCCGCCGGCCTGGCCCGCGCCCTGGGAGTGACCACCGAGGAGGTCATCGCCGCCCACGAACACGACATCCACCAATGGAACCTGAAAACAGCAACAAAAGACCACTAAGTCCCACCGCACCCCTGAGCGAAAAGAGGAGAAGAGGCCGAGGGCTTAGGGGCTAGCGCAGGGCTTTCCCTTCGCAGGGGGCTGTCCCGCGCGGGGCGGAACCTTGCCCCCTGCGAGGGCGACGATATGTCGCCGAACGGCGAAAGGCCGGACCACCAAGTGGCATCGCGCAGGCTCGCAGGACCGTGGGTGTCGATATAGGCAGCGAAGAGTCGCTGCGCTCACGTCCGGTTCCGAGTTCACCGCGCGCTTGGAGAACGCCAGGTGGCTGGTGGCGGCACTTGTTGACCGGAGATGATCGTTGCGCCGAGGCTCAGTTGTGCCTACGCGCTCGGTGGGGCCGCACGTAGGGCACCTTCGGCCGCTTCGCGCATCGCGGCTATGGGTGCCGGACTGTGGCCGGTTTGGAGTTCGACCTGGCGAGCGGCCTGGTGAATGAGCATGGGCAGGCCGCCGATGACGGTGCTGCCCGCGCGTTGGGCGGCTTGGGCGATCGGAGTGGGGCAGGGCCGGTAGACGACGTCGAGCAGCGTGTTTCCCGCTGTTGGCCACCATTGGGCGAGAGGGTCGGCCGCTCCGGGCGGCAGGGCGGAGACGACCAACTCTGTTTCTAGGTGCCAGGCGGCTTCGGACCACGGGTAGATGTGTAAAGCGACCCCGATGCGCTCGGCGGCCCACGCGAGGTCGGTGGTTCGAGTTGGATCGCGAGCGATGGCGGTCACCGTGGAACAGCCCAGTGTGTGCAGAACAGCGAGGGCGGTGGCGGCGGTTGCGCCCGCCCCGAGTACACATGCCGATTCCGGCTGGGTGATCCCTGCGTTGAGAAGTGCTTGGAGCATGCCGTGGACATCGGTGTTCTCGCCGAACAGTCGGCCGCTGTTGACGGTGACGGTGTTGGCGGTGCCGGTGGCTTGGACAGTGGCCGAGGCCTCGTGCAGCAGGGGGAGGGCTGCACGCTTGAGTGGCATGGTCAACGACAAACCCGCCCAACTGTCGTCCAAACCGTTAAGGAAAGAAGGGAGTTGGTCTGGGGTGCAGTCAATAGCGAGGTAGGCCCAGTCCAGCCCGAGGACTTGGTATGCGGCACGATGCAGCGTTGGAGAGAGGGCTTGGCCGATAGGGCAACCGAGGACGGCGAGTTGCTTCATCGCGTTCCTAGGTAGGAAGTTCGTGGTCGGCGAAGGCCCCACCCATGAAGTGATCAGTGAGCGGGGCGGGATCGTGGTGCTCGTCGGCACTGTCGGCGGGCCGGTAGTCGAGAGCGTCCCAGCCGGTGCGGGGCCACCAGGACTCGGAGTTGTCGGAAGTGCCGTAGACGGTGAGGAAACGGCTTGGCAGAGGTCGGGTTGCGGCGGCGTACAGCAGAGTGGTGGTATCTCGGGGGCTGAGCCAGGTTGCCCGGTGGCGGGGTTCACTGGGGCGAGAGCGGTAGCTGCCTATGCGTACAGCCACGACCTGGAGGTCGGTCTTGTGGGCATAGAGGTAGCCCAGAGATTCCAGGGTGACCTTGCTGACGGCGTAAAAGCTGTCCGGCGCGATCGACGTCGAGGCGCCAACAGGGGTCATGCCGGTGACATGGTGGCTGCTGGCCAGCACCACGCGCGGCACCCGCCGGTGGCGGGCAGCCTCCAGTACGTGGTGAGTGCCGATGATGTTGTGCTGCACCATCTCGGCAAACGGGGCCTCCTGGGTGACGCCGGCGAGGTGGATCACTACGGATGTCCCGGCTGCGGCTTGCTCGACCGCGGCTTGGTCGCCTAGATCGGCGGGAACGAACTCGGTGCCCGGCGGTGGCTCGTTCTCCGGTGGTTGCCGGTCGAGCAGCCGCAGCGCGATGCCGCGGGCGGCGAGGTCAGCGGCCAGGCGGGTGCCGATGGTTCCGGTGGCCCCGGTAATCAGCCATGTCATGGCCGGTGGTGCAGCATGGCGGCCACGCCTTCGTCGCCGGCGGTGTAGTCGATGCCGCGCAGCACGGCCACCGGGGCGCCACGGCCGCGCTGGCCCAGGATGATCCCCGCGGCGGCAGCGATGAGGTCGGTGAAGGTCTCCTCCTGGCGTTTGCCGCCGTGCTCGGTGGTGCGCAGCGCGGTGATGCCGGCGGCGCCGATCGAGATCACGGTCGCTCCGCGCCGGTCGGCACGTCCGTCGGAGTCGGCGATGACCACCGCCACCTCGGCGCCGATACGGGTGGCCAAGGCTTGGCGCAGAGCGTGGGCCGAGGCGTCGGGGTCTTCGGGCAGCAACCAGGCGCCTTGAGCACCGGCGCGGTCGACACCGGCCGAGGTGAGCTGATAGCCCAGCTTGTGGCGGGCGATGATCGGGCCGCGTTCGGTGGCCAGGAAGTACTCGGTGGAGTTGTCCAGGATGAGCTGCACGATCTCGGCGGGTTTGCCGGTGCGCGCCGAGAGGTCCACAGCCTCAGGGCCAGGGGTGAGGCCGGCCAGGTCGACGTAGCGTTTCTCGGCGATGGAGACCACCTTGCTGGCGACGACGACGATGTCGCCGTCCTCCAGCCCGGTGCCGGTGGAGGTGAGGACGTCGGTGACGACCCCGGCCAGGTCGTCACCGGGGCGAACCTCGGGGAAGGGCTCCAGGGCGAAGGCGGAGAAACCAGAGGTCGGGGCAGCGGTCATCCAAGAACTCCTGCGTCGGTGAGAACGGCGGTATGCAGGCGGGCGTGCGCGACAGCGAGCGCTTCACGTCGCTGTCCGGTCGTGGCCTCGCGACCACGGGTGAGCCAGTCGCGGACCCGCAGCAGGTAGTGCGGCCACAACTGGCGGGCCGCATCAAACGGCGAGGCAGTCGAGTTGACGGCGTGCCAGGCGTTCGCTACAGGCAGCGGCCAGGAACGCTCATCATATCTTCGCAACGCCGTGGGGATGAGGCCGTCCAGTGTGCTCAGCATTTCTTCAAGGCGGGCCGACTCAAGCTCGCGTGCGGCGACCCGATATAGGGCCGAGGACGGGGGCATTGGCAGGGGCGAAGGTCTCCAGGCAGCCGTCAGGTGCAGTAGCACGGGGACGGCTTGGTGGTAGATAGCCGGCAGGTGAGGGAAGGATCCGGCATGCTGCTTGGGCTCATCGAGTCGTATGGAGACCACGGGGCCGCACGTAGCGGCGGTTAACAGCAAGAAAGCATCGATACCGTAGCCGTCCACGCACTCTGACAACTCCGCGGGAAGGGTTCTCAGGGCTCGCACTGCGGTGACTAGAGCCTCGTGGGAGACGGCGAGATCCCCGGCCAGCGGCTGAGGTACATCGTTCCCAGTGGTGGCGGCGATCAGTGGTCGGGCCACATGGTTGGTGAGGTTGGCTTCGTCCCAGTGGCGGGGATAGTCAGCGATCGCCAGGGCCGCTCCGTCTCGTACGCTTTCCAGCAACGCGCGGTACACGGCTGCCTTCGGGTTGCGGGTGTCGGTGTCGACGATCAGTACCGCTGCGGCCTCGGCCGGCCCCGAGCATCGGGCGGCGGCCAGGACCTGTGCTCCCTTGCCTCGAACCAGTCCCGTCAGGCCGATTTTGTGAGCATGCGTCGATACGGCGGCGAAGCGTTCCGCCGTTTCTGGGGTGTCGGAGGAGTCGGCGTGGACGATGACCGCACGCCGCGCGCCGAGAGCCGTATCGACGGCGGCGCTGACATCGGCAATGGTGGAGGGCTCATTGCGGCTGGGCAGGATCGCTGCGGCCTTCACCGGACTTGGACCTCCTCGGCAAGTAGGTCGGCGGCCTCCTCAGGATTGGGGGCATGCAGGTAGTCGAACCGGGTATCGGCGAGCCGGGGGATGAGGTGGCTGCGCCAGCGGGCACAGTCGGGGGTATCCAGCGGCCAAACCGGCCCGTAGGGCATGCCGTCCACACCGTTGAGCGGGGTGGGCAGACCGGCAATGTAGCGGGCGAGGTTCTCGTGTAGCCGCAGCCGCTCGTTGACCGACAGCGGCGTTGCGGGGGCCAGTGACGCCGTGGCCAGTCTCGGGTGGACAGCCAGGCGCACGGTCCAGCCCAGCGGAGCCGGCCCGGCCGCGAAAGGCTCCAGGGCTTGCTGGGGTTTGGGGGCCAACGGTTGGAGTTGGTCACGGAGGGCGGCGGTGGGTTTGCCCGGCCACACCGCCAGCACGCCTTCGTGGTACTCCCCTAGGACGACCAGGTCATCTCCGGCGTGGGTCCAGCCGCGCTCGGCAAGCGCAAGCGCGGTGCTGGTCTTTCCACTTCCTTTGGCGCCGAATAGCAGCACCGACTGCCCGCCGGGGGTGTGCAGGGCCGTGGCGTGCACAGTGACTTTACGGTGATGCTGGCGGGCCCGTTCCAAAGCGGTGTAGGTGACATAGGCCAGTGTGTTCGAATCCGCAGCGCAGCGAGGAAGCCGTATGCGCACCGTGCGCATGTCGCCTGTGATGCCCGCGTCTCCGACGGTGACCTCAACGTCGGTCGTTCCCGCTGCTGCGGAGGACGGTTGCAGGTTCCAGCCGCCGGGGAGGAAAGGACCAAGCGCCTGTGCAGCAGTGGGGTCTAGATCTTCATCGAGAGCGAGAACAGCGGACACGTGGCCGGTGGAGATGCGGTGTCTGATCATCCGGTTACCTGTTCTCCAAGTCGGCCAGCAGTTGCTCGACCGGCTCCACTTGGGGCAGGTAGCGGCCCGACAGCAGGTCCTCCATCCAGTCGGTGCGGGCCAGCGTAAGGCGCACCAGCTCCTCGATTACCTCGGTCGGTGCCTCTTCGGCGGTGGTGATCTCGATGGAGGCGGGTTGGTCGTAGGCGGCGCCGTTGCGCCACAGCAAAGCGATACGGCATGGGCCGAATTCGGCGGCGACTGCGCGAGCGGCGGTATCGGCGAGCCAGCCGCCGACCTTGCCGACGTGGTAGGCCGGGTTCTTCCCGAAGGTGGCCTCGTTTCCCGCCAGGTGGGAGCCGCTGATCACTCCGCTGCGGGCGTTTCCCCGGCCGACCAGCCCGTCCTCGCCGTAATCGACGGCCGAACCCGAGAGTGTGAAGTACTGGCGCGACAAGGGGCTGCTGCGGCTGCCCCGGGTGCTGCACACCACCCTCACTCTTCCCGGTAGCCGGTGCTCAAGTACGGCGGTCAGCTCACCGGTCGCAGCGGTGACCACGTCGTCGAACTCCGCCGAGCTGGTTAGTTGTCCAGCCAGGCCAGGTATGCACACGGTGATGGTGAAGGTGTCGCCGTCGCGGACAGTGAGGGCCTTGATGTCGCTGCCCGCCCACGGGTAGCGGTGGAAGAAGGCTTCAGTCAGCAGTGTGATCGTTTCTGTGGTTGTGCGCGGAGCAGAGCCGACGAGGTAGGCGGTGTCGTTGGAGAACGCCTTTGGCCGCTCGGGCAGGTCGTGAAGACCACGGGGAGTGAACCAGTGAGGGAACCTGCTGGAGTCGGTGCTCTCATGTCGGATTTCCAGCTGCACCCGGCCGAATCCCGGCAACACGGCGCGAAGGTGGTCGAGGGCTGCCTGCTCAAGGATCTCCCGGACCGGTAAGGGATGCCCGGCGAACGAGGTGGAGACCCGACCGCCGATGACGACCCGCAGCGGCCGGTCGTAGCTACCGTCGGCCTCGGTGAAGGCGGCCCGGCCGCCCAATACGGCGACCTTGTCCAGATTGTGGTGCAGCACCGCCCCCGCAACCTTCAGGCAGTGCCGGCTGTAACGGATGGAGGCGAGTTCGGCGATGCCGTCGGCGAGAGTGTCGGGGTGGCCGATGCCCTTTCGCTCGACGACTTCCACGGCCAGCTCATACGGCAATGGCGCCGGCGATCCGGACGCGGTGTGCATGGCGATAGACATGGTCGATGACCTCCAATGGGCGCCGCAGCGCCGAGAGCGGGAACAGACAGGGGTGGGCGGGATGCCCTCCGGCGACGTCGAGCACGGCCGCGTACATCCAGCGCCGCAGTTCCTCATGGGTGGGGGCGGCCTCGCGGGCGCCGAGTCCGGCTTCGAGGTTCCGGCCGCGCACACGCAGACGCTGTCCGTCGGCCCGGCGGAGCAGGATTTCGTGACGGGGCGAGCCAAGGTGATCGACCTTGGCATCGATGTGCAGTGTCTGCTCGTTGGTCAGGGTGATCTCAGCGACGACACGGTCTTCGCTCTCGCACAACTCCCGACGGTGGGTGGCCTCGGCGCTCAGTGTCTCGATATCTCCCTTGAGCAGTCGCAGCGCGAGCGCGAGGCCGTGCAGGGCCGGCTGGTGCAGCACCCCACCGGCGGTGGCGTAGGTGCGGCGCCAGCCGCGGAAGTATCCCGGATCACGCCGTACCGCCAGCCACACCTCGATCCGTTCGATCGTCGGGGGGTCAGCGAGTAGTTCGCAGAGGCCGGGGGCGAAGTGCGACTGAAAAGCCACGAAAATCCGTTCATCGCCTTGCCGAGGTGCCAGGAGCGCCGGGGTGGTCGTGGCGGGCTTTTCCACAAGCACTGCGGCACCGGACGTCGCTGCCTCCCGCGCTACCCCGAGGGCGGTCCCAGGCGGGGTAGCCACGACCACCAGATCGGGGTGCAGAGCTGACAAGGCTGCCCGCCACGAGGTGAACACCGGAATTCCCCACGGCACCTCGGCATGCGGGGCGGGATCGGCGACCCCTGTCACCACCACCCCAGAGGTGCCGGCAAGGGCAGCGAGGTGCTTGGTGCCGACCTCCCCCGCTCCGACCAGTAGCACGCGCTTCACGCCAACCCTCCGGGCACGGTCGAGCGCAGGAACACGGCGCCGGCGGTAAGCGCCTCGGCTGGCTTGTCGCGTACATGGGTCTCCAGCGCATACGGCAGCATCGGGTAAACGGCATGTAGCAGCGGCAGCACATCCCCGTAGGGCACGCACCCTGATCCGGCAGGACAGAATTCCCGGGCACCCTCACGGGTCAGCCGATAGTCCTTGACATGCACGTATCCCACATAGGGCGCCAGTGTCCGTATCACTTCGGGGGTGGCTTGGCCGACCTCGTGGAGATTCGCCACATCCAGCCACAGCCCCAGCCCTTGTCCGTGGTATCGAGCGAGGATCTCCAGCAACGGTTCGACGCTGGCGACAGTGCACACCGGCTCGTTTTCCAGCAGCAGCCGTACTCCGGCCCCGTGCGCCATCTCCAATGCCTTGGGCAGCAGCGGGTCGTCGAGCAACTGCTCGGTTAGATGTGGCTCGACCCGCAGATGGGAGAAGATCCGCACAACCGGGGCACCCAGGAGCGCTGCGCTTTCAATGGCCCGCTGTACCCACCCCAATCGCTCACCGGCTGGAACCTGAGTGGGGAAGCCGAAGGTGTCCACTCGCCCTGGGCAAGCTTCGGGCTGGCACCACTTCCACAACGGCGAGGCCAACGCCGCCACCGTCAGACCGTGCTCCTCGGCCAAGGTGCGGATACGCCCGAGCCGGTCGTCGGGCAGCCTGATCGCATTGACGCCCTCGGCTGAGCGGATCTCCAGTCGCTTGATCCCCAGCTTGACTGCCAGGTCCATGCCTAACACCGGATCGGGGCCAAGTTCGTCGGGGTTGAGTACCAGCGTGCTCTGCGGGCATGCGCCCATGCTCGGTTTTCCCCTTCGGCAACACGATGGAAGCGGTCATTCTGCGTCGGGCCGTTTAAGCCTGTGCAGAAGCGGATCAAGATCCGCTCTCGCAGGAGAGCAACGTGGAATGTGGAAAACGACAACGCCCATGAGGAGGCGTTGGAGAGGCAGAGTTACTGCGGTTCACACGTCGAGACCGACACGAAAGGAGCATGCGTTTTCACCTCTAGCGGCAGCAGGGGCACTGCTACGATCCCTGCGGCCCATGCCAGGGCGACACCCCGTCACCTGGCCCAAAACCGGGACAGATTCAGCCCGTTGGACATCCCTTGGACACACGGATCCCACCGCCCCGGCTTTCCCCGGAGGACGTACGTGCCGAGCTGTTACGGCTGCGCCAAGGGCCCGCCCTCGGCCATCCCGGGGCGGCTACAGCGCTCAGTAACCAACTCCAGGCGCTGCTGCTGGCCCGCCAACCGCCGCTGTCCCATGCGGCGAGCGAGACAACGCGCCTGGTGGCAGCCTTGCGGCGGGCGATCGACGCCTTAACCGTCCACGAGCGCCGCTACGCCACCGTCGACTTCAACCTGCTGCCAGAGCACTCCTGGCCTACTCTCACCGAACGGCAGGAATCCCTGGCGCGCGTGCTGGGATGTTCAGCGAAGACCGTCCGGCGTCACGCTGGACAGGCACTGGACACCCTCGCTCTGCTCATATCCGACGGCAGCTACCTCACCGAACAGCCCCCTGCAGCCGACGACGCGCCAATGCCGGCTGCCATGGCACCGCTTGAAGGGGCAAGCCGGCTCTTCGGCATCAACGCCACCTCCCGAGTAGACCTGATCTGCTCTGCTCTGCCCAACCAGCAGCGCGTACGCCAACACCTCAACGATCCGCTATACGCCCGCTACGCGGGCTTCGCCGACCTCGACACCCTGTTCTACGTCCGTATCCGCCTCGCCCAAAGCTTCCCCACCGCCACCATCCGCGACTTCCATCCCGGCGAGTACTACAACGCCGAACCCGACTGCCTGATAGTTCTCGGCGCTCCAGAGCGCAACACCACCTACGCCGAGTTCGGCCCACACCTGCCCTACCACTTCACCCCGCGGCCGGATCCGGCCATCGCCTTCCCCGACCACGGAGATATCCGCCTCCCCCCTGCGTGGACTCCTGCGGGAGAACTACTCGCGGATCTAACCGTCATCACCCGCCTCACACTTGACCAAGGCACCACCGTGCTCCTGCTCGGCGGCTGCCTAACCCTCGGTGTGCTCGGCGCCGCCAAGTGCCTCCTCAACGGCGAACGCGGCCAGCGCAACACCACCTACCTGGACGCTTTCGCTTCTGACGGAGACTTCGTAGCCGTCACCACAACCCGCAAGGTCGGCGGCATCACCGACACCCCCGACCTGACCGCCACCGAACCGCTGCTCCTACTTACCCGCGAGCAAACGGGCAGCTTCACCGTCCGCCTGGACAACACCGCCCGCTACGCAGGCCGGTGAACGCCCCCGCGCTGACACCCGGCAAGGGCGTGGGGACGAATGGATTCGACCAGCCGGGAGCGGCCCGCCCGGCGGATGCGTTCCGGGCTCGGGTAGCGCTCCAGGAGCGTGAGCACGGCCGGGTGGTCGGTGCGGGGGCCGAGGACGCGCTCCAGGGCGGGGTGGAGTTGGGTGAGCAGGCCGCGCAGCCGGTTGCGGGTGCGGGTGGCCTCGGCGGCCAGGTCCTCGTCGTGGCCGGCCACCATGTTCAACGCGGCGATCGCCTCGTCGTCGCTGGCCAGGTTGCGCAGGGTTGTGGGGCATCGTCCGGGCCGCGTCGGCGATGACCGCCGCATCACGGGCATCGGTCGTGGCCTGGCCGGGATACAGGTCGGCCACACGCCGCATGGTCAGGTGCGGGCAGGTAGGCCACCGGGCATCCGGCGTCACAGGCCACCGCCAACGGCAAGGCGCCGATGGAGGCGGGCTGGTCGACCACGACCAGCACGTGGCCGTGTTTGGCGGTGAGCGTGTCCAGCACTGCACGGAGTTTGGGTTCTGTTGGGCAGACGCTTGTCCAGCACGGTCTTGCCTGCCGGGGTGAGCCCGTGGGCGTGGTGTTCGCCTTTGCCGACGTCCAGGCCGAGGTAGACGCCGATCCTGTCAGGGGTGTCCATCATGGTGGGTTGCCTATCTGCGCTGTTCCTGGCCTCGCCTGGGCACCGTCTGCCGGCATCCACATGACGAAGATCCTGCCCATAGGGGCGGATCGTGCTTCTATCAGCGGTCTGGTGGTGCCTCTGGTGCCCGGTGACACCACCCCCAGATCATGGACGACAGGGGGGAATCTCAATGGCCGTGTCAAGTCGTAGTTGGCCTGACCGGTGCGTTGTGCTCGAAGAACCGGCCATCACGCAGCAGCGCCCACAGCACGTCCACCAGCCTGCGTGCCAGCGCCGGCAGCGCCTGCGTGTGCCGCATCCGCTCGCCACGTTTGCGCTGATAGAACGTTCTCGACGGGCCGTGGGCGGCGATCGAGGACAACGCGTCCATGGAGAACACCCGGCGCACTCGGCGGTTGTAGCGCTTCGGGCGTCGAAGGTTGCCGCTTACCCGACCCGAATCCTTGGCCACCGGGGCCAACCCGGCATAAGAGGCGAGTTTGCCCGAGTGGGCGAAGGCAGCCACGTCGCCGCCGGTGACGACGATGAACTCCGCGCCCAAGATGGGCCCCATCCCGGGCAGGGACTCGATGATCTGCGCGTGAGGATTGGACCGGAACACGCTGGCGATGGTCTTATCCAGCTCTTTGCGCTCACGGTCCAGCTCCAGCAGCTTGGCGGCCAGGCGCTTAATGAGCGCGGCGGTGCTGTCCTGGCTGGCCAGGACGATGGCCTGGGCCTGGGCCGCCTCCAGGGCGCCGGCGGCGATCCCGGCGGTGTCGGGCCGGTGGGTGCCGTGCTCATGCAGGTGGGCGATGAGTCCCGGCTCACCGGCGGCGCGGATCTCCTCGGGCGTGGTGAAGGCGGTGAGCAGGACCAGCGGCGAGCGCTTGGCGTAGTCGAATGCGCGCTCCAATCCGGGAAAGATCGCCCCGAGCAGGCCGCGCAGCCGGTTGACGCCGCGCACCCAGTCGCCGGCCAGGCGGCGGTGGTTGAGATCGGTCTTCATGATCCTCAGCGACGCGGAGGTCACCCCGATCTCAGGCCCTCGGGCATGTCACTGTAAGAGCAGGTCGGCCTGGCCGTACCGAGCCACCAACCCCCACCTCTGAGGGAATCATCAGAGGTGCCCAGCGGCTCATCCTTGCCCTCGACAAGCTCGACTTCGAACTATGCTGACCGGCCGCGATGACCCGTCAGTGGTGGTCACTGGGCAGCGCTGGGGCGAAACGCTGCCTCTGAACCCCCGGCTGGGGAGGGTTACGGCCACCAGGATCGCCGCCCTAACTGAAACCGGTTGGCCAAAACTCTTACGAACCCTGGCCTTCTCTTGTTATTCTGCGAACAGTTGTTCGATGGTTGCTGGTTTTTTGATTAGGGCGGCAGCGGCGGAGCCAGCGTGGTTGGGTTGTTCCAGCTTTGGTTGATGCTGCTCGTCAGACGTTGTTTTCGATATGAAGGGTTGGGCTCGCTGTGGCTGACAGAAGCTCGATTGAGTGGACCGAGGCCACCTGGAACCCCACCACCGGTTGCGACCGGGTCGCTTCCGGGTGCGACAACTGCTATGCCTTGGCTCTGGCCAAACGTCTGAAGGCCATGGGAGCCGGCAAATACCAAAACGATGGTGATCCTCGCACGTCAGGCCCGGGCTTTGGTGTCACGATCCACCCCGAGTCGCTCGATATCCCGCGTCGTTGGAAGTCGTCGCGTGTGGTCTTCGTGAACTCGATGAGCGACCTGTTTCACGCGAAGGTCCCCAAAGACTTCGTCCACCAGGTATTCCAGGTGATGGCGGAGACTCCGCAGCACACCTACCAGATCCTCACCAAGCGCTCGCACCGTTTGGCTCGTCTCGCGTCTGAGTTGGTGTGGCCCCCTAACGTCTGGATGGGGGTCTCAGTGGAATCCGCCGACGTCCTCGATCGGGCCGACCACCTACGCGAGGTTCCCGCGGCCGTGCGGTTCCTCTCCTGTGAACCGTTGCTTGGACCGCTGCCGCGTCTCGATCTCACCGGGATCGACTGGGTGATCGCAGGGGGAGAAAGCGGCCCTCACCATAGGCCGGTGCACCCGGACTGGGTGCGCGGTCTCCGCGACCACTGCGCCGAGCAGGGCAGCGCGTTCTTCTTCAAGCAGTGGGGGGGACGCACTCCGAAGACGGGCGGCCGGGTACTCGACGGCCGTACATGGGACGAGCGCCCTTCCCACGCTGCCCAGGCTTGCTTGTCAAGGTGACCATTTAGCCTCTTCCGGCCACATGAGACATTGTTGGCCTGGTGTCATATGTTCATAATGCTTAGGTATGGCGGTCCCCGAAAAGGCTGTGTGGAAACTTAGCCCGCATACAGAAGCAAAGCACGCGATGCTGCGTAGCTACCTGGAGACGTGGCTGGCAAAGCTTGCCGGAACACGAGGAATCCCTCCCCTCACCTATGCCGAAGGCTTTGCGGGACCGGGGGTCTATGAGGGGGAAAAACCAGGTTCTCCGGTGATCGCCCTCGACGTCTTCCTCAAGCAAGCCCACCGTCTGCGACGCGACCAGCACCTCAACGTCTTGCTGATCGAGGAAGACGCCAGACGGGTGGAGGAACTCCGCCGTCAGGTGGCAGCAAAGCTGGCTCCCCATGGAGGTTCGCATCCTAAGCTCAACGTGACCATCCAGCACGCTGACGCCAGCGCCTTGTTGTCCGACCTCACCGAAGAATCACGTAGAGACGAGCCATTCTTCGCGTTTCTCGATGGGTGGGGTGGGCCAGACCACATTCCGTTTGAAACGGCACGTCACGTCGCTCAACGCCGCGGGGGCGAGGTGCTTGTCACGTTTGAAGCCAGCCATCTTTGGCGCTTCGTCGATGACGAGGAACGCGCTGAGGTTGGGGACCGGTGCTTTGGCAGTCAAGAGTGGCGTGATGTAAAAAACCAGCCTTCGAACAAGAAGCAGAAATTTTTGATTGATGCTTATCAAAAATCTCTCAAGCGGGCTGGGTTTGAATATGTTACGTCTTTTGAGATGATCCTCCCTAAAAAGAGTCGCTTGCATCTGGTCTTTGGAACCAAGCATATCGAAGGCTTGCGAGTGATGAAGAAGGCCATGTGGAAGGTCGATCCACACCAGGGAGGAGTCTTCCATGATCCACGATTCCCAGGACAGCTCTCCTTGGATCTTGAAGCTCAAGCCGATCTATCTCACCTGCGTAAGGTCATCTTGGACAAGCTTGAGGAAGGTCCCATTAGCATAGACTCCCTGAGAGAGTTCGCGTTACACGAAACAGTTTACCGCGAGAAGCATGCTCGCGAAGTCGCTCAGAAGCTGCTGAGAGAGAAGCTGATTACCTCTACCGGGGGAGCTAATATGGGCTCAGGATCAATATTGGAAATGCGCAGCGATGATCCTGCTTCCTCGGCGGGACCTCAGCAGGAAGCACTCTTCTGAAGCCCCTCGAACAACGCTTGCAGGTCCCCTTGGCTGACGGAAAATCTGGACCAGTTGGTGATTGTCTCTCGGTTGGCAGGCGAGTAAGCATGCCAACGAAAAATTAGTATAGCCGTATATCCCATCCAGCGCTGGAGTGGCAAAAGTGCGAGCGTCGCAACGTCCGCGCTTGCCCCGTCCCTACAAGTTTTTTATTCTGAGGTAATAGCTTCTCCTGTATCGTCGTGGCTGACCCCTGGGATGAGTGGGGCGTCATAGGACAGAGGGATCTCGTGGATTTGGTCGCGTAGTTTTGGCTTGGGGCGGTCGTTGTCCAGGATGATGAGTTGGCAGTCGCGTGATCCCGAGAAGGGTGTGCTCTCCCAAGCCGCGGCTGTTTTTAGGGCGTATTCGTAGATGCGGTCGGCCAGAGCGCGGTCTTTGGGGTTGGCGCCGATGTTTTTGCTGATCGAGTCGATGATGAGTAGCCCGGGGAGGTTGGTGGTGCGGCTGAGCAAGGCATGTTGGAGCAGGGCGAAGCTGTAGGCGACGTTGACGGCGGCTTGAGTTCCTCCGCCCAGGTCGGTGAAGGTCTGTTGATCGATCAAGGGGAGGTAATTGCTGTGGTCCAGGCTGGCGTTGCCGTTGTACCAGGGGAGTTGGAGAACATCGATCACTTCTTGGAAGCGTTCGTCCATGTCGTTGAGGGAGCGACGGCGAGAGGAGAGTTGATCGTCGAGCTTCTTCAACTTTTCCTTGAGGTCGGTGATCTCTTCTTGGGTGGCTCGGATACCGGCTTCGATCTCTTGAAGACGTTCATAGTGCTCTTGTTGGGTTTGTAGCGTTGTGATCCTTTCCTTTGTTGCGGCGTTGCGGGCTACGAGCTCCTCGATCGTTTCCTGGAGGGGAGCTAGTTCCTGTGTCTGGTACGCCTGGAGCTTGTCCTCGGCCTCGGTAGCCCTGGTGGTGGCTTCGCGATGAGTCTGGGCAGCGAGGCCAGCTTCCTGCTCAGCTTGCGCGAGCTTGTCGACAGCCTGATCATGGAGCGCCTGCAACCGGTCGCGCTGTGTCTCACCGTTATTGCTCGTTTGGGGTTGGAGGCACAGCGCACAGTGGCCGGCGGGAACCGTTCGACCGGCCAAAGCAGCGGCGCATGCCGGGCACGAGGTGAAGACAGGGTCGTGTTCGGCCAGCGAGCGTTTCAGCGACCGTACCGCCTCGTATGCCTGGTCGACCCGAGTATCGGCAGCATGTCGTTGCGCTGCGGCCTCGGTTTGGCTCTGGCGGGCCTGATCTACTTCCCGGCGCAGCGGATCGGCGCTGCGGCTCACGGCGCGAGCTTGTTCTCGCACTCGCCTGAGCTGTTCCTGCAGTGCCTCTTTTTCTTGACACGCCGTCTGGTGTTCCGCGACGGCCTGCTCGGGTGTGGTCGTGGACTTCTCGAAGAACCGTTGGAGAGTCTGGTGCGTGGCTGACTGCTCCCGCAGCGACTTCTCGCACTCCTTCAACCGTGCCTGCAGGATCTGAGCCCGAGGGTCGGTCAACCCGAACAACAGCTCAAACACGTGCTTACGGGCGGAGTTCCTGTCCTGGTGCAAGATGACCTGCCGGTCGATCTCACGCTGGGTTCGATACAGGTAGGGCCAGACATCCAAGAACCCCAGGCGTGCGGCGCGACGGTTCACAGCCCGGACCTCGTCTGGCGCGATGGTTTCCTTGAGGTCCAGCCACCCGAGAAGGCGATCCGACAGCGTGGCCTCATCAGCCGCTTCCTGCCGGGAGGGGGCCTTGACCGGCAACCGTTCCACCAGTTCGCGCCCCAGGTCCAGCACCTCTACGTATTTGGGATTGCGAACGTGGCGCCGCAGCCAGACTTCGTTGTCCTGCAGCCGCAGTCGCAACTCGACATGGGACACATAGCGCTTGAAGGCGAGCTTCCAGTTCACCTTCTGGCCGAGGACGAACCCGATCGCATCAGCCATCGAGGTCTTGCCGGTATTGACGGGGCCTGACACCGACACGATTCGATGGTCCAGGTAGTAGGGACGAGGCCCCAACGGTCCGTGGATGACCAGTTCAAGTAGCCGCATGTCACGCATAGGAGAAGTTCCTTCGCGGTCGACAAGTTGACAATCACTCTTTGGGATTATTCATAAACCTTTAGTGATTGAACTCAGGCTTCCACAGGGCACCGGCTGCGTGAGTGGCTTTGAGGAAACGACCGCTGGTTTCACGTAGCGCAGAAGACATCTACCGAGACAACGCTGTCGCCCCCGTTCTCTCTGCTGTGTAATACGGCTCCTGGTGGCATCTGTGTTTTTGTGTCATTGTCTTCTTTTGTTTTATATGTACAGTTTGACCGTTTTTTCTTTAGGGGTTCTGAGGTTGTGAAGATTGTCGTTGTCTCCGGTTAGATTGCGGGGTGTTGTTGGGGCGGCTGCGTTTGTGGTGGTGGCCGTCGTCGTGTTCGTCGCAGGAAGGTGAGGGAGTTTCGTGGGGGAGTTGGCTCAGCGTTTGCTGGAGGCTGTCGGTCCTGAGCGGGAGTATGCGGGGATCGCGGTGTCCTCGCAGTACCGTCCGGCCAGTGGGGACAAGGTGTTTCCGCCGTCGTTTCCGCTGAGTGAGAGCGAGAAGAAGAGGGGCGTCTCGCCTTACCTGTCCGAGAAGCGCTGGGTTGAGGGTGAACTGTGCGATGTGGTGGTGCTGGATCAGCCCCCTAGCCAGGCCAACCGGATGGAGATGGCGCTGTTGGAGGCGCGGGATGCCGGCCAGATCGCGTTGCCGCTGTTTGAGTTGCAGGCCGAGACCTCGTGGGGGCCGTTGCGGTTGACCTCGCTGGAGTTTCCGCATCGTTTCGCGGATGCTTACCTGCGCGACAGCCTGCTGGAGGGCAAGCCGTTCGATTCCAGCGAGGTGGGCAAGCGGCTGCGGTCGGTCTCGGCCAGGGATGTGCGGCCGTTGTTCGAGCGGTCTCCGGAGTCGCTGCTGTTTGGGGCGTGGGACTCCCACCGCAAGGGGCGCGGGGTGAAGCTGGCGCGGCTCTACTCCTCGTCGATGGTGGGGCTGAATCCGGTGGAGGGCAAGCGCAAGGGCGGGCGGATGGATCCGTTCAACCTCACCGGAGCGGTCCGCGACTCCACAGTCGAGGATTGGGAGTTCGTTGCTACGGGAGCCAAGCTCAAGAAGAAGGAAGGCGAGAAGCTCAGCGAGACCGGCCACGGCAACATCGCTCCCGGGGATGTGCATGGCGGGGTGGCCATTACCGAGGCTCGGCGCATGGGGTGGTTGTCGCTGTCGGGGGTGGGGCAACTGCGGTTCGGGGACGCCTCGCCGCAGGCGGCACAGTTGGCGCGCGCCACACTTGCCGCATTGGCGCTGGCGGGGGATCGATTGGCGTTTGGCGCGCCGTCGGTGTGGCTGCGCTCGGGCTGTGACCTGATCCGTGGCAGTGAGGTGATGGCCTTCGACCGTGATGGCCAGCAGCAGGAGGCGTTCACGGTGAGCGCGGCCGAGGCGGTCTCCTGCTTCCACGAGCTGCGCGAGCGTACGGCCGAGGCCGGTATCACCATGGCCGGCGACACCATCACGGTGACGCCGAAGAAGGCGCTGGCCGAGGCGATCGAGTACGCCACCACCCGCGCCGGCGCGGACGAGGATGCCGGGGAGGAGTAGCCGATGGCTTTGGCCGTTGATGTTCGGCTGCTGCAGGGCCGCTACGAGGCCGCAGTGGGAGGCGAGCATGTGGAGTGGCCGCCGCATCCGGCGCGTCTGTTCTGCGCGTTGCTGTCCGTGGCCGAGTCCGAGCGTGACCGCGACGCTTTGCGGTGGCTGGAGCGCCAGGCGCCTCCGCAAGTGTGGGCGCCCGAGTTGAAGGGGCGCTCCTCGGCGACGAGCTATGTGGTTACCAACAAACGCAGCCCCAAGGGCGGGAGCCAGCACTGGCCCGGTCGCACCACGATCCACAAGGAGCGCGCCACCGCGGTCCCGGGCGACACCGAGTTCGCCGTGGTGTGGGAGCAGGCGGAGCCCGATGCCGGGATGGTGGAGACGCTGGGGGAGTTAGCGTGGCGGGTGCCTTATCTGGGGCGGGCGAGTAACCCGGCGGCACTGCGCGTACACACGACTGCCAAGCGGCGTGAGGATTGGCAAGTCTATGCGCCCGTGGCCTTGGATGAACCCGCTGACGGCCAGCTGCGCGTGCCCTACCCCGGCTATGTCCAGGCCCTGGACACGGCCTTCGAGGAAGGTCAGCGAGCCTGGGAGGTCGCCCACACCACCCCCTACGCCCTGGCCTCGACGACCTCGCCGTCGCAGCAGAGCGGGCAGGTGGTGCCGGGGCCGTTTTCGAGCATGCTGGTGTTTTCTTTCCCCGCCCGGGTGCAGCGTCCGGCCGCCACCGAGCTGCTGCAATTGACCCAGACGCTGCGCCAGGCCGTCTTGGCACGCATCGGCGACACGGTCGCCCCCCAGATTGCCGGCCACACTCCTTCGGGGCAGCGCCATCTGGGCTACATCGGTCTGCCCAACACCGGCCACGACAACGCTGATGGTCACCTTCTCGGCCTGGGGTTGCTGCTGCCGGCCGACCTTGAGCCCCAGGCGTTGGGACAGCTTCGTGCCCGCATCGTCGATGACCCGCTGCAGCGGTTGACGATGGGGCGTGCCGGTCACGTCGATGTCACGTACGAGCCCTGGCCCACCACCCCACGCCGCCTGAACCCGCGTTTTTGGGCCGGGGAACGCGCCACAGCCAGGGGCAGTCGCTGCTGGACCACGGCGACCCCGCTGATGTTGGATCACTACACCCGCCCCAACTCCGACCTGCCCGCTCTGGTGACCCGCAGCCTGGTCACGGCCGGCTACCCCGAACCCAGTTGGGTCGAGGTCTCTGCGGCCCCCCTGACACCGGGAGCGCTGCATCGGCCCGCCCGGGGGACGTTTCCGCCCAACCGGCCACGCCGCAAACTCCTGCACGCCTGCATCGTTTTCGACCAGCCCGTGCGAGGCCCGGTGGTAGCCGGGTCGATGCGCTACCTGGGGCTGGGACTGTTCGCCCCCACCGACCACCTGCTACCCACGCCCGAATGTGAAGAAGAGGCACACACTCGTGAGTGATCTGGACGCGGCGGCCTTCAGCGACTTCTACGCCGCCATCCACGGCTACGCCCCCTTCCCCTGGCAACAGGACCTAGCCGACCGGTTGCTGCAGGGCCATCCCTGGCCCGATGCCGTGGACGTGCCCACCGGCTTGGGCAAGACCAGCCTGATCGACATCGCCGTCTTCGCCGCCGCAGCCGGCGCCCCCGCTGCGCGGCGGCGAGTCTTCTTCGTCGTCGATCGCCGCCTAGTCGTCGATGAGGCTTTCGACCACGCCACCGCCCTAAGCGAGGCCCTGAACGCCCCGCAGAGCTACGGGCCGACCGTGTGCCGGGTCGCTCAAGCGCTGCGCCAGCCCACAGCCCCGGATCCGGTGATCGAGACCACCCGCATGCGCGGCGGCACGACCTGGTCGTGGCGCTGGGTGGAACGCCCCGACCGCCATGCGGTGGTGGTGGGAACCGTCGACCAGATCGGCTCGCGTTTGCTGA
The DNA here is from genome assembly GCF_039539445.1 of Salinactinospora qingdaonensis. Classification (NCBI taxonomy): domain Bacteria; kingdom Bacillati; phylum Actinomycetota; class Actinomycetes; order Streptosporangiales; family Nocardiopsidaceae; genus Salinactinospora; species Salinactinospora qingdaonensis. The sequence continues at coordinate 149,173 of NZ_BAABDD010000004.1, forward strand.
TGCGCGGCTACGGCGTGGGCGCGAACCTGGCCCCCATCGACGCGGCCTTGGTGGGCACCGACAGCCTGATCCTGGTCGACGAGGCCCACCTGGCCCCGACGATGCTGCGCACTATCACCGCCGCCACCAGCCCTGACGGTGACCGCCTCTCCACCCCGCTGGTGGTTCCCCTCTCGGCGACCGTGCCCACCTACCCTGACGCCACCATCCACACCACCACCCAGGCCGACCTTGACCACCCGGTGGCCCGCGCCCGCCTGCGCGCACCGCGCCACCTGCACCTGATCGTCCCCAAAACCCGCCCCAACACCAGCAGCGCCACCATGGTCACCCAGCTCGCCGGCTGGTCCCACGCCCTCGCCCACGGCCAAGAGTCAGGCCGGGTCGTACTGACGGTGTGCAACACCGTGGCCCGCGCCCGCGCCGTCTTCGACGCCCTCGCCCAGCGCGGGGTGACCGAAGACAACCGGGTGCTGTTGACCGGGCGCACCCGTCCGCTGGATCGCGATCACACCATCGCCGCCTCCTACCACCGCTTCCGGCTGGGCAGCCGCTCCTACGCGCCCGGCGTTCCTTTCCACGTGGTAGCCACCCAAACCGTCGAGGTCGGCGCCAACATCGATGCCGACGCGCTGGTCACCGAGTCGGCCTCGCTGACCGCCCTCACCCAACGCCTGGGCCGCCTGGGCCGCGCCCCCGACCAGCGTCCCCGCCCCAGCACCCTTTTCCCCGCCGTGGTGATCCACGACGCCACCACCGGCGACGACGATCCCATCTACGGGCCCGCCCGCGCCGCCACCTGGAAAATGCTCACCGAGCACGCGCCCCAGCCCGCGCTGGTACCCACCGCCAAAACCCCCTTCGATCCCGCCAACCTCCCCCAAGGCATGCCCGTCTCGCCGGTGGCGCTGGCACGGCTGCGCGATCGCCTTTCGGCCGAGCAACGCCACAAGCTCGCCGGCCCCCAAGCCCGACCCGCGATCCTCACCAAACCCACCGTTGACGCCTGGACCCGCACCGCACCGCGGCCCCACCCCGACCCGCCGGTGGCTCCCTACCTGCACGGCCTCGACACCGGCGAGGCCGACATCCAGTTGCTGTGGCGTGCCGACCTCACCGATACCGATCTCGAAACAGGCAAAGAGCTGCTGCGCTTCGTCCCGCCGGTGGACGAAGAGATGCTGCCGCTACCGCTGCCCGCGCTGCGCCGCTGGGCCAGCGGCAGCCAAACCCAGGCCAGCGAGGTCGCCGACGTCGAAGGCGACACCCACACCGACACCCCCCAAACCGACCAGGCCCCCACAGTGCTGCGCTACCGGGGCCGCGACGACATCGAAGCCATCCCCCTCACCCAGGTCCAGCCCGGCGACACCATCGCCGTGCCCGCCCACTGGGGCGGCTGCGACGCCTACGGATGGGCGCCGACCAGCACCACCCCCGTCACCGACCTAGCCGACCTGGCATCCCGACGCCAGCGCCCCCTAGTGCGCCTGCACCCCCGGCTGCTCACCCTCCTGGACCACCACCTCGACATCGAGCAGCCCCCCGAGGCGGCCCAAACTCTGCCCCGGCTCCGTGGCCACCTCAACGAACTGCTCACCCTGCTTCCTGAGCCCGACGAGCAAGAGCAGCCACCGCCCCAACCCAGCGACTACACCGAGGCCCTCACCCCCTTCACCACCCTTGACTCCCACCTCCCCGCCGCGACCCGCCCCGGACGGCTGCTGGCCAACCTCGCCCACCTGGCCCACGCTGACCGCATCACCACCACCGCGCTCCCCACCAGCGACACCCAGCCGCCCACTGTGCTGCTGGCCCTGCGCTCGGGTGGACAGGCCAGCGACGAGGACACCACCTCCTCCTCCACCGCCCCCACCCCCCTCACCCTGGAGACCCACCAAGACGACGTCGCCCGCCAAGCCGCCGACTTCGCCCGCAACCTCGGCCTGGAACCACCCCTCGTGCACGCTGTGTGGCTAGCCGCGCGCTACCACGATGAAGGCAAACGCGACCCCCGCTTCCAAGCCATGCTGCACGGCCTGCCCCCAGCCGCCCTCGCCCAAGCCCCCGTCCTGGCCAAATCCGGGCTGAACCCCACCGACCGGCGCGCCCACGAACAAGCGCTCCGCCAATCGGGCTACCCACCCGGCATGCGCCACGAGGCCCTCTCCACCCGCATCGCCGCCTGCTACCTCACGCAGGCCAACTACGCCGTCGACACCGACCTCGTCCTCCACCTCATCGCCGCCCACCACGGCCACGCCCGCCCCCTCATCCCCGCCGTCGCAGACCCCGCCCCCGTCACGATCACCCTGCCCGAGGGCACCACCCTCGACAGCACCACCGGCCCCGACTGGCAGGCCCCCACCCGCTTCACCCACCTCAACCACACCTACGGCCCCTGGAAACTCGCCCTACTCGAAACCATCGTCCGCCTGGCCGACATCTGGTGCTCAGCCGGCCACCCCGTCACCACCGCCGCCCACCCCCATATCCCTCACACCCACACCACACCTACACCGCCCACCAGCCCGCCCTCACACACCGTGGAGCTGCCCGCCCTGGACGGCCGCGACCCTCTCGGCTTTCTCACCAGCCTGGGACTGCTACGCCTGCTCACCACCGAATCCACCCTCGACGCGCGCCTGTCCTTCAACCCCGCCACCGCCACCGCCCAACTCACCAGCCCCCTGCCCGACACCGAGGCCATCGCCACCGAACTCACCACCCTGCTGGCCAGCATCGGCGACGACCAACTCCTCATCGCCATGCCCTCCGCCTGGCCCCCACACGCCCCCCGCGGCAAAGACCCCCTGCGCGTAACTCCCGAAGAATTCCCCGACCTCATCAACCGCACCCACAACCTCAGCGAACGCGCCACCCACGAGTGGCTCGCCGCCATCGCCACCGACCTAACCACCGACACCACCGGCCGCTGCGCCCTGACCCCCTTCATGGCCCCAGCCGGAAAACAACAAGTCGCCACCTTCTTCGCCAAACCCCTCCACGCACTCCGCGACGACCCCGCCCGCCTCCACCAAGCCCTCACCACCTGGCGCCGCCTCGACAATTTCACCGGCGAATACTTCGACCACCGCGCCATCCGCACCGCCGGCGACCTCCCCACCGGCGAATCCACCCCCGCTGGCGTCCCGGGCCCCACCTGGCTGGCCACCCAAGCACTCCCCCTCACCCGCCTAACCAGCCACGGCTCTTCACCCCTGGCCACCCTGTGGCACCGCCTCGGAGGTCGAAGGATCATGGTTTGGCCCGTTTGGCGTTCACCCCTTGACCTCGCTGCGGTTCAGGTCCTTGTCGAACACCCCGCTCTCCGCCCTACTCCCCACGACGCCGTGGCCCGACCTGAGCCGTCCGTTCCACGTGACCGCATCGCTCCTCTTGGCGTAATCACTATGGCCGCCGCCGAACGCCGCTCGGTCCCGGGCAGCAAGTCCGCTGGCCCCCTCACCCCCATCCCCCTGCACATCACCTAAACCGACAGCCCCACAACTATGCTCTTTGATAACTCCACACGCCCACTTCCGGCTCGCGCGAACCCCAAGTGCCCATGCAATCCCGGGGAGGTTCCCAAGCACAAAACCCCACAAACCACGCAAAACACACCGCCCCGCGGGCCGACCGGCACCCCAGAAAACGCATCACCCCACGTCAAAAAGCGTGTCCACGGCTTCTCGGAAGCCGTCCCCGTTGAAGGAGCTCGGTGTCCTCGTTCACCCGCATGGACACAGCCGTGTCCACGGCTTCTCGGAAGCCGTCCCCGTTGAAGGTTCGCCGTGGAGCCCAACCGGCCGGCTGACGCGGGTGTCCACGGCTTCTCGGAAGCCGTCCCCGTTGAAGGGGCAAGCCCCGGATCACCGAGTCGCAGCTAGAGGAGTGTCCACGGCTTCTCGGAAGCCGTCCCCGTTGAAGGATCCGCCGCCGCCTGTGGGGGAGGGGACGGCCTACGGTGTCCACGGCTTCTCGGAAGCCGTCCCCGTTGAAGGCTGCCTGGTCAGTGGGCATGTCGTAGCGTGTCTGGTGTCCACGGCTTCTCGGAAGCCGTCCCCGTTGAAGGTCGGGATGGTCGCCGGGTATTCGTCGCTGCTCAAGTGTCCACGGCTTCTCGGAAGCCGTCCCCGTTGAAGGTCCACGGGACGCATGTCGCGCCACCCGGTGGCGAAGTGTCCACGGCTTCTCGGAAGCCGTCCCCGTTGAAGGAGCGCTACAGCCTCGCTCGCCCGCAGGCCGCAACCGAGTGTCCACGGCTTCTCGGAAGCCGTCCCCGTTGAAGGGTCACGTGGTGTCCCTTTGCGGTTAGTTGATGGTGTGTCCACGGCTTCTCGGAAGCCGTCCCCGTTGAACCAAGCCGGCCATGGTCACGCGCGACAACGCGCAACTGTGTCCACGGCTCCACAGGAGCCGTCTCCGTTGGCGGATTCGTGTGGGGCGCCTCTTGCCGGATGGTGGCGCCCGGTTGGCCCTTTCTTGAGAGAGCGAGCAGGTCGCAACGCGCTCTTCACGCACTCGCTGACGGTTTGACCGTAAGAACTCCCCCGTGCTGTACCTATAAATTATGTATGCTGTAGATAGCTACAACGGCAATGAGAAGATAGGGACAGCGCCATGCACACGTTCCGCCCTCTCGCTAACGGTCTGCGCACCGACCACCCCGTCCCCGACCTGCCCTTCATTGACGACACCCACCTGCCCTTGGAGGATCCTGAGGGGTTGGAGGCCGTGGGTCGCGGCGCCGGCGAAGGCATGTGGGGTCGTTGGGATCCACATGATGAGGGCTGGCTGGCCTTCACCACCGACCCCTTCCGCCACGACCTGGGCTGGTGCGTGCGCTACCACCCCGACCACGGACGCTCCGTCCTGCTCTATCGCGACGAAGACGCCTCCTCGGTGCATATGGACTGGTGGGGCGACCCGCTGCTCTTCCGTTCCGGCGGCTACTGGTGGGACGGTTCCACCTGGTACCGGCCCGGCCAGGTCTGGGACGCCGCCGCTGAAGACTTCGAGCGCCGCACGGTCCCGGCTGCCGTCAACGTCACTGCCGCCGACTTGCTGGACGACAGCGCCGATCCTGACCACGGTCACCTGCTCAAGGTCGCCAACTTCAGCCCCGAGGTCGCGCCCCCCGATCGCTGGGCCGACGAATTGGCGCTGTGGGCCCGGTACCGGAGTGAGCGCGGTGAGCAGCGCCCCCTAGATGCGTGCGTAGTGACGCTGTCCGCACCGGAGTTGGCCGGCGACCAACTTGTGGGCATCACCGAGATGGCCCAGCTCGGCGGTATCGCCGCTTCCACTCTGCGCGCCTACATCTCCCGCGGGGAGGGCGATGTCCCCCCGCCCCAGGCCACCGTCAACGGGCGCAGCATGTGGGCGCGTCCGGTTGCCAAAGAGTGGGGCGAGCAGCGCCACCGCTCCCCTGAGAGCGTGGCCGCTAGCCTGACTTCCCCTGACGACAACTATGAGATGCCCGTCGGCCAGGCCCAGCTGCGCCGCCGCCTGGCCAAGACGTTCATGTCCGTGCTGTGGAACAACCCCGCCCGGCGCAAGCGTTGGACCCTGCGCCACCGCACCGAGGCCGCCGTCAGCCAGGTCGCCGACGAGCTCGCCTGGAGCGCCGCTGCCGACCTAGACCGCATCGTCCCCACTGCCGACCTGCAGATGACCGTCAAGTACGCCCTACTGCGGGAACTCGCTGCTGGGCGCGGCAACGTCTCCTACCACGGGATCAACCGCTCGGTGGCCCGGATGCTGGACTGGCTCATCCGCCACCATCCCGACCGCGCCCAGCACACCATCGGCGGACTGGTGGGCCAGGCTGAACGCGAGCTGGGCATCGACCGCAAGGTCACCGCCCGTTCGCTGCGCACGGCCCTTGCCATGGACGGCAAGCTCGAACAGGAGTTGCGCGAGGACTTCCTCGACCGCGTCCTACCTCGCACCACCTGAACCGCCGCCGGAGCAGTAGTAGACCGGTAGCGATGACGATCGGGCCTCGGGCTGGCGGCAACGCTCGGTCGAGGCCCTCAGCTTGTCCGCCGCGTGGCGCTGACGTGCCCGCACGGACGCTGACACCATCACCAAAACAAGCTGTGGAAAGCGGGGAAGGAAGCGGCATGGTTCCCAGCGCGTGACCGCGTACATGCTGTGCGAAGGGGGAGTGAGCCTCCCCTGGACAAGCATCAAGGCCGACGGCCTTCCCCGGACCTGCGCCTCCCTCGGGACGCAGGTGACCGAAAAACGCGCCCTTCTCAAGCAAGCGTGGCTACGTGTGCGCATGCCCGCAGGAGACAAGCTTTGGCGATCTGGCTGTGCTCATCCGCAAGGTTGTGGACGAACGCGGAGCGGCGAGGAACCGAACAAGCGCTGCTCGCCATCGAGGAACTCCAAGACCTTCAGGGTCATGCAAGAGGCGCTGAACACCGTGATCCGCCTTTCATGCGCTCGTTTCGGGTGGAGGTGGCTCAGCGCTGAGGAGATCGAGAATCGAGCCCAGGTTGGATGCCGCATCCTCCTTGTGCGACGTCCACCACCGCAGGGCGGTCAGCAACGTCTTCCAGGGCTTCACTGAGCAGACTGGCGTCGGCGAGAGCTCGTCGAGCTCGGCCTCACAACACCGTCACCCCGTCCTGATGCAGCTGATTTATGCGACTGCATCGCGCCTCTTGGCATAATCATTATGGCTGCTGTTGAACGCTGCCCCGTCCTGGCCATCAGCTGACCCTTTCATTGCCCTTATCCTCCACACCACCCACCCCCTCAATTTCCCGCAGCCATGCTCCTTGAGAACTCCACACGCCCACTTCCGGCTCGCGCGAACCCCAAGTGCCCACGCAATCCCCGGGAGGTTCCCAAGCACAAAAACCTACAAACCACGCAAAACACCTCGCATTACGGGCCAGTCGACACCCCAGAAAACGCATCACCCCACGTCAAGAAGCGTGTCCACGGCTTCCGAGAAGCCGTCCCCGTTGAAGCGCTGGGACCTCACCGCTGCCGTGGCCAGCCAGGTCGTGTCCACGGCTTCCGAGAAGCCGTCCCCGTTGAAGCCCGATCTCCGATCGGCACGCCGTCGAGGGCCACGAAAGTGTCCACGGCTTCCGAGAAGCCGTCCCCGTTGAAGCGCCGCGACCGCGACCGCGATCGAGAACGCCAACGGCGTGTCCACGGCTTCCGAGAAGCCGTCCCCGTTGAAGCATCCTCGACAAGCACGTCACGCCGCGGCGCCGCGGGTGTCCACGGCTTCCGAGAAGCCGTCCCCGTTGAAGCCCGCTTAGGAGGAGAAACCAATGGGGCTCTACGCCGTGTCCACGGCTTCCGAGAAGCCGTCCCCGTTGAAGCGCCGTCACCGGCGACGGCACCGCGCAGGTGACGGTGTGTCCACGGCTTCCGAGAAGCCGTCCCCGTTGAAGCTGCCATGCGAACCATTCCATGGGGTTGGCGTCTGGCGTGTCCACGGCTTCCGAGAAGCCGTCCCCGTTGAAGCTACGCCATCACACGAGCCGTCGACGTCAACCGACCCCGTGTCCACGGCTTCCGAGAAGCCGTCCCCGTTGAAGCACGCCGAACGTCGCGGGCCGCGAGTCGGTGGAGAAGTGTCCACGGTTTCTCAGAGGCTGTCTACGGTGTCTTTGTTGACGTGCATGGTTGCCCATGTTCAGGGCTGTGGGCTGTCAGGGCGCGTGTTGTCACTTGTTTTTTGGGTGTTTGCGGGGGCGACCGCCGCCGGTGCCGCGGCCGGGGCGGTTGGTTGCCCAGCGGTCGATGGTTTCGGGGAGCCAGACGGGGGAGCGTCCGAAGGTTTGGTCGGGTGGGGGGAAGTCGCCGGGGCGTGGGCATCCGTCGCGGCGGCGTTGGGAGGCGTGGTTGTGGTAGCCGCGCACTGTCGCTTCGCTTAGTGGGCTTCCGTCGTGCCCGGTGATCCCGTGTTGCTGTTGCAGGTATTGGGGCAGCGTCGGCAGGTCCAGATACGTCGGCAGTGTCACGCGGGTCATGATACGCGGCAGCGGGGTGCTGGAGTGGGGTGCTGCTGTTGAGGTGGAGGCCGTTGTCGTTGAGTGGCGAGGGGCCTACAGCTTTCTACTGTGGTCACCAAGGGTAAGCAGTTGGGTCAGTGTGACGTCTGCTGGCTGCGGCGCTTTTCCGGTAGAGGCGGATGATGGTGTCAAGTAGGGGCCGCCGATTCGATGGCATCGGCGAGGTGGTGTTCCATCTCCTCTAGCAGGGCCTCAAGGCTGCTTATCGTGATCGTGGTGGAACTGGTCATGGTGGGTTTCCTCCTGGAATGGGTGGTTGGCCGCCCCCATACGCTGGGGCGGCGGGGTTAGAGTCGGACCGGTGCGAGGAGATGCCGGTAGGTGGTGGGGTCGTCGTGTTGGGCGGCGCCGGTGGTGATTACGACCGGTGTGGTGGGCTTGTTGATGTGTAGCGTCACCGTGTCGCCGGGGATGGTTTCGAGGGCATCACTCAGGTAGTTCGGGTTGAACGCCACTTGGATGCCCGCCTTGTCGGCCCCGACTCCCGTGGTTTTGGCGGGGATGTGGGGGGTCAGGGTGGCCTCGTCGGGGGTGACGGTCACGCTCGACTCGGCAACCGAGAGGCGCACGGGGAGTCTGCGGTGGCCGTGCGCGGTGTTGATCGCGGCGGCCCGCTCGACCAGGGTGGCCAGTTCTGTTCGGTCAGCGGTGACCGTCGTGGCGAAGGTGGCGGGGAACTTATCCAGCAGTTCGGGGAATTCGTCGTCGATCAGGTGGAGCGAGAGGGCCACGTTGCCGCAGGTGAGGGTGACCCAGGCGAGGCTCCCCAGGCCGTGTTCGGGCTCGGATTGGGTGGCACCGATTCCGATCGTGTCGTGGGTGAAACGGCGGGTGGTCTTGTCGAGTATCTGGCCGGGTAGCACCCCCGTAACAACGGGGCCGGTCGTGCCTGTGGTGGTGGGGAGGTGGGTGCGGGCGATCCGGTAGCGGTCGGTGGCGGCCATGGTGAGGCTGTGGGAGTCGACCTCGGTCCACACGCCGGTGAGCACGGGCAGGCTGTGGTCGGTGCTGGTGGTGACCAGCACGCGCGCTAGTTCGGTGGTGAACTGGCGCCGGTCTACCCACACCGTGGGGGGAGCCGGGGTGGGCAGGTTGGGGTAGTCCTCAACCGGCAGGGTCAGCGAGGGTACGGTGTAGCCGGCGGCGCTGATGAGGGCCTTGCCGTCGTCGACGGTGAGGGAGACCGGTTTGGCTTCGGCGGTGCGTTTGGGCATCTGCTTGGTGACGGCAGACAGCAGTTTCGACAGAGCCAGGTGGTCGACGACGACCCGCTCTTCGGTGTCGACGTCGGCTTGGGGCAGGGCCACGGTGATCGCGGCCTGGTAGTTGCAGCCGGTGATGGTCAGGGCGCCGCTGCGGGTGTCGAGTAGCACCCCTGCCAAGGTGGGGGTGTGTGGGGAGCGGTCTTGGGCGATCCCAGCTGTGGCAAGGGCGCCGCGCAGTTCGCCCACAGTGGTGGTGAACACGGGAACCTCCAAGGGTGTACGCGGGGCCCGGCGCGGGGTGTACTTGTTCCCGCGCCGGGACGTGGCAGGGGTCAGTTGGTCACTGCGAATGCGCTGAAGGCGGTGCGCTTGAGAGCGGCCACGTTGGGCTGGGTGATGACCCGTTCGGCGCGGGCCACTGCTGTCTCGGCGCCGTCGGCGCCGCGCACGGGCGCGTAGTGGTCGAGGTATTCGACCACCGACTGATACCCCGCCCACGCTGTGTTGCGGATATCGGCGTTGGTGTCGGCGTCAGCGAACAGCGCTCCCAACTGGCCGGTGATCCGGGCGTGGTTGGCGCGCTGGCGGTCGGTGGCGTTCTCGGCCAGGGGCCACAGTTCACGGTGGACGGTGTCCATGAACGCGCCCTCGGTGAGCTGAGTCTCGATCATCTTCTCGGCTTCGGCCTGGAACTTTTCGAGATAAGTCCAGGTGAGCCCGAGCGCCTGCCGGGCCTCTTCGATCCGGCCGCTGGCGCCCGAGGTGTGGCGCAGCGTCCATGAGGAGCGCGTGTTGGCCAGCGCGGCGGTTTGGGTGTTGGCGCACACGATGCGCACCGGAGTGACGAGCAGCCGCATCGGGGTGGAGCCGTCGTGGGAGTTGAGCGCGGCGATGTAGAGGTCCAGCTCATCGGTTCCGGCGATGGTCATGGTCTGCGGAAGCCACATGGTGACGAATACTTCGCGGCCCTTGCGCAGTGAGCCGGCCGTCTCGAAGTGCGCGCCGGACTCATCGACCAGGGCGTTGAGGAACCCGCACAGTTCCTCGTTTTGCACGGGCGTGTACTGCGATCCGACACAGCCGAGCACGTCGGGCTTGCCGGTTTCGGGGTGGGTGCGCAGGGTCGCGTAGGCGCCAGGCACCGTCAACGTCTGGCCATCCACGGTGGTGGTCAGCGGGGATTTGCGTACGTTCCAGCCGCCAAGCCGGGCCACGCGCATGGCCTCTTCAGCGGTGAAGACGGTGTCCAGCGTGGTTCCCAGACGGTGCCAGGCGTCGGTGCGGGCGGAGACGAACGCGGCGCTGCCGTCAGCGAACTGCTCGATCTTGTGAGCCATGGGGGGCGTTCCCTTCAAAACATTGACCGCTTCATTCGGTCTATGTTTTAAGTATGCCCCGCGACTCCAAACTTAGCAACTGTAATGCTGTCTAAGTTTTTGGTTTTTCTAGGTGGAGATAGCTGTGGGGGCATGCATGCTCCCCACATGCGCGGATGGCTCCAGGTATGGGCGCGGCGCAGTTGCCACTTCCTGTGTGCTCCCCGTGCCTGTGAGGATGGGCCCAGATGCGGCGTCGGTGTCCTGCTTAGGGCCGGTGGTGCAGGGTTGGGCGATCAGGGCCCATGTCGGAGGGCCAGGTGAATCCGTCGCCTTGAAGACGATGCCCTCGGCATGGGGCTCATGGGGGAGTGTGGGGATCGAACCGCTACGTACGGTCATCCCCCGAGACTGGGGAGTTGATTGACGAGGTAGCTGATGGCCCCGCCTGGCAGCAAGGAGCGCCTGTTGGAGATGTAGAGGACACGGTGGCGACGCCAGTGCGAGGGCCGTTCAGCCCGCGGCGCGTTGACCAGCACGGCGCCCGAAGGCTTCTCAGTGAGTCTCATCCAGCCAAAGGTGAAGATTGCGAACCCAAGTACCCCGGATCCCCAGCCGATGACGGATCGGATCTCGTGTAGAGGCTCAACGGAGCTTTCTACCGTCCCCCAGAGGATGAATGCTCCCAAGATCATGAAGAATGTGCCTTGGAATAGCCGTAGTCCAGCGGGTTTGAGGGGAAGGCTCAAGCGGGAGCGCTGTCGGCAGAGCCGTTCGATCTGCGTTGCGGTTCCGCGGACCCTCTCGTCGGGATTGATGACCCGGATCCCCCGTATCTCTTTCGCGAGGGTCGACAGTCATGACGATCTTGGTGTCGTCGCGCTGCCCAGTCACAGTGAGTCCCTTGAGCTGTTCGGGCGCGTTTTCTTGCTCGCGGAAGGCGGTGAAGTCCTCGGGCGCTTTGCCGATGGTGCGCTTGGCGTCATGGGACTCGGTGGTCAGGTCGCCATCGCATCCCTCGTACACGAGTTCGGCGACCTGGACGAGTTCCTCACGGTAGAGGTGGGGGATACGACGTCCCACAGCAAGCGGAAAGTACTGATCGGGCTTTTTGCCGTGGATGAGAGGCATTACACCATAGTGCTCAGCAGGACTGACTGCCCTGCCCACTGCAGTACCAGAGGGATGCCTCGGTGGAGGGGCCGGGCGTCCCAGCGGGGTGGGGTGCACCTGAGATGCCTAGTTGGGAGTGGCAAGGAGCGTGCCACCAGGTGACAACTGGCCTTGGGGGACTTAGAGTCCCGCAGCGGCGCTCCGGCGGCGGGGCAAAGTCAGTGAACACTGTGCCGGGACGGCCAGATATGCCAAAGGGTGGCGCGCACCAGTCGCTTTGACGTTCGCGCAGGTCGTTGGTTGGACTATTCGGATTTTCGAGTGGTCTAGTTCTGTCGCCTGGTTCGTACTCGTTTCGACCGCTTTTGGGTTCCGGTGATGCCTGCCTGGTAAGAGCCGGGGATCACCACTCGCTTGTAGTTGATGGCACGTTCGTGAACGGCTCCCGGGGCGGCGGCATCTAAACTGCTCCTCGGAACCGGGTAGCAAACATTCGCTGGCTCGCCGCCCAGCCTGGGCGGCGAGCCAGCGAATTCCACGTCCTCAGTGGCACGGATATCGAGCATGAGGAATTCACAGCGATGATAGGTGAAGTGACTCGATAGGGGATTCCGCTACCGAAAACCAGGTAATCTATGCGGTGCTACCGAAATATCCTGGCAGGACAACACCATCATAAGTCAACGAGGCACCGTCGCTAGAGTGTCGTTGCCGTACTGGACTTCTGAAGGGTGAGCCCGGGATTGGAGTAACTCACGCTCAATCCGCCCCAACCCGCGGACACCGAAAGGACGCTGCCCCCGTTGTTTCCTTCGTAGTCGAAAGCTGCCTGTACGGTTCCGCCGCATTCGGAAAGATCATAGCGTACAGAAACGTAGCCGTTATCCGTGTAGTTCACGAAGCCGCTTACCCCGTCTTCGATATTCCACGCCGGCCCACTGGTCCCCACGCCCGCAGACCTGAGTGTGGCTCGGTTGGTGGTCGTTCCCTGGTAGTTATAGGTCTGGGCGTTGTAGGAACTGTACTGGCCACAGGAGTCGCTGAATCGGAGTGCGGCGATGTCGTAGGGGGACCCCTGCCCGACAAAGTCGTCCCGGTAATTCCAGTATCCGGAGACGCTAGCGCTCGGGGAAGAGGGGTGCTGAGAAGAAGCCACGGATACGACGAAGGCGTCCGACGGCCAACTCTGGGTAGCCATCCCACTAGGAGCTTCTTGCCCGTCGAATTCCGAGTTGATAGCCATGGCTTCCTCAGCCGAGGTTTCCCCGGTGATGCTTGTGCTCACGGAGAACTCTCCTCCGAGAGATTCAACGAGCTTTTCGAGGCCAACGTAGTCTTTGGGATTTTCCGCCTGGTAGGCTTCCACCCGCTCGTGGAATTCGTCGGCGCTAACCTGTACGGACGTCTCTGCTGATGCTACAGCGGCAGGGATAAAGAGGGTGCTAACGGTGAGCAGACTGGCAGCACTGAAGGAAAAACCACGATGCATTTATGAACCTAAAGGTTGCGTTCTGATGCCTTTGGCAGAAGAACATAGCTCTGCTTTCGTGGTCAAGGGGGAGGTGGTGGCTCTTTGTCCTGCCGATATTTTGAACTTTCCTGCTCATGGGAATGCTTTCGGAGTGCCCACAGCACAGCATTCCGCGTAACGTGATACTTCACATACATCCATACAGCGCCGAACAGTACGAGGAGAGCTAGGGCGGACAGTGGTTCTGCAGGCATAACCGCAGTCTAACCTTGGTCTTTCGTGAGGTGTCGTCGGCTAGTCGAAAGCACCTTCGCGCCCCCTTCCCCCGAGGGGCAGACCGAACGGCCCGTTCGACTGCATTGGCTGGGACGGCGACCCTGTTGCGGTGCTGGAAACAGTCTCCGCTGACGGGATGTGCTGGACGTGGCCGCACGAGAAACCGAGAGGTGGGGATGTGGCTGCTGGCCAACATCGCGTGCACTGTATCGAGGGGAGTCGCCGGCCGTACGCGAGCTTCGCCCTATCCCGACGTTTTCCGAATTCGAGGGGTGCAGCTTGTCCAGGAGGGAAGACCGGGCCATCGTGACTCCAGGGCTGGGAAGTTTATACAGGGCGCTGCAGCAGTTTTGCCCTCCACGCCACCTAGTCCACCAAGCCCCCACAGTCACGCTCTTTGATAACTCCACACGCCCATCCAGGCTCGCGCGAACCCCAAGTGCCCACGCAATCCCGGGGAGGTTCTCAAGCACAAAACCTTACAAACTCCGCAAAATGCCCTGTCTCGCAGGCCAATCAGCCCTCCGGAAAACGCATCATCCCACGTCAGGAAGCGTGTCCACGGCTTCCGAGAAGCCGTCCCCGTTGAAGCCACCCCAACCTGCTCTCCGGCGACGACATCGCCGAGATGTGTCCACGGCTTCCGAGAAGCCGTCCCCGTTGAAGCGGTCACCGAGGGCCACCTCCAGCGCGCCGAGGGCCTGGTGTCCACGGCTTCCGAGAAGCCGTCCCCGTTGAAGCGAGGTAGCCGATGCCGGGAGTGTCCTCGTCGATCGTGTCCACGGCTTCCGAGAAGCCGTCCCCGTTGAAGCCGGCGGATCTGGATCTGGCTACGCGCGCCGTCGTGTGTCCACGGCTTCCCAGAAGCCGTCCCCGTTGAAGCCGGGGTGGCCATCAGGCGACACCTCCCTCGACCTCGTGTGTCCACGGCTTCCGAGAAGCCGTCTCTGTTGAAGTCGCAGGCCAGCACTGGGCCGCCGTCACCGGCCGTTCGCCTGCTCGCGGCCAGCCGTGCCGCTCGCCGCGTTCTAGCGCGCACCGTTGAAGCGACACGGTTGGCTGTCGCCTGTCCCTTGTGCGGCACGCGGGCGTTGACTCGGCTGACTGCGCTCAGCCCTGTCACTTGTGACTACTGTGACGCCGAAATCAAGACGGGTTGGCTTTAAGGGGGTGGGGACAGAGGGTAACGCTTGGAATTGTCGGGTGAGCTGTACCAGACGTATTGCTCTTCAGGGGTGACGGTTAGCCCGAGGTGGTGGCGGGGTGGTTCGCCGAGGTCGAGCCATTGCTGGTAGCGGGTTTGGGCCTCGTCCCACAGGCGTCGGGGGCCGTCTTGTCTGACGGTGACGCCGTCGCTGTCGGCGGTGGCGAAGGCCCAGGAGCCGTCTTGGGTGAGCAGCCAGTGTTCCTCGGGGTGATGCGGGTAGCGGACGCGGATCGTGTGGAGGTCGCTGAGCAGGGCGAGGAAGAAGCGCGCGTTTGGGTCGTCGAGGATGGTGGTGAGGTCGAGGGGGGAGTGTTTGGCGGGGGCGGCTTGCTCCTGTTCTTCGGTGATGGTGCTGTAGAGGGCGAAGGCGGTGGCCGACTCGTGGGTGCGTGTGGGCATGAAGCCGGCGGTGTCGGTGGTGAAGTGGCCGCTGGCTTCGCCTTTGGCGGCATCCACGGTGAGTCGGACCAGAATTCCCCCGCCCAGAGGGCGGTAGAGGTTGGCGAGGATGGTTCCGCCGTGGCTGACCTGTTCCAGCCAGGCCGGGGGGATCGCCGGGAACGAGGCGGTGGCCATCAGGTGGGTGTAGGGGCCACAATCGGGCCAGCCGTGGGCGCCGTCGCCAGAGGTGAGATTCGGGGCATAGCCTGCTTGGGTCAGGTTTGTTCGGGCGCTTTCGACCAGACCGGGGTCGATGTCGAGGCTGGCGACCGCGGCTGATCCCAGCCGGTGGGCCAGGAGGGCGGCGTTGTATCCGGTGCCGGTGCCGATTTCCAGCATGCGCGATCCGTCGCTGGGGGCGAGGAGTTCGAGCATGCTGGCCATGAGCGCTGGTTGGGAGCTGGTGCAGGTCATCTTGGCGGCGGTGACCGAGCCTTGGCGCAGTGCGGTCTGCCAGGCGGTGTCGTCGCCGTCGAGTTGGGTGATGCAGATGTCGTCGGTGTAGACGTGCTCCAGCCAGGCGTGGCGCTGGTGCGGGTCGGTGCCGTCCAGCGGGGTGTAGGTGCCGTTGTTGTCGGCGCTGGGCACGAACACGCGGGGGACGAAGACGTGGCGGGCTACCTCGGTGAAGGCGCGCTGCCACTCGGGTGAGGCGAGGGCGCCGATGTCGACGAGATGGCGCACGAGCTGCTGACGCAACCGCTGTGATCGGTCGTCGTCGACCAGGTGAGCCTCAACCATGGGCGGGTCCTTTCTCCAGTGCGGTGGCCAGTGCGGCGGCGATGTCGGCGGCGACCTCGCTGATCCAGGCCCACTGGCCGTTGGGGTTGATCTCTAGGAACACCCAGTCGCCGGTCTCGGTGACCAGGAAGTCCAACGCGCCAAAGCGCAGCCCGAGGTCGCGCGTCAGCGCCAGGACCGAGGTACGCACCGGCTCGGGAACCCTCACCTGCTCGTAGGTCAGCGAAGCGTAGTCGGAGCGCCAGTCCACCTCGGCTTGGGG
The DNA here is from genome assembly GCF_039539445.1 of Salinactinospora qingdaonensis. Lineage (NCBI taxonomy): Bacteria > Bacillati > Actinomycetota > Actinomycetes > Streptosporangiales > Nocardiopsidaceae > Salinactinospora > Salinactinospora qingdaonensis. The sequence goes on from NZ_BAABDD010000004.1 coordinate 165,253, forward strand.
CGAGTCGCTGTGGATGGCGGCGGCGAAGCACTGGTCGTCGACTACGGTCAGCCGGATGGCGTGGGTGTGGGCGATCCACTCTTGGACCATGTGCGCGGTCATCGCCACACCAGGGTCATCGAGTTCCTCGGCGGTGGTTGTGGTCGTGAACAGCAGACGTCGCCGCCCGTCCTCAGCCCTGACACCCCGGGGGGAGAACGGCTTGTAGACCACCGTGTCGAGGTCGCGGGCGAAGTCGCGGGCGGCGGCGGGTTCGTTGGTGATGAGCGTGCGCGGTACCCGCAGCCCGCAGGCCCGCGCGCGCTGGAGTTGGATGGGCTTGTACTCGGCGTTGGCGATCTGTGCGGGATGGTTGAGCCAGCGCGGAACCGCTGCCAGCGTGCCCAGGAAACCGAGTTTGGCCTCCAGCGCCGCCCAGTCGCGGTCAGCCTCACTCATCTGTGGGGGAAACCTGAAGCTACGGGGGCGGCGGTAGTAGATCCCGCTGATCTCGGTGAGGTCGAGGCGGTGCTGTTCGGTGCGCAGGGTGCCGGCCCATTCGTCGTCGAGAGTCGCCGATATCGACAGCCGCGTCGGGAAGTCGGCGACATCGCAGCGAACGACCGGCACCCGGCGCCGGTTCAGCTCCGCGACGACCCAATCCGCGGTGGGATCGAACCAGTGCGTGAGGATGAGAACCGTCATCGGCTGTTAGCTGGCGGGGCCAACATCGGTGTCGTCATCGGGTGCCTGCCGGTCGTCGGAGTTAGTGGATGTGGTGGTTTCGCCGCTTTGCCGCTTCATCATCGGCACGCTCACGCCCTCAACCTCCACCATGGAGATCTGACGTTGGGGATCGTAGTAGGCACGCTCGGTCTCGGCGGTCTGTTCGGGATCGGCGGGGACGTCCACCGCATGACGCACGCCGAAGGGGCGGACCGTGGCTGGAGGCTCGGCCACAGCAGTACCGCTGTTGTCGGCATCAGCCAGAGGGAACACATCGTGGAACTGCACGGGGGTGTCCTTTCGTCTCGGGAGGACAAAGGGTGGATACCCACCCCTGACAGGTCGCGAAGCCGCAAGACCATCGCCGAAAGCGGCCAAGCGGCCCCACGAAAACCGAGGTCTAACGAGGCGGCGGCCACAGGGAATCGGAGGCCGAATCCGGTAGCGGGGTGATGTGGGGCTGCCCCAGTGCCTCACATCGCGTACCTGGGCTCGAACTCGGCGGCCAACTCCTCAGGGGTGCGGCCCGCACGCGCCAGTTCCAGGATCTGGGTGCGGTACTCCGGCGGGGAGGCCGGACGGGTCTTCGGCACGATGAACTCTCCCTTCGATGGGCAAACTATTCCAAGTCGGACACTGTCCACCGAACCGAAGCAAGATCAGCAAACCGCTCTGAACAGGGCATTTGAGTAGCTACGAAGGTAGGTGACTGCTAAACCGACAACCCAGTGCGGTTGTTTTTGATCACTGGAAGACGTTCGAGAGGTTTTCTTTCGCGCGCTGATTACTGATATCTGCTATGTTCCTCCTGTGACTGAGCAGGAGCAGGTCCTCGAAGACCTCAGCGCTGATGGCGTAGTGGACGCGATAACCTGGGCACAGCGATCGACCTACCGGCGCGTGCTCGCCGATCTTTCCCGCGAAGCTGGCTACAAGAACAGCTCCATTGGAACAGCCGCCTACGACGTGATGGTGGACCGGCTCGACCGAGTGTGCCAGTGTGGCCCCTTCGAACCAGATCCTGATGCCCCTGAGGGCGGGAGCGATGTGCTCTACGAGGGACTCCACACCGATGAGCAGTTGGAGCGTTGGCTGTTGCCCTCGGGGCAGGTGGTTCGTGATGATGCAAACGGCTCCCAAGGTTGGCGCTCTGGACGGTGGCGTTGGCTGCGAGCCTCCTTCAAGTTCGACAAGATCGACGAAATCCGCTGGCCCACCAAAAGCTTCACTAAGCAGCGTGTAGCCCAGCAGCCCTACCCCGAGGAGGATGCCTTGTTCTCCGTAGAGGAATTGGAAGAACTCGGGGGGATGACGGCAGCGTTCAGTCTCGAAGAGTTTCGCGAGACGCTGGTTCTGGCCCATAGCGCTGACATCATCACCGGGCAGACCCAGCTGTTTCTGGGGCGGCCACGGTGGAACGTGGACGGTGGACCAGCTTGGCACTGGCGTCACGATCTGCTTGGTTTGTCGCCCGAAGATGGCCGCGGCCAGGTGGGGGACGAGCCTTTTGCACCGATGCCAACTACCCCCTCCGAAGTTGCCGATGCTCCGGTTCGCCTGCGTCCTGCTGGCTCAGATCCGGCGAAACGTGCGCGTGATCACGGATGAGCAGCAGACTCGATGATGTCGCCGCGTTCTTTGACGGGGGACGTCTGACACTGGCGCGTAACCTGGCTGGTCTGCGTAAGAATAAGCTGGCCGGTCTTATCGAGAAGAGCCCGACCGCTATTGCGGCCTATGAAAACGGTGCTAAGCGGCCGGCTCCGGCAACGGTGGCCCAGTTAGCGCTGGTTTTGGAAGTCGAGCCGGGATTTTTCCTGGCTCGGCCTCGGGACCTACCCAGGTTGGGTACCCCCCCACATTTTCGGTCGTTGCGCTCGACGAGTCAGATTGCCCGTGATCAAGCCCATGCCTATGGTCAACTCGCTGTTGATGTGGCTACCGTCATCGAACGCCATGTCGAATTTCCCCGGCGAGCGTTGCCTGTCTGTCCGGTGGCAGTCGATGAGGCCGATAACGACGCTCCTGAACAGGCAGCCCAGCTCTTGCGAAAGGAATGGGATCTACCAGCAGGACCCATCGGGCACCTGGTCCGCCTGGTAGAGAACCACGGCGGTTTGGTCGTGTTCAGCCCGACTGCGACAGCCGCCGTCGATGCCTACTCTTTTGATACGCCAGAACGTCCCATCATCCTGCTCAATCCGTTAAAAGACGACTACTATCGGCAGCGCTTCGATGTGGCTCACGAACTCGGCCATCTTGTGATGCATCTCGACGCAGATCCGGGAGGGCGTGTCGCAGAAGAGCAGGCTAACCGCTTCGCAGCCGAACTGCTGATGCCCGCAGCCCAAATCAAAGACTTTCTACCCAGTCGAGCTGATTGGCAGCGCTTCGGCCAACTCAAGCAGTACTGGAACGTTAGCCTTCAAGCTTTGCTCTACCGGGCCCGACGGCTGGGAGCGATGCGTGATGTGACCTACCGCAATGCCATGAGTACCGTCTCCGCACGCGGTTGGCGTCGCCGAGAACCAGGCACCATGCCACTTCTGGAGCAGCCATCGCTCTTGCCCGGAGCAGTTCGGCTTCTGCAACAGGAAGCTGGTGTAGAAGAACGTACGTTAGCCACAGAATGCCAGGTTCCCATGAACCTGTTCAAAACAATCACCGCACGCACGCCTCAACAGCCCATCTCGCAGTCTAGTTCTAATCATCAAGAAAATGAGGCCAGCCAAAGCGCTCATGGCGTAACCTCGCTGCTCAGTCGGTTATCCAGTAAAAATGACGGTTGACATTCGCGGAGGGGTCGGTAGATAAATTGGGTTTCCCTTTATCGCTATGAAGCGGGATTCTGCTTCTTCCTTGTCGGTCCTGGTATGAAAGGAATCTAGCCACGGAAAGCCGAATGTAGTTACACCTGGAGTCGAGACCATCGCCGTTCGCAAGCCTTATGGACTTTGAGGGCAGCAGGCGGATCTTGATGGACGCCCTCCTCCAAAAGAGACCACCTTGGCGCCTATATCGAGCACCGTGAAACACTCCGCTACGCAACCGCATCGCACGCACTCCTTGCCATAGCCACTATGGCTGCTGCCGAGCCTTTTCCTACCCTTGACAGTAAATCCGCCTCTCCTCTCCCCGTATCGCCTTCCACACCATCTAACCCACCGACTCCCCCCGACTCCCCGCGGCCGTGCTCCTTGATAACTCCACACACCCTCTCCCGGCTCGCGCGAACCCCAAGTGCCCACGCAATCCCCGGGAGGTTCCTAAGCACAAAAACCTACAAACCACGCAAAACGCACCGCATTACGGGCCAGTCGACATCCCAGAAAACGCATCGCCCCACGTCAAGAAGCGTGTCCACGGCTTCCGAGAAGCCGTCCCCGTTGAAGCAACTCAATCCCACGGACATCTTACCCGTACTGGGGCGTGTCCACGGCTTCCGAGAAGCCGTCCCCGTTGAAGCCCAGGTAGACCAAGCTCGGGTCCTCCGGAAAGTCGAGGTGTCCACGGCTTCCGAGAAGCCGTCCCCGTTGAAGCGAGGTCCTCGGCGTTACCGGTGAGTGCGGCCTCCATGTGTCCACGGCTTCCGAGAAGCCGTCCCCGTTGAAGCCCCGCAGCATCCGCCGGTTCGCGTCGAGCAGCGTGGTGTCCACGGCTTCCGAGAAGCCGTCCCCGTTGAAGCTCGCTGATACCCCAGCCGAACGAGTGCGAGCCGAGGGTGTCCACGGCTTCCGAGAAGCCGTCCCCGTTGAAGCGCTGCTTATCCTGCCCGCAATCTGGATGGTGTCGCGGGTGTCCACGGCTTCCGAGAAGCCGTCCCCGTTGAAGCGGGCAGGCATACACCCGCCTCATCTCCGAGGGCCAGTGTCCACGGCTTCCGAGAAGCCGTCCCCGTTGAAGCGCCGGGGTGCGGGTCATCAGTGAAGATGTCGCCGGGTGTCCACGGCTTCCGAGAAGCCGTCCCCGTTGAAGCCCACGTTTCGCGGGAGATGATCGGCTCCCATGTGGCCTGTGTCCACGGCTTCCGAGAAGCCGTCCCCGTTGAAGCAGGGGTTCAGCGGCCCGCCCGGTCGACGGTCCTAGGTGTCCACGGCTTCCGAGAAGCCGTCCCCGTTGAAGCATGGCGTGCCCGCATGGCTACGTCATGGAGGGCCGCGTGTCCATTGCTTCCCAAAGGCCGTCCCGGTGTCAATGTCATCGTCGGTAAGGATGGGAACTTCGTGAGCGGTTGGGAGCTCAGTCCCGATCAGCTACGCCACGTCACGAGCACGGGGGATCTTTGATGTCGGCTCCTGTTGGCCCCTACGTGGAGTTGTGTAAGCGCTTCGGTGCGGGGGAGATGACGCCGGCGTGCTTCGAAGCGCTCTTTCTGGTGATGTTCAAGTCTGAGAAGCGGACGTTCGGAGCCTTCTACCACGATGTCAACGAGCTGTTCTGGGCGGTGGACTCCTACTGCTCCGATCCTGAGATCCGGGAGTCCACCGATCTGGACGAAGAGCAGCTGCGCCGGGCCGCGAACGACTTCGTCGCCTCCGTCCGTGCACAGGGCTCCTAGAGCCGAAAAGGAACGTGGTGGGCCGCTGCCAAGGGAAACGTCGGGTGATCTCTGGGAGAGCAGCCCCACCTCGGCAGGGAGCTGGAGCATGAGCGGGTCGTTTGTCCTGGGGGCCTATTGGGGCGCGCGTCGGGAGGATGTGGACTGGTGTGCTGTGCGGTTCACCGTCTGCATGAGCGAGCTGGCCGGGCTCCATCCGCTGCTGCGCGGCTGGCAGGGGCAAGGCGACAGCCGGGAAGAGGCCATGGCGATGCCGATCCTCGCTCCCGAGCATGGTGCGGTCCGCGAAGCGCTGCTGCACGGTTCGAAAGCCAGCGGAGCAGAGGATCCCGCCACGAGCGAGCGCGGCTTCCGGATCGGCCTGTGGAACGGCCAAGAGCCCGGGGTGGCGCTGAGCGTGTCGTGCGGGGCGGAGCGGCTGGCCGGCCGGATGAAGAACCGGTTCCTGCTCGACCTGCCCCCCGGCGACAAAGCACGCGATCTCTACGCACCCGACCTCGTCCACAGCATGATGGCCACCGTCATCAACGCCTGGGAGCCCGACTGGGCGACCTTCTACGACGACGCCATAGGCGACATTCAGCATCCCGCCACCGGAAGCGCCATCGTGGGCTGGCTGACCTACCGCGCCACACCACTGTCGATCTCACCGGACCAACTTCCCGCCCCACAACCATCGAGCCCCACGGGACGGGCACCCTCATCCGCCTCGGCAACGACCCGCTGCGTGTCTCCCCGGAACACACCGCCCAGGTCTACGCCGCTCTCACCCCCTGATCTCTTGGCCTGAGAGCCCCGGCCTGTCTTGTGCGTGGGTCAGGTCAACGGCGTGGGCCGTGAATCAGACACTGCAGACACCTCCCTCCAGGGGTGATGTGCGGATGGCTTGGGTCTGCCGCGATACCGGGGAGGACTACGTCGTTTCGGCGACCGGCCGCTACGGGGACCGCCGAGGGCGGTCAGCGACCGGACTACATGAACCAAAGGTGAGGCGATGGGGATGGGCGTTTCCCGGTTGGTCGGGCGTCTGCTCGCCGCGGATGTGCTTGTCGAAGGGCCGGTTCGGGGAGGTGGTGAGGCCGAGATCGCTGAACTTTTGGCCGGACAGCCCCACGCGCAGCCTCCGCGGGCGTTTCTCGACTATCTGCGGATGGTGGGGCACTCCTGGATTCGCCATGTAGACGTCGAGGTCTGCGGTCGCAGTTGCCGAGACGCGGTCGAGGACGTCGAGGGCGTCGAGGGTGCTGACCCCACGAGCCGCGGGTTTCTGTTCCTTCGAATGCCAGGGCTCCATCCTGTGGTCCTTCAACGACGTCGGTTGCGCGGTCGACCGGCACGGCGAGGGCAGGGGACCGGAAGACCCTGGTCGCCGACACCTTCGAGTAGTTCCGGGAACAGCAGGTCCGATCCGCCCTGGCCAGCCGAGAAGCAGCCGCCAGGCGAGGTTGAAGTCAGGCCGTGGCCTCGGAGAATTGCTGGAGCAGGACGGCCGCACAGACGAGGCTGAGCAGGGGCACCGCCGCGCGAGCCAATGGGGAAAGTTCTGGGGGACAATAACGCAGCGGTGCAGAAGCGGCTGGCGGAGGGCTCCGACCAGGACTCGCTGACCCTGGAGCAAAAGCCCGCTGGTGGGAAGGTCGGGAGGTAGGTGCGGGCGGACGGTAAGGAAGTACGACGCGCGACACGTCACCGTGGTTTTGCGGAAAAGACCCGAACGCGCCGGACGGTTACCGTATCCACACTGCTTATCCGGTGAAGCCCAGCGCTGAGAACAGGAGGTGAGGACGCCGGTGTCGGTGGCCAAGGGCCTGGACCTACTCTTCGAAGGGTATTTCCACCAGGATTGGGATCTCGACTACTCCAGCCGGGAGGAGGTGATCCGCGCGTTCGTGCAGGAAGGCCCGCGAGAGAACGCCAGTCTGGCGCTGGCGGAGATCGACGACATCCTCGCCGAGGACGTGCCGGAACGGAAGCTGAACAAGTGGTTCCGACACGATATCGGCTCCACGTTCGCCAACGAGTTCCCGCACCCCAAATGGCGTAACGCGCTGCTGTGGTACCGCGACCAGCTCGCCGGGGAAATCGCGGCCAAAGACGATCCCACAGCAGAAGAAGGCGCCGGTGGTGCATCGTTTTGATCAAATTGATGCGGATATGGGCCTCACGATCAAGGTCAGCTCCGTCAGCGCGTCGATACGGTCCGAGATAAAGCTCCATCCCACGGAGCACCTGCTCACACTGCGTGGAATATGGTGCCTCGGGCGTCGAAGGATCATGGCTTGGCCCGTCTGGCGCCTACCTCTCGACCTTGCTGCGGTTCAGGTCCTTGTCGAACACCCCGCTCTCCGCCCTACTCCCCACGACACTGTCGCCAGACCTGAGCCGTCCGTTCCACGTGACCGCATCGCCCTGCACATCACCTAAACCGACAGCCCCACAACTATGCTCTTTGATAACTCCACACGCCCATCCAGGCTCGCGCGAACCCCAAGTGCCCATGCAATCCCGGGGAGGTTCCCAAGCACAAAACCCCACAAACCGCGCAAAACACACCACCCTGCGGGTCGGTCGGCACCCCAGAAAACGCATCATCCCACGTCAAAAAGCGTGTCCACGGCTTCTCGGAAGCCGTCCCCGTTGAAGCCACCCCACTGTCGGAGTCGCGCCGCCCAGCGATCCTGGTGTCCACGGCTTCTCGGAAGCCGTCCCCGTTGAAGCCGGGAATGAGGGTGTATGACACCCTCCAGTCCCAGTGTGTCCACGGCTTCTCGGAAGCCGTCCCCGTTGAAGCGTCTTTGCGGCGGGGGTAGACGTCCCAGAAGCGGACGTGTCCACGGCTTCTCGGAAGACGTCCCCGTTGAAGCATCGCCGCTGCCTGCGACTCGCTCGGCGTGGACATGGTGTCCACGGCTTCTCGGAAGCCGTCCCCGTTGAAGCAGTGTCTATCAAGGCCGTGCTAAAGCCCATCCAGGACTGTGTCCACGGCTTCTCGGAAGCCGTCCCCGTTGAAGCACTTATCGGAGGTGAGCACGTGGACTTGGACCGGGTGTCCACGGCTTCTCGGAAGCCGTCCCCGTTGAAGCGAGAAGGAGGTGATCAGAGAGGACCATACGACACGTGTCCACGGCTTCTCGGAAGCCGTCCCCGTTGAAGCGCGTGGCACAACGATGCCGCAGCATCTCCCGCCCTCATGTGTCCACGGCTTCTCGGAAGCCGTCCCCGTTGAAGCCTGGCGGATGTCGCCGGCGGCCAGCCCGGTGCCCTCGTGTCCACGGCTTCTCGGAAGCCGTCCCCGTTGAAGCGCCACGACGCGCCCCATGTCCTCGATCAGCGCGCCCGTGTCCACGGCTTCTCGGAAGCCGTCCCCGTTGAAGCTCCGCCCCCCGGATCGCTAGGGTCCCGCCAGATCCCGTGTCCACGGCTTCTCGGAAGCCGTCCCCGTTGAAGCGATCTCGGCGACGAAGTCCTCGAAGGTCTGGCGCCCGTGTCCACGGCTTCTCGGAAGCCGTCCCCGTTGAAGGGACGTGCTGGTCAGCAACAACACGCCCAACCCCACCGTGTCCACGGCTTCTCGGAAGCCGTCCCCGTTGAAGGGACGATTTCGGGGCGGTGCGTACCCGCCGCGACAGGTGTCCACGGCTTCTCGGAAGCCGTCCCCGTTGAAGCGCGCCGTACACGTACAGGACCCGGACCGCGTCGGCGAGTGTCCACGGCTTCTCGGAAGCCGTCCCCGTTGAAAGGGCAGGAGCTGTTCCACGGTGGACTTTCAAACTTTCAAGGCTCCGGATTGGTTTGGTGTGAGGTTGTGGCAAAAGTAGGCCGGAGCCGCATTTTGCGGCTCCGGTTGATTGCTTTTTGGTTGGATTTGATTACCTAGAGTAGTTGATGTTGTCAGGTGTGTCCGCTGTGATGGTTAGGGCTCAGCCTCGGTGTTCCTCGCGGGGTGGCGATGCCGCCGTGGTTGGCGATCGGGTGTCGCCGGCTTGTTCTAGCTGATGGCGTAGAGGTCGGTGGCGGGCTGTTTTTGGCGGGAGAGGATGGCGTCGAAGGCGGCGACAGCGGTGTTGTCGGCGTCGGGCAGGGTGTGCAGGTACTTCTCGGTGGTGGTGATGGAGCCGTGGCCGAGGCGTTCTTTGACGACTTGCAGGTCGGCGCCGCCGGCGAGGATCCACGAGGCGTGGGCGTGGCGCAGGCTCCGGGGTGTGATGCCCGTGGGCAGGCCGGCGCGTTTCCGGGCGGGGTGCCAGATCTGTTTGCGGAACCAGTCGGCGGGGATGTGGCCGTCGGTCTCGACCTGGCGGCGTCGGCGTCGCGGGGCGTCCTTGCCTAGGCGGCGGCGCTCGGCGCGGTAATGGGCGTAGGCGGCCCTGCAGTAGTCGCATCGGCATTTGCCGTTGCAGTAGGCGGTGAGGGTGCCGTGCCTGTAGCGGCGGCCACGCTCGTTGGGGGCGGTCAGCCCGAGATCCTCATGGTCGGGGACCCCTCTCACCGGCGGGGCCTCCTGCGTGGGCATCTCGAAGAGCAGATCCTCCGAGCCGATCCCCCGCGACTGTATGAAGGCTTCAATCCGGGTGACCAAGGGCCGGCCGAGCTTGATGCGACGGTACTCCCCGTCTTTGGGGTATTCCTTGACGAGGAACCTTCCCCCGTCGGGGTGGAACTCCGGTTTCACTTTCACCACGGCGCGGCTGACCGTCAGGATGCAGGTTTTAGTGTCGAGGTCCTTGGGGCGCAGTTCGGTGAGTTCTCCCCAGCGAAGGCCGGACTGGATCTCGGTGTCGACGAGGAGTTTGAAGAGGTCGCCCTCGAATTCTTTGAGGAAATCCAGGTACTGCTCGGGGGTGATGATGGTGAGGGGTTTGGAGCCCACGCGGGGGAGTTTCACTCCTTTGCAGGGGTGGATGAAGATGATCTGGTTGTAGAGCGCGGTGGAGAAGATGGCGCTGAGGACGGTCACCATGCGTTGGATCGTGGATGCGGCGAGTTTTTTCTCTTGGCATTGGCGCACCCACTCTTGAACGTGTCCGGGCAGGATTTCGTTCATTCGCATCCCGCCGAACTCGGGGATGAGATATTTGTGGATCATATAGGTGGTGTTCTGCCGGGTGATGGCTTCGAAAATGTGGTTGGGCAGCCACGTCTTGAGTACGTAGTCGCCGAAACGCTGTCGGCCCCGTTTTGGGCTCGTGATGCGGCCTTCGGCGACTTTGGCTTCGGCGCGCTGCCACGCCTTGTCGGCGTCCTTTTCCGAGGTGAAGGTTCCGGCGGAGCGTTCTCTGCCTTTGATGTCGACGTAGTAGGCCGTGAAGCGTGGCGTGCCGTCGTTGCCCGTGCGTCTGCGCGAGTACCCCATGGGTCAGGCCCGACTCCCTTGACCGTGGTTTGACCGTGACAGCACCCGGAACACGCCGTCATCACACGGCAGGGCGCGGACACCGGTCTCCCTTCCGACCTGGAGTAAGCACGGTCTTCGGGCAAGTGTGACGGCCCGGCTGGACGCGGGAAGTTCCGCTGATAAGGATGAGGCCCCAGGTTCAAATCCTGGTACGCCCACACGTTTTCCCAGCACAGAGCCTGGTTCTCATCCTCGAGGGTCGAGCTCTTGATCGTTTGACCGTGAGGCATCGGCTTGCTCTCGGGCTTAGGTGGACGACGCGCGGGCGCTGACCATCCAGCAGGCCGCGGTGAAATGGACCTGCGTGTCGTGTACGTAGGGCTCGAACGCGGCCCGGACCGTTTCGATGATCCGCGCGCGGGTCCCCTCATCCGTCTCGTCCAGGACCAGGCCGAGCGGGCCGAGCCGGGTGAAGTAGCGCACCAGTTCCCTCTCAGGCAAGGTGCACGCCACGTCGACCGGCCGGATCTCGATCTCGCCCCAACCGCTCTCCCCCAGGATGCGTTCGACCCTGACCGGGTCCGCGAAGGCAAACTGCCCTGGCTCGTCCGGATCGCGGGTGGGGAGATTCGACAGCAACGGCGCCGCGGCGCGTTCGGCCGTCGTCATGAACGGGTTCTCCGCCGCACCGCGCCAAGCGACGAACCTGAGTTCGGCGCCGTCCCGTGCAGCGCGGCGTAGGTTCGCGAAAGCTCGGACGGGGTCGCCGAAGAACATGACGCCGAAGCGCGAGATGATCGTGTCGAAGGTAGCGGGCTCGAACACGTGCTCTTGCGCGTTGGCGTGGATGAAGCGGGCCTGCGCTCCCTCCCGTTCGGCACGCGCGTGGGCGGCGGCGATCATCGGCTCGGAGATGTCGATGCCGACGCAGCGTCCTTCCCCGCCGAGCCGCCGCGCGGCGGCCACCGTTGTGCCGCCCGTACCACAGCCCACATCGAGCACTCGGATTCCGTTTCCGGAAGAGACCGTTTCGACCAGCAGGTCTTCGAAGGGTTTGAACATGTCGTCCAGCACTGCCTGGGCCTCCACCCAGGCGTGTCCGGCGGGGCCGTTCCACCGCGCCCTTTGTTCGTCGTCGGTCTTGCGCGTGATGTCCATGGTCGGCCATCTCCTGTGTTTGCCTTCACTGGGTACAGATGAGACTGTCCTACCTCAAGTCGACTTGAGGTCAAGCTGATGGCAGAGTTGGACATTGGCGAGGTGGCGCGACGCTCTGGCGTTCCCGTCTCGACGCTGCGGTTCTATGAGGAAAAGGGGCTGATCGCCTCGACCGGGCGGCGGGGCCTGCGCCGTCAGTTCGATCCCGGCGTGCTGGAACGGCTGGCGCTGATCGCCCTGGGGCGCACTGCCGGTTTCTCGCTCGACGAGATCGCGCGCATGTTCGCGCCGGACGGACAGCCGCGTATCGACCGGCAGATGCTCGTGGCCAAGGCGGAAGAGTTGGACGCGACGATCCGCAAACTCAGCGTCCTCCGCGAGTCCCTCCGGCACGCTGCCTCTTGTCCCGCACCGAGTCACATGGAGTGCCCCACCTTCCGCCGTATCCTGCGTGCCGCCGAATCCGGTGCCATTGGAGCGTCAAGGAAGACGGGGCCACAGCCGCCGTGAAGACCCGCGCCGAAGTACTCCTCGCCTTCGGCGCGCGCCAGTCTTCCCCGGCAGCGGGCAGGTCGCCCCCGTGGCGGCCCGATAGGCCGCGACCCGGTCGCAACGGTTTCACCGGCCATCGTGGCCACAGCGGCAACTGGGCAATACCCGCCGCTTCAGGCGCCGGCAGGCTCACCCAGTTCGATGAATCCGGCTGTCGGTCATGCCGGCCGTGTCGGCCCTTGGCCGTGCAGCAGGTAGCGCACGGCGATGTCGGCGAGGTGTGCGGTAAAGGTCGCGTCGTCGGTCTCGGCGACGGCGAAGCCGGGACCGTAGGCGACGCGCAGCACGAGGGTCGAAAAGAGGGTGTCGTAGCAGGCGCGGACGGCGGTGTGTGGGTCGGGGTGGGCGATCTCGTCGCGGGCGCGGAGCAGGACGGTGGTGAAGGCGTCGCCGAGGCGGTGCGCGTGCATCGAGCCGCGCCGTTTGACCTCGGGGTGGCTGCCGGAGACGAGGATGACGGCACCGAGGAAACCGGCGTTGCGCAGGAAAACCCGGGCGAGTTCGGCGACCGCCTCGCAGATGAGTTGCTCGCAGGTCAGTTCGGCCCACCGGGGGGAGTCGGCGAGACCGACCTCGTCGGCCATGACGCGGGCCATGCCGTGCTCGTAGACGGCTAGGAACAGGGCGTCTTTGGTGTCGACGCGGGCATAGACGGTCGGCGGCGCGACGTTGGCGCGTTCGCAGACCGCGGCGATGGTGAACGCCTCGTAGCCACCCTCCTCAATGATCGCCACACCGGCGTCGAGAATCCGCGTCCATACCCGGCGGCTGCGCGCCTGCCGCGGCGGGCGGATGTGCAGGTCGGCGTCAGCCGGGGCGTTCTGAGGTGTCATGGCTGTCATTGTCGCGTACCAGCGGTCTCCCGTGAGGTCGCAGGGTTGACAAGTGTGTGACGCAGGCTACATGATCACTTGAAACATTAGTGGACACTAAATTTTTTGGGGAGTTGCCATGGTGATCGTGATCGGCAAGGGCCGCCCGCTGCCCGACAGGCGGGCGGAGTTCCTGCAAGCCGCCCGCGCCATGGCCGATGCGACACGCGCCGACGACGGCTGCGTCTCCTACGGCTTTTTCGGCTCGATCGACGACGACACGGTCATCAGCCTGGAGATCTGGGCCGACCACACCACCCTGAAGGCCCATCTGGAGCATCCGCACACCCGCGACTTCCTGGAGCGCACCGCCCGCATGACCGACGGGACGCCCGAAACGGCCGTTTACGACGCGCGTCGGGCGGACTGACCCTCGTCGGGCGCACCGACGTTGGGCTGGACCGGTCCCTCACCCGATGCGGTCAGCCCGCCGCCTTGTTCACACCACACACCCCAGGAGGACCCCATGGCACCCATCAGACGCGGTCGAGTCGCCGTCATCGGCGCCGGACCGGCCGGGATGGCCACCGCCCTGTCCGTCCACCAGGCCGGCCACGACGTTGTCCTGTTGGAGCGCTACCCGCAGGCCCGCGCGGCCGGCAACATCCTCAACCTGTGGCCGCCGCCCATCAAGGCGCTGGGGCTGATGGGTGTCGACATCGACGACATCGGCTCGCCCTGCTACACCGAGTTCCGCAACCTGGCCGGCCACCGTCGGGTGGCCGTCAACCTGCCTGACGACATCGTCCGCGAGTACGGCGGCGGCTTCGTGGGGCTGTTGCGCCCCGCCCTGTACGAGCGGCTCCTGGACGCCCTTCCACCCGGCGTCCTTCAGGTCAACCGCCGTGTCGACAGCTTCGACCAGGACGAAACAGGGGTGCGCCTGCACCTGGCCGACGGCGACGTCCACGAATGTGACGTCCTGATCGGTGCCGACGGTATCGACTCCATGGTGCGCCGCACCCTGTGGGGCGCTACCCCCAAACGCGAGCACAACCTGCACATCTTCGGCGGGTTCGTCCTCGATTCCGACATCGAAACGGCCCAGCAAGGCCGGTGCATCCTCACCCACAGCCGCACCACCCAGGGGGCTTGGACCTCCATCCGCCACAAGGGCCGCGACGGCTTCCAGTGGTGGGTTCTGACCGCCCACGACGCCAGCCAGGAATTCACCGCCGATCTGCACGCCACCGCCACCGCCCTGGGCAGCGAGTTTCCCTCCCCTTTGCCCGAACTGATCGCCGCCACCGATCCCGCCGACGTCCAACGCTGGCAGTTGCGCGACCGCAAACCCCTGAAGCAGTGGTCCAAGGGCCGCGTCACGATGGCCGGGGACGCTGTCCACCCCACGTCCCCCTACGCCGCCTACGGCGCCGGAATGGCCACCGAAGACGGCTACTTCATCGGCCGCCACCTGGCCGGGGTGGACCTTCGCGACCACGCCGCCGTCCGCCGCGCGCTCCACGCCTACGAGACCCCGCGGAAACCCCACACCGCACGCCAGTCCCAGCAGGCCTTCATCCTCGGCAAGGTTTTCCACCACGCACCGCGGCCCCTCCAAGTCGTCCGCGACCTGATCCTCGACCACACGCCTCTGCTGCAAAAAGTCGTCGGCGAGGCTTCGCCGGGAGAAATCCTCAAGCAACTCACCGAGATCGACGCCGCCGAACAGGCCTTCGCGGCCGCCGGCGGAAGAAAGACAGCCGAGTAAGAACCCGCGCGGCAGAACCCCGTGCGATGGTTCGGCCAGGCCAACCGCTGGTCGCTGGACTCTTGTCGGGCGGTCGTGGCTGTGCCTCGGCGCTGTCGGGGGTGCCGGCGCCTTCCTCGGTGTCGGTTCAGGCGGCGGCGAGTTCGCGGATGGGTTTGGCGAGTTCCTCGGTGAAGAAGTCGAAGAACCCGTCCACGTCGGGGCCGGCGTCGACGAGA
Organism: Salinactinospora qingdaonensis; assembly: GCF_039539445.1. NCBI lineage: Bacteria > Bacillati > Actinomycetota > Actinomycetes > Streptosporangiales > Nocardiopsidaceae > Salinactinospora > Salinactinospora qingdaonensis. The sequence goes on from NZ_BAABDD010000004.1 coordinate 180,362, forward strand.
GCCAGATGGTCGCAGCCGGTGTCGACGAACTGTCGAACCACCGCGAGGTGGCGGTCGACATCCGGGCCGGCGCCGAAGTTCTCGGCCATGTTCTCTTCGGTGACCAGCGACGTGGCCGCCTCGAAGTTGACCGGGTTGGGAAGTTCGCTCTGCACCTTCCAGCCGGTGAGGGCGAACCGGAACCTCTCCCGTGCTGAGGCCAGCGCAGCTTTCTCAGTGGTGGCCCAGGCCAGCGGAACTTCGGCGTACTGGGGGCCGGCGCCGCCGGCGTGGGTGTAGCTCTTCGTGAGTTCGGGGTTGGGTTCGGTGACGAACAGGCCATCCCCCAGTTCCGCGGCGATGCGGGCGGCGTTGGGGCCGCCGGCGGCGACGAGGATCGCGGGCGGCTCCTCCGGCAGGTCGAATACCCGCGCGTCCTCCAGAGCCAGGTGGCGTCCTCGGTAGGACTGGTAGCCGCCTTGCCATAGCAGCCGGATGATCTCCACCGCTTCGCGCAGCATCTCGTGGCGCAGGCCGATGTCTGGCCAGCCGGCGGCGACGACATGCTCGTTGAGGCGTTCCCCCGAGCCGACGCCGAGGTTGAACCGTCCCTGTGACAGCAAAGCGGTGGTCGCGGCAGCCTGGGCGACGATCGCGGGATGGTAGCGGATCATCGGGCACGTGACACCGGTGGTGAGTTCGATGCGGCTGGTGCGGGCGGCGATGGCGGCCAGGATCGACCACACGAAACCAGAGTGTCCCTGACCGTGGAACCAGGGATGGTAGTGGTCGCTGATCTCCACGAAGTCGAACCCCGCCCCCTCGGCGCGCACTGCTTGGCGCACCAGTTCGGTCGGCGAGAACCCCTCGGCGAATAGCTTGAATCCAATCCTCATACGCCCCCTACTGCCCGCACGCAGCCCGATGACGCGCCGGGTGGGGGTTTCGCCGGCCCCTGTCCGGTGGTCGCTCTTGGTGGCGAGGGCCGCGAAAGCGGAAGATCTGGCCGCCGTGGGGTCTCGGCGGTGCCGGTGGCCAGCGGGGTTTTCGCCCACTACCGGGGGGTAGTCGCGCCCGCGAGCGAGCAAAGAGGGGGTGGGTGTGGCTGTCCGGAGTCGGTGGCGAATCGTGCGTGCCGGGGCGCGAGGGCTGGTGGCAGCCATGGCGATGACCGGGGTGCGTACGGTGACCGCGAATGTGGGGTTGCTGGAGCGCAGCCCACCGGAGGCGATCGTGCACCACCGCGGCCCGGAACGGGTACAGCGGTTGGCCGAGCGGCACCGCACGGCACTGACCGAGCTGGTGCACTGGTGCTACGGCACTGTGGGGGGCGTCGTGTTCGGGACGCTCCCGCCACGGCTACGGGCGCACCCGTGGACCGGTCCCGCCTACGGGCTGGCCGTGTGGTTGACCTTCGAGGCAGGGGTGGCTCCGCTGTTGGGGGTGCGCTCCGCCAGCCAGCCTCGGGTGGCGGCCCGCTTTGTTGTGGCCGCCGACCACGTGCTCTACGGGCTTGTCGTCGCCGGGCGGCTGGCGCCCGACCCGAGCCGGTTGGGCGAGAGCGCCGACGGCGGCCAGGACACCCGCCGCTGACATAGCCGCTCCAGGGGCTCCTCCCAATCGCGGGACGAGCGGGGGCGTGGCCGGTAGTGGCCTCCCCGGGGCATGCGCGCCGCCGTTTCAGTACGCAGGCACCGGTTAGCGGCGCCGTTTCTTGCCTGGCGCGTGCGAGGAGGGGGCTGGCCTGTGGGGGTACGTACGTGGATCGAGTCGTGGCCGGTGTACCGGCAGTGGCGCGACGGGGACCCGAGCGGGCGCGGGGCGGCGGCCAAGTCGCGCCGTAGCGAGGAGTTACGCCCGCGCACCGCGACCGCCGACCGGACCGTCACCTCGGTGTGCCCCTACTGTGCTGTGGGCTGCTCGCAGCGGGTCTATGTCCGTGACGACGAGGTGGTCCAGATCGAGGGCAACCCCGACTCTCCTGTCAACCGGGGGCGGCTGTGCCCCAAGGGCGCGGCCAGCCTCCAGCTCACCACCGGGTCGGCGCGCCGCCACACCGTCCTCTACCGTTCGCCGTATGGGCGCGAGTGGCAGGAGCTCGACCTCGACACCGCGATGGACATGGTGGCCGACCGGGTCGTGGCCACCCGCCGCCAAACGTGGGAGTGGGAGCACGACGGCAGGTACGTCGCCCGCACCATGGGGATCGCCAGCCTGGGCGGGGCGACCCTGGACAACGAGGAGAACTACCTCATCAAGAAGCTGTTGACCGCGCTGGGTGTGGTCCAGGTCGAGAACCAGGCCCGGGTGTGCCATAGCGCCACGGTCGCCGGTCTGGGCACCTCCTTCGGCCGGGGCGGCGCCACGACGTTCATGCAGGATCAGCAGCACTCCGACTGCATCGTCATCGAGGGCTCCAACTACGCCGAGTGCCATCCGGTGGGGTTCCAGTGGGTCATGGCGGCCAAGGCCCGCGGCGCGGTCGTGATCCACGTCGACCCGCGGTTCACTCGCACCAGCGCCCTGTCGGATCTGCACGTGCCTATCCGCGCCGGTAGCGACATCGCTTTCCTCGGTGGGCTCATCAACCACGTTCTCACCGAGGAGAAGTACTTCCGCGACTACGTCTTGGCCTACACCAACGCCGCCACGATCGTCTCCGAGGAGTTCGCCGACACCGAGGACCTCGACGGGCTGTTTTCCGGTTTCGACGAGGAGGGCCGCAGCTATGACGTGACGAGTTGGCAGTACGAGGGGATGCGGGTGCCCGCTGCTTCCGGCAAGCGCGAGCAGCAGTTCGAGGACCGCCGGCGCAGGGTCGCCAAGTCGGCGTGTGCCGAGCAGCATGGCTCGGGCGGCGCCGTGGTGCGAGGCGAGCCCCGCACCGACGAGACGCTGCGCCATCCGCGGTGCGTGTTCCAGCTCCTCAAGCGCCACTTCGCGCGCTACACGCCTGAGGCCGTCGCCGACGTCTGCGGGATTTCCCAGGAGCAGTTCCGTGAGGTCTGCGACCATCTCACCCGTAACTCTGGCCCCGAACGCACCAGCGCGTTCGCCTATGCGGTGGGCTGGACTCAGCACACCGTGGGGGCGCAGTACATCCGCGCCGCCTCGATCTTGCAACTGCTGCTGGGCAATATCGGCCGCCCCGGGGGCGGTATCCAGGCGTTGCGCGGCCACGCCAGCATCCAGGGCTCCAGCGATATCCCCACCCTGTTCAACCTGCTTCCGGGCTACATCCCGATGCCGCACGCCCACGCCCACGAGGGGCTGGCCGACTTCGTGGCCGGTGACGCCGCCGACAAGGGCTACTGGGCGAACATGCGCTCCTACGTGGTTAGCCTGCTCAAAGCGTGGTGGGGGGAGGCGGCGACCGCCGACAACGAGTTCGGGTTCGGCTACCTGCCGCGCCTGACCGGCTCGCACGGCACCTACGACACGGTGATCGAGCAGATCGAGGGCCGCTGCAAGGGCTACTTCCTCATGGGAGAGAACCCCGCGGTGGGGTCGGCCAACGCCAAGGCGCAACGGCTGGGGATGGCCAACCTCGACTGGCTGGTGGTGCGCGACTTCTCCCTGATCGAAAGCGCCACGTGGTGGAAGGACGGCCCCGAGATCGAGTCAGGGGAACTGCGCACCGAGGACATCGCCACGGAGGTGTTCTTCTTCCCCGCCGCGTCGCACACCGAGAAGTCCGGGTGCTTCACCAACACCAACCGGGTGTTGCAGTGGCACGACGCCGCCGTAGCCCCCCGGGGCGACGCCCGCAGCGATCTGTGGTTCATGTACCACCTGGGGCGGCGCATCCGGGAGAAGCTGGCCGGCTCCACCGACCCGATGGACCGCCCTATCCTCGACCTCACCTGGGACTACCCGCTGGAGCACGGCGACGAGCCCAGCGCGGCGGCGGTGCTGGCCGAGATCAACGGCTACGACGGCGACGGCGAGCACCTCTCCTCCTACACCCAACTGCGCGACGACGGCTCGACCTCGTGCGGCTGTTGGATCTACTGCGGCGTCTACGCCGACGGTGTGAACCAGGCGGCGCGGCGCACACCGGGCGGCGAGCAGGACTGGGTGGCCGCCGAGTGGGGGTGGGCGTGGCCGTTGAACCGGCGCGTCCTCTACAACCGGGCCTCCGCCGATCCGGAGGGGCGGCCGTGGAGCGACCGTAAGGCCCTGGTGTGGTGGGATGCCGAGCAAGGCAGGTGGACGGGCCACGATATCCCCGACGTCGAGGCGGACAAGGCTCCCGACTACCGCCCGCCCACGGACGCGGTGGGGGTGGACGCGCTGTCCGGCACGGACGCCTTCATCATGCAGGCCGACGGCAAAGGGTGGCTGTACGCTCCGTCGGGGCTGGTCGACGGCCCGATGCCCACCCACTACGAGCCGCAGGAGTCGCCTTTTGCCAACGCGCTCTACGGCCAGGACCGCAACCCGACCCGGCTCGTCTACCCAGGAGAGTTCAACCGCTACCACCCCGCACCCGACGGCGCGGCCGGCGAAGTCTACCCGTATGTGGTGACGACCTACCGGCTCACCGAGCACTTCACCGCCGGAGGGATGAGCCGCTGGACGCCCTATCTGGCGGAGTTGCAGCCGGAGTTCTTCTGCGAGGTCTCGCCCGAATTGGCGCGGGAGCGGGGGCTACGTCACCAGGGGTGGGCGACGATCATCACGGCCCGCAACGCTGTCGAGGCGCGGGTGATGGTCACCGACCGCATGGTGCCGCTGCGTGTGCAGGGCCGGGTCGTCCACCAGATCGGGCTGCCCTACCACTGGGGACCCAACGGGCACGTGACCGGTGACGCGGCCAACGAGCTGGCCTCGATCTCCCTTGACCCCAATGTGCATATCCAGGAAGTCAAGGCCCTCACCGCCGACATTCGGCCGGGCCGCCGGCCGCGCGGCCCCGCCCGGCCCGCGCTGGTGCACGAGTACCGGCGGCTGGCGGGCATCACCGAGGCAACCGGCACGGAGGTGTGAGCAGTGACCATCGAACGCTCCGGCACCCCGGAGACCGACGAGAGCGATCCGGCCGGTGACACCGGCTACGGTGCCCATCCGCCGCGCATGGGGTTCTTCACCGACACCAGCGTGTGCATCGGATGCAAGGCATGCGAGGTGGCGTGCAAGGAATGGAACGCCATCCCCGAGGATGGCGTGGACCTGTTGGGCATGTCCTATGACAACAGCGGCGGGTTGGGTGCCAACACATGGCGCCACGTGTCCTTCGTGGAGCAGCGCATGCCGCTGGGGGAGCAGGAGACCGGTGTCGCGCGCCCGCCCTCGCCCGACGGGCCGGCCGGCACACCGGCGCCGACCGTCGATTTGGGCATGCCCGGGTTCGAACGTCCGGGCGACCTGACCGGCGAGGCCGAGCGCGGCGAGTTCCGCTGGCTGATGTCCTCGGACGTGTGCAAGCACTGCACGCACGCCGCGTGTCTGGACGTGTGCCCCACCGGGGCGCTGTTTCGCACCGAGTACGGCACGGTCGTGGTGCAGGAGGACATCTGCAACGGGTGCGGCTACTGCGTTCCCGCCTGTCCCTACGGCGTGATCGACAAGCGCGAGGACGACGGCCGGGTCTGGAAGTGCACGCTGTGCTATGACCGCATCGGCGACGGGGTGGAGCCGGCGTGCGCCAAGGCGTGTCCGACCGATTCCATCCAGTACGGCGAGCTTGACGAGCTCCGCGAGCGCGCCGACCGGCGCCTGTCGCAGTTGCACGATGCGGGGGTGGGGACGGCTCGGCTCTACGGCGCCGACCCCGGCGACGGGGTGGGCGGCAACGGCGCGTTCTTCCTGCTGCTGGACGAGCCGGAGGTCTACGGGCTGCCTCCGGACCCGGTCGTGACGACACGGGAGCTGCCCGACATGTGGAAGCACGCCGGCGTCGCCGCGTTCACGCTACTCGCCGGCCTGGCGGCGACGTTTGTGGGGAGGCGGCGTTGAGCACCTCGGAGGTGACCAAGGAGGGTGTGCGCGGGCAGCGGCCCGACCGGGAGGCGGTGACCGGCTCGGCGGCTACGCACCGCCGCGGTCGTGGGCGCGGTGGGGACAGGCCCGTCGTGCCTCGGGCCGAGTTCCGCTCCTACTATGGCCGGCCGATCCTCAACCAGATCCCGTGGTCGGCTCGCGACATCGGCGGCTACCTGTTCCTGGGCGGATTGGCCGGCGCTTCCTCGGTGCTGGCTGGGGGCGCCGAGCTGACCGGGCGTCCGGCGTTGGCGCGGGCTATGAAGGTCACCGCGCTCGGCGCGGTGTCGGGGTCGGTCGCCGCGCTGATCCACGATCTCGGGCGGCCCGAGCGGTTCCTCAACATGCTGCGCGTGGTGAAGCCGACATCGCCGATGAGTGTGGGCTCGTGGCTGCTGGCCACCTATGGCCCGATGGCCGGTGCGGCGGCGGCCTGCGACGTCACCGGCCGGCTGCGGCCGGTGGGCCGAGCGGCCACGGTCGGCGCTGGGGTGGTCGGTCCGGCGGTGGCGGCCTACACGGCGCCGCTGGTGTGCGATACGGCGGTTCCGGCCTGGCACGACGGGTATCGGGAGATGCCGTTCGTCTTCGTGGGGTCGGGGGCTGCCGCGGCGGCGGGGATGGGGATGATCGCGGCGCCGGTGCGGCAGGCGGCGCCGGCGCGGCGCGCGGCGGTGCTCGGTGCGGGGTTGGAGGTGGCGGCGGCCGAGCGGATGCGGGCGCGGATGGGGATGCTCGCCGAGCCCTATGAGCGGGGGCGTGGTGGCCGGCTGCTTCGGGCGGCGACGGCGCTGAGTCTCGGCGGGGCCGCGGCGGGCGCGCTGGTGGGGCAGCGCAGTAGGGCGGTGGCCGCAGTGGCAGGGGTGGCGCTGCTGGCCGGGTCGGCGTGTACCCGATTCGCGATCTTCCAGGCGGGGGTGGACTCCGCGCGCGACCCCACGTACACGGTGGTTCCCCAGCGGCAACGCCTTGAGGTGGGCGCGGCCGAGCAATGAGGGGCCGCGCAGTGCTCCTAGCCACTGCGCGCGGCGGCGTAGCGGTGCCGGTGGGACCGCGTGGGGGCCGCGGCAGCGGCTCCCCTGTGGTGGCGGACCGTGAGTGGAGCGGTCCTTTATGTGTCGGGTTCGGGGGTAGCGGTGTCAACGCGCCAGTGCAGGCGCATTTGGAGCCGAGAGAACCGCCAGCCCTGCGGGGTGCGTACGGCCTCGAACCGGTACTGCTCTCCGAGAGCGAATTCGGGGGCGGCGGTCGTGGCGTGCCGGGTGAAGACGGCGACCAGTTGGGCGGTGACCGTGGCGTGGTCGCCGGCGAGGTCGATGAGGTGGTTGGTGGTCAGGTGCTGCGTGCGGTCGAACTCGGCGTGGTTGCGGCGGGCTCGCTCGGTCAGTTGGTCGACGCCGTGGAGCTGGCCGGAGGGGAAGTCGCCGATGACGTCTTCGGTGAAGATGGTGCGCGATTCGTCGAACCGTTTCTCGTCGAGCCACCGGCCTTGCCGGGTGAGGAGGTCGATGAGGTCCGCGCGGTCGGCGAGGCGCTGCACGCGCTCGTGGGAGGTCTCGTGGGAGGTGGTGCTGGTCAAGGCTGCTCCAGGGGGCGGTGGTCACCGGGGGCGCACTGCGCCGATTTTGTTGGCGTTGCCAACGTTGGTACTGCCAACAATATGAGATCGTGGGTGTCACCAACAACCTTCTAGACTGGCTGTTATGGCTTCCGCCTTTGAGGACACTCCGGCCCGGCTGCGCGCCCTCCCCAGCCGGCTGCTCACCCAGGTCGCCACCCACGCCCAGCGGCTCGTCACCCAGGGCCTCGCCGGCGCTGACGCCCGCCGGTACCACTACGCGCTGCTGGCCACGTTGGAGGAGTTCGGGCCGGCCAGCCAGGCGGTGCTAGGGCGCCGATGCGGCATGGACCGCAGCGACGTCGTGGCCACGGTCAACGAGCTCGCCCAGCGGGAGATGGTCCGGCGGACCCCCGACCCCGAGGACCGGCGCCGCAACGTCGTCACCATTACCGAGGCGGGTATCCAGGCTCTCCACCAGCTCGACGAGCTGTTGGAGAGCCTTCAAGACGAACTGCTCGCTCCGCTGTCCACCGAGGAGCGCGACCAGCTCGTCCTGCTCCTCGCCCGGCTGTTGGAGCACCATAGCCGTGCCCCCTGACGAGGGCTGCCGCAGCGGCGTGGCTTGGCGGTGAGGAGGCGGTAACCGCTGGGCGGCCGGTTGGGGCCACGCCTTCAGCGGTCAGTCCGGAGTCCCTCAGCCGAGGCCGTCCGTGCCGACCAGTACGCACACCCTCGCCGTGGGGTGGGGGCGGTTACCGGTACGCAACCGTTGCTCCCGCGCGCAGAGGCGCCTGAAATCGGCTGCTCCGCACGCCGGTGACACGAACCTGGCGTGGTGGTTCGTTTACCCACGGCGAGTGAGCCATGTAACATACCCCATCTGGGAGCGCTCCCATATCGCGTCTACTCTCCCCGCATGGATGCGAACCATCCCCCACAAAGATACGGAGCACCACAGTGAGACCCCTTCCCCGCCCTCGAAAAAGCCAGGCCAGTGCCATGACAGCGGCGCTGGCCACCGGACTGCTGCTGGCCGCGGCCCCCACTGCCGCCGCCGGGCCGCTCCAGCAGCCCGGCGCGCTTGACCGCTCGGGCTGCTCGGCCGACTACGAGGCCACCGCCGTATGGGCGAGCGGCTTCAGCGCCCAGATCACCATCTCCTGCGCCGGTGGAGGCTCGCTGGAGGACTGGACCGTCGAGTGGGACTTCCCCGGCGACCAGCAGCTCACCCACAACTGGAACAGCGAGTGTTCCCAGTCCGGCCCCCATGTGACCTGCACTCCGCTGGGGGACTTCAACGGCACGATCCCGCCCGGCGGCTCGGTCTCCTTCGGCTTCACCGCCACTGGTTCCGCGCCTGACGACCTCGTCCTGTACTGACGGCCGGCACCAGTCGTCTGTACCGCCATCCGATTCGTCCCCGCCCAGGCGTTCGCCCATCCCCGTGAAGGAGACCCGTCCTTGCGTTTCGTCAGCTCCTCCCGCCGCCCCCGGCGGGCGGTGACGACCATGCTCGCTGCCGCCGCCGCGATCCTGGCCGTGCCCACCCCCGCCATGGCCGCCCACCCCGATATCCAGCAGCCGTTCCGCGCCGGCCATGCCGACAGTTGTCTGCGCAGTGTCACCGAGGGCACGCTGACCTGGCGCGCCACCCACCCGCCCGAGCAGCCCGTCGTGGAGGTCGACGGCACGCTCGCTCTCACCAACCCCGGCGCCTGCCAATTCTTCGTCGCCCCAACGGCCGTGGCCTCGTTCACCGCCTACCGTCAAGAGCGCGTCATCGACACCGAGAGCCGCGCCACGACCGGCGCGGACTCGTTCTCGTTCACCCTCACCCCCGATGCCTGGTCCGACTGGTCGGCATCGATCGACCGCGTGGTCGTCCAGGTGTGCCACGGTTCGGTCGTCTCCGCTCCGAGCGACTTCGGCCCGGCGTCCAACTCTGCCGCCAACTGTGGTGAACCGGTGACCTACACCCGCTAGCCTTCGGGCCACCCCGCGCCGACCGGCTTCGCCGCTGATGGCCCCGGCGCCTCGTCCGGGGCCATCAGCGCCAGGGGCGCGAGGCTATACCGGCGTGGCACGCAGGTGGAGGTGGTCGTGCTCTGGGATGTCCGTGGGGAGGTCGGTGAGGGGCGGAGGTTCCCGGCGGTGGGTGAAGACGTCACGCAGCCAGAGGGTTTGCTCGGTCTCCCACGTCCACAGGGTGCTCGTCCACCCCTGCCGGGTGAGATGAACGTGGTAAGCGCTCAGTAAGCCGGCGAATGTCAGGTGCACGCCGTCCCAGTCGCGGGCCATGGCCGACCAGTCGGGCACAGCGTTCAAGGCCACGCCTTCCGGCAGGTCGTGGGGAGGCGTGCTTTCGGGAGTGGGAAGCGCACGCACAGGGCGTGCCACTCTTCGGTGCCGGTGATCTCGTAGACACGGGCCGTGGGGGCTACCGTCAGGCGTTGTCGCGGCAGTGGGACGTCGGGGGCCCAATCGCCGGTCTGGTTCGCCAGCGCCGCGTACTGCCCGTTGTCTTCGGGGTGGTCGCCGAACACGCTGGAGGTAACGAGCCAGTTCAGCGGGCGTTGCGCGTAGCGCTCCCACCCCGTGTGGGCGCGGTGGGGAGCCGTCCTGGTTGCTGTCGTTCCACAGTTGGTCGGCTCGTGGTACCGGCGCACCACCAATCGCTCTCCTCGGTGTCGAACACGGCAGCGGCGAGCATGCTGACCGCCGGCGCGCGGGCCTCGGCGACAATCTCCCGCCGAGCCTGGGGCAGATAGCCGGTCCACGGGTAGAGCGCGTCGGCCGCCTTGGCGGCGAGGTCGAGCGCGACGCGGGGGCGGCACAGGTGGTCCGCGGAGATATCGCTGCGTGCGGCCGGCAGGAAGAAGGCGCACGCCGGCGGTGCGTCGAGGAACTGCTGTGCGGTCGCCACGGTGACCTCCGAAGCAGCGGATGTCCCGATCGCCGGTGGTACGCGGCCGGGGGTGTGGCGGGGCGTCGAGAAGTGGGTTCCCTTGGCCGCACCGGCATGTTCGGCCCTGGGCGGCCGGAGCCTGCCAAGAGCCGTGCGCGCTGGTAGGCGCGGCGAAGACAGGAGGGGAGCCGGTCGCGTGCGTGGTCGATATAGCTGGCTACGTAGCGTATCGAGGAGACTCTCCGTGTTCAGATGTTATCTCCCTTTTCTCTGTTTTGATGCTGCTGTTGCCCGTGGTGTCTCGCCGACTCCCGCCCGATGGCCTCCTGCTTCCACGCCCCAGGCAGCAGCGAGCTCCTCCCCTGGTCAGGCGTTTCGATGTCGGCGCTATCGGGCGAGTCGTGCGAGTGGGGTGTGTCGGTTCCGGAGGTTCATAGGGAGAAACCCCGGCTCAGCGGTGGTAACAATCGAAGCCGCGCATGGAGTGCCGGATCGCGAATAGCCGCCCACGTTACTTTCAGTCATTATCACTGCGAGTTACTATGTTGAACTCATAGTGATTTCGGATGCGTATCGATGGGATTCGTGACCCGAAGGAGCACGTGTGGTGGGGGTTCGATCGCTCTCGCGAGAACGGCTGACGGCCTGCGGGGCCGGCAGCCGACCGTCCGTGTGCGGAGGCGCTCGGGCCGCCGTCCGCGCCAGCGCCAACGGGAGGCCCGGCGGCGTGAGCTGTTCCTGCCGACACGAGCCCGGCCGGTATGTGGTCGCCCTACTCGGGGGCAGCCGCAGCGGCCGATACCGCACCGGGCAGCACCGCCGCGTGTTCTGGTTACCGCGCCCCGTGCCAGCGGCACGGGCCGACTGCTCCCGACTGCCCTTGTCCCGCCGGCCCGCCACCGGTCAGGCGCCACGTGTGCGTCCCACGACGATCCCCGGTCCTTACCTGCCCGCGGGCACGCCTGCCCCGCGCCGGCTGTGGGCCGGCACGGTGACCGCTCCTCGCCCGCGGCGCCCCGGAGGTGGGCACGCGGGCACGATCGGGCTGGCCTACCGCGCGGACTCCACGGGGCACGGCTTCTCGACCCCGCTATGGCTCAAGGAGGCTCCGGCACCCACCCAGTAGCTCGCACAGCTTCTGCCGGCGTGCCGCTACGGACGCGCCGCCATGGACGGAAAAACGGGGGTTCGTGTTGCTGAAGACGGATTTCGACACGACGGACGAGCGAGCCGTCGACGACGAGATCGAGGTCATGCCCCAGGTACGGCCGCTGCGCCCGCGCCGCCGCCCCTGGCTGCTGGTGGTGGGGGTGGTCGTGACGGCTGCCTCGGCAGCGTTGGCCGCGACGCTGTACCTGGCCGTCGACGAGCGCACCGAGGCGCTGGCCCTGGCCCGAGACGTCGGCTACGGCCGGGAGTTGCGCGGCGATGACCTGGTCACCGTACGGGTAGCCCTCGACGCGCAGGTCGCCTCGGTCGCGGCCGAGGACCTGTCGAAGGTCGTCGGCCAGCGTGCCGCCACCGGACTGACCAAGGGGCAGTTGCTGACGCCGGAGAGTATCCGCGCTGACCGGCCGCCCAACGAGGACACCCAACTGGTGGCGGTGCCGTTGCCCCCCAGCGCCGTTCCCGCCCAGGGGTTGCAGTCGGGAGACGAGGTGGATCTCGTCTCGACCCCCGGCAAGGGCGCGAAGCCGCCCGAAGATGCGCCGCCCACGGTCTCGGGGACGGTGACCCGGGTCGGCGAACCCGACGAGTCCGGGACTCGGGTCGTCGATGTCGAGGTGGACCAATCCGACGGCGCGGCGCTGGCGGCACGAGCGGCCACCGGCAACATCGCCGTGGTCGTCAACCCCGCCGGAGGAAAGGACTGACAGTGCTGGTCTGCATGGTGACGGCCAAGGGCGCGCCCGGCGCGACCACCGCCGCGCTGGCGATGGCGATGACCTGGCCCCACCCGGTGCTGATGGTCGAGGGCGACCCGGCAGGAGGCGACCTGCGCTCCGGGTTCTTGCAGGGCGCCGACGCGGGACGGCGCAACCTGTTGCAGTTGGCCAAGACAGCCCGGTACGGCCTCACGGCGGTCGACATCGCCCGGCAGTGCCTGTCGCTCGACGCCACCGAGGCCACCCGTCTCGTGCTGCCCGGCCTGCCCGAACCGTTCTTGGGCGCGAGCCTGGACACGCTGTGGTCACCGCTGTTGGAGGCCGCCTCACGGTTTTGGGTCCGCGATCCGATCTGGACCAAGCGGGTGGATCTGCTCGTCGACTGCGGGCGGCTGGACCACCCGCACCTGCCCTGGCGACTAATCGAGGTCGCTGACCTGGTTGTCCTGGTGTTTCGCGCGACGCTGCCCTCGATCACGGCGGCGCGGTCGCGCGCCGAGCACCTGCGCTCCCGTCTGGAGGAGGCCACGGGCCACTCCGATGCGCTGGTCGGCTTGATGATCGAGGGGTCCTACCGCCCCTGGGAGGTGCGCGAGACCGGGATGGACGTGGTGGCCACGCTGCCCCACGACCCGATAGCGGCCCGTGTGCTCACCGAGCGTGCCTCCGCGCCCCGCGGGTTCCCACGCGGCCGGTTCATGCGTGCCGCCCGCACTGCGGCCGTGGCCCTGCGGGGCCGTGGCCCCGAGCCCGCCACCCACTCCGGCGACGATGCCGCGGGGGAGGCGGTGACCATTGATGCCCACCGTAGAGGGGAGGCACCGGCCCATGTCGGTCGTTGAGTTGCGCACCCGGCTTCACACTCCGGCCAGTACCAAAGATGAGGCGGTTGACTGGGAGGACGTGCGCCGACTGCGCGCGCTGGTGGTGGAGCGCCTGACGGGCGAGGTGGGCGAGCGCCACGTCGACGAGGAGTACCGGCGCCAACTCGGCCGCGCCCTCGTTGCCCAGGCGGTGCAGGAGTGGAGCCACCACCGCGTCGACTCCGGTGCGCCTGTGCCCACGCTCGTCCAGGAGCAACGGTTACGTTCGGCGCTGTGGGACTCGCTGTTCGGGCTGGGCCGGCTCCAGCCTCTGTTAGGCGAGGACGTCGAGAACATCGAGATCAACGGCCACGACGAGGTGTGGCTGCGTACCTCCCGTGGTGAACTGCGGCGCGCGGCCCCGGTGGCCGACAGCGACGAGGAACTCATCGCGGAACTGCGGTTCCTGGCCTGCCAAGCCGGCCGGTCCCTGTCCGCAGCCAGCCCCAGTCTGCATCTGGAGTTGGCCGACGGCAGCCGGCTGGTGGCGATGATCGAGACCACCCGGCGCCCCCACGTGGTCATCCGCCGCCACCAACTGCACCGGATGAGCTTGGAAGATCTGGCCGACCGCGGCATGGTTTCGGAGGGGCTGCGCCAGGTGCTGGCCGCCGCGGTGCGGGCCGGAAAGAACATCCTCGTCACCGGGCCGCAGAACAGCGGCAAGACTACGCTGCTGCGGGCGCTGGCCGGCGAGATCCCCTCCCACCAGCGTTTCGCCTCTGTCGAGCGGGAGTACGAACTCCATCTGGACCGCATCGGCCAGCATCCGCACATGGTGGCCATGCAGGCGCGCGAGGGCGGGGCCGAATTGGGGTCCGACGGCCGGCCCGCCGGGGAGATCGGCCTGGACCAGATTATCCGCGACAGCCTGTGGCTGAACCTGAGCCGCATCATCGTCGGCGAGGTGCGCGGCCCCGAGGTGCTGCCGATGCTCGATGCTATGACCACCGGTGAGGGTGGCTCCATGGCCACGCTGCACGCCCACTCCGCGCGCGGGGCCGTCGAGCGCCTGGTCGCGCTGTGCGGGCGCTACGGTCTCGCCGCTGAGGTCGCCTACCGGATGATCGCTGAGGCCGTCGATCTAGTCGTGCACATCCAACTCGTCGACGACAGTTGGCGCGAGGGCGGCGGCGAGCGCCACCGCTTCGTACGCGAAGTCATCGCCGTCGCCCCTGGTGAGAACGGGAAGCCGGCCATCACCGACATGTATGCGCCCGCCGCTGACGGCCGCGCCGCGGCCACCGGGACCCCCACGCCGTTGGAGGACGCCCTGGCGCGGGCCGGCCTGCACCCGCGGTGGCTGCGCCCCGGAGACGAGCAGTGGCACGCGACCACCCGTACCGTTCCGGGGGTCTCGTCGTGAGCCCGCCGTTGCCCGTCACGCTCCTCGCCGCCGTGCCCGCCGCGCTCGCCGGCATCGGCATCGCCGGCGGCGCCGCGATGGTCGTCGTCGGCTGCCGGCCGGCTCCCGCGCCGCAACCTCGCGTGCGCCAGCGGGGCCGCCGCCGGCCAGGGTTGGTGCAGGCCGGCCTGGCGGCAGCGGCCGGGATACTGGCCTGGCTGGCCATCGGTTGGCTCGGCGTGGCCATCGTGGTGCCTCTCGTCGTGGCCGCGCTGGCGCTGCTGTTCGACGGATCGGCCACGGCCCGCGAGCGCGTCGCCCATCTGGAAGCCACCGAAGAATGGGTGCGGTTCCTGGCCGATCGGCTGCTGGCCGGTATGACCCTGGAACAGGCACTGACCGCCTCAGCCGACAACGCGCCCGCCGCTCTCGCGCCGCAGGTACGGCAGTTGGCCGCGCGGCTGTTGCAGGGGCACCGGCCCCCCGCTGCGCTGCGCTCCTTCGCCGGTGAGGCGGCCGGGTTCGCCGGCGATCAGGTGTCCGCCCACCTGTTGTTGGCCTACCGTAACCGCGCTCCCGGGGCCGCCCACGCGCTTGGCCAACTGGCCGACTGGCTGGCCGAAGACGTGGCCAACCTGCGCGCGATCGACGCCGAGCGGGCACGGCTGCGACTCACCGCTCGTGCCCTGACTCTCGTCGCCGCCGTGGCCTTCGCGCTGCTTGCCGCCGCTGACGGCTACGTCGCGCCCTACAGTGGCCCCGCCGGTCAGGTCGCGCTGGCCACCACCCTGGCCGCGGTGGCCATGGCCCTGCTGTGGCTGCGCCACGTCACCACGGCCCCGCCCGAGCCTCGGCTCCTTGGCCCATCCGCCCCGTCTGCCAGTGCGAGGTCGCCGCGATGAACCTGCCGTTACTGATCGCCGCCGGAGTCGGGGGAGGCGTCGGCCTCACCTGTGTCATCGCAGCGCTCGCGCCGGCTCGCCCCGATCTGCGCGCCCTGCTCGCGCCCGCGCCGGCGGACCCGCCGCGTCCGCGCACGCCGCTGGGACGCGCCGCCCAAGCGCTGCGGGTCGACCCTGACCGGGCGGCGGCCTTGGCCCGGCTCCCCCGCCACGACCTCGAACTGATCGGTCGCACCCCAGCCACCCATGGCCTGCACAAGCTCGCGTGGACCGTCGCCGCCGCATTGGTGCCCGGAGCCGTGTTCGCGCTGCTCACCCCCGTGGGAATCGCTCCGTCGCCCGCCGTGACGGCGGCGACGGTGGGCGCTGCCGTCGTCGTCGGCTTCGCCCTGCCCGACATCGACGCCCGAGTGAGAATCCGCCGGGCCCGCACCCAGCTCCGGCACGCTCTGCGCGCCTACCTGGTCCTGGTGGCCTTGGAGTGCCGCGCCGGGGTCACCGCCCAGCAGGCCCTTGTTCAGGCGGCCCGCGTCAGCCAAACCTGGATGTTCGCCCGGCTGCACGCGGCGGTGGAGCGTGCCCAGTTGCAACGCCGCCCCGCATGGGAGGGACTGCGCGAGCTCGCCCCCCGGGTCGGCATCCCCGAACTGGCCGACTGTGCCGAGCTCATGGCCGGCGCCGCCGATGGGGTCACCGTGGCCGACACGCTGTTGACCCGGGCCCGAGGGCTCCGCGACCAGCCGCTTGCCCAACGGCGCGGCCGTGTTGGCGTGGCCGGCGGTGCTATGGCCATCCCCGTAGCCGCCTTGGGGGCGTGCCTCGTGGCGCTGTTGAGCTGTCCTCTCGTAGTCCGGCTGCTTGCCGGTTGAACCCCCCCGACGAAGGAGGTGTCACCATGCCTGGCCCGGTGCTGTTCGCTCCGCCGGCCGCGCGCCGCGCGGTGCTTGCGGTACCTGCTGGGGGTGGCAGGCCATGTTTTCCACAGGCTTGTGGAAAAACTGTGTCGACACGTGCCGCGAGACCGGCACGAGAACGGGAGTAGTCCGGATATGACGCTTCGGTTGCATGGTCGTTCCCACGGTGGCCGCGATCCGCGCCCCCGCGCCGGCGCGGCCCTGACTGCCCTAGTCGCACTCCTGCTCGCCACCCCGGTGGTGTTGGGATGGTGCACCGTCGCACTCCTGCCGCCGGGCGGGCCCATCTGGAGCCCCGCGCTCGCCGCCCTGGCTCACCCCGGCGATGGCACCGTGTTCCTCGCCGCGGCGCTGGCTGCGAGTTGGCTGGCCTGGGGGGCACTCACCGGCTGCATCGCCGTCGAAGTTCTCGCCCAACTGCGCCAGCGCCCCACCCCGCGCCTCCGTGGGCTGGGCTGGGGCCAGCACGCCGCGGCCACGCTCGTCTCCACCGCTATGGCGCCTCACAGCGTCGACCTCATCCTGCTGCCACCCATGCCCGTCCCCGAGTTCGCTCTCGCGTCCGCGGTCTCGGGAACCGACGCGGCCGACCAAAACGTGCGGCCCGCTGCCGGGGCGGAGGAGCCACTCCCCCGTCGGCGCACCTACACCACACAGCGTCACGACACCTACTTCAGCATCGCCCGCGACCAATTGGGCGACCGCGACCGCTACCGCGAGCTCATCGACTGCAACACCGGCCGCCGGATGCCCGACGGCACCGTCCTCACCGGCGACGAGTTCCTAGAGCCCGGCTGGGAGTTGCTCCTGCCCGACCCGTTCAGCGAGTACAGCGAGTACGCTGCGCACCTTGCGGCGCCTGTTGCCGAGCCCGCGCCCCAGGCCGCTGCGCCTCAGCTCGTCGGCGCTGCCGCAGCCGGCCGCGACCGGGCCCCGGGCGTCGCCACCGACCTCACCGCCCACGACCGCCAGCCGGCTGTTCCCCAGCCTCGACGGGGGCAAGCCCCCACGGTTATGACAGCGGCCCCGCCCCGCCCTGGCGGCGGCTCGCCTGAGCCGGCCTCGACACCGGAGCCCACCGGCGTCGCCGCTGCCGCCACCGTTGATGATCTCGGCGCCGGCCCCGCAGCGGAGCAGCCCGGCGCGGGAGCCGCTGGACCCGCCGTTTCCGCTGAGCCGGCCGCGCCCGACGCGGCCGGAGACGATGACAGTGAGTCCCGTTTCGACCTGCTTGATCGTGCGCTTCGCTCCATGGCCGCCCAGGCGGCCGACACGGGCGCGGAAACGCCACGACTGCTGGGGGCGCGCCTCACCGAGCGCGGATGTGAACTGCTGCTGGCCGCGGCGACCGAGGAGGGGATCGCCCCGTTCCGGTCGACCGGCCACTACGCGTGGCTGCTCGACCGCGATAACGCGGCGCTGCTGGCCGCACCCGAGGCGGCCACGATCCCCGCGCCGTACCCGGCCCTGGTGACAGTGGGATGCGACACCACCGGCGCCCACGTGCTCGTCGACCTCACCGAGGCCGGCGCGCTCAACCTCACCGGAACCTCAGGGCACGCCCGCGACGTGCTCACCGCCATGGCGCTGGAACTGACCACCTCGGAGTGGGGCGACCGGCTCACCGTCACCACCGTCGGCTTCGGCGCGGAGGTGCCCACACTGGAACCCACCGGCCGGTTACGCCACAGCGCCACCCTGCGCGACTGCCTCGACCAGCTCAGTGTCGCCGCCCGCGCGTCGCAGCGGCACCACCGGCACGCCGCCACCGGCGCGCAAGAGCAGGCGCCACACCTCATCCTCTCCGCTCACCCCTTCGGCGAGGGCGACATGCTGCGACTGCGGGAAGCCATGCTCGCCGCCCCAGACGTGCCGCTGGCCATCGTGGCCCGCGCCGAGGAGCACCAGCACCGCTTCCCCACTGACTGGACACTCGACACCACCCCCGGCGCGAAGGTTCACCTGCCTGCGCTGGGGCGCACCGTTACACTTGGGCGACTCACCGCCGACCGGCACGCGCACGTCGCCGCCGTCCTGGCCGGCCTCACCCAGCCTTCCAGTGCTCCCGCGCGCGAGCGGGAAGACGAGCCGTGGGAACGGGGAGCGGAAGCGACGCCGCGAGGCGGCTCCCGCACAGATGAGGCGCTCACCGAACTCCTGGCGGTGCCCGCCCAGGCGGGGCGCGAGTGGCCGGAAAGCGGCCACCGCGCCACGGCGACCAGTGCCACCGCCCCAGCGCCGCGCCCCGGTGCCGTGTCGTCCGAACCGGCACCGTCCACCGCGGCGGCGCCAGGCGACCCCGCCGCTGGGCCACGCATCCGCGTTCTCGGGCCGGTCGATATCACCGGCGTTGACACCCGGGAACTTGAGGCCGGCAAACGCCGCGGCCTCGTCGAGTTGGCGTGCCTGCTCAAGCTTGCCCCGGGGCAGACTCCCGACGACCTCTCCCGCGCTATGGGAGGAGCCAACGGCCCCTGGTCGGCCTCCACCCGCTCGGCCAGTCTCAGCCGGTTGCGCTCCTGGTTGGGGCGGGACGCCGAGGGCAACGCCTACTTCCCTAAACGCGGCAGTGACGGCACGTATGCGCTGGCCGGGACCGTGGGATGTGACTGGTACGACTTCCAGGCGTTGGCTCGCTTCGGGATGGATGACGACACTCCGGAGGGCACCGCCGCCCTCCGGCAGGCGCTCGATCTGGTCCGCGGTGAGCCTTTCACCAGTGCCTCCCCGGATCGTTACGCCTGGGCCGGGCCGCTCAGACCCACGATCCTTGGCGCCATCGCCGAGGTAGCCCACACTTTGGCCGCACGCCAGATGGCCGCGGGCGAGATGGCCGCCGCCCGCGATGTACTCACCACGATCCTGCGCATCGACCCGGCCAACGAGCTTCTCTACCGCGACCTGTTCCGCGTCGAGCACCGGGCCGGTGCCCCGGAGGCCGTCAACCGCGCAGCGCAGCGCCTCGTCAGCGCCCTTGACCAGGCTGGCCGGGAGATGAGCGCCGAAACCCGCGCCTTGCTCAACCAACTCGACGAGTGATCCGCCGTCCTTGACGCCGGCGGGGGCTGGTGCCGCCCATGCAGGTCGGCTCGTCCCCCGCACTCTTCTCGTCGTTTCCGGTGGGCGAGGTCACCCGGGGCGCGGCCGGTTCGGTGGGTTTCTGTGACAGCACGTCTGGGCACTCTCTGTCTTGGTAATACTACAGAGAGTGATTGGAGTGTCATGGTCCGTCGGATCACCGCCGCGCTCGCCGCTACCGGTATCGCCGCGACCCTCTCGGTGGCGATGGCGACTCCCGCTGCCGCCGAAAGGTTCATCTCCGCGGAGGACTGCTACATCAGTGGCGGGTGGGTCGTGCTGGACCTGAGCAGCCCCTCGCTCACCTCTTGCAGCGGAGGCGAGTACGACGGTTTCTGGGTCGTCTACAAGATCTGACGCCCCCGTCTTCGCATGTGCCCCCGGCAACCAGTTGCCGGGGGCACAATGCGGCTGCGTCACGGGGCGGCCCTGCCGGCCGCCCGCGCCGGCGCGCTCGGGGTCCGGTCCCTTCTCCCGGCCGTGGTCGGTGGGCCGGGAGCGATCACGGGAACACTGGTCGGGAGAGGGCTGCCTCGCCTAGAAGTCGAAGACCCTGCCGGAGATGACGGCGGCGTCACAGTCGTTGCTGTAGGTGCGCTCGAAGTCGGTGGACTGGTTGAACCAGTGGCCCTGCGCAGTCACGGTCACCGGGGCCCACACGTCGTAGCACGGCACCCCCTGCTGCTGGGGCAGGTTCTCGAAGTCGCCCCAAACGTTGGTGAGAGTGGAGCAGGCCTCGTCGGCGCTGGGGTGGGTGCCGTCGGTGGGGTAGCACTCCAACGTGACCTGCGACAGGACCGGACCGCTGGTGCCCTCGCCCTCGTACATGGTGAAGGTGTGGACCGCGAAGGGGCCCCATGCCGGCTCGGCGGCGGCCGGTGCGGCGGCTCCCACAACCGCCGTGAGGGTGAGCGCGCCGAGTGTGGCCATCGTCGTCGTTGTTCGCATGCCGAGTCCTTTCGCGCAGTGGGGGATGTGCGAACTGTGCTCCCGTTGAGTGCCCCTCCCGCCGGGTGTGATGGCCTCGCAGCGCCACGGTCACGGGGAGCAGGCTGGGCACCATGAGAAGCGCGCTTATTGTAAGCCCCATGGCTGTCGTCGTGAACTGAAGACGGACGGCCAGGTGCGGACACCCCGCGGATCAACCGGGAGCCAGCGGTGCGCCGCACCGATCCCTTGGCCGTTGCCGGGGGCAAGGAACCTCAGCCGGAGCGGTCCGCACCACCGTGCCACCGGGAGGGAACCGCCCTCGCCGGCGTCGTGGGCGGATCTCGGTCACCGGCTAAGGCGCGCGAGGTTCTCCGTTTTTCGGATGGCTGGGCTGGGGCTGTAGAGGGTGTTCGTCGTTGGCTCATGCCTCGATCGCTGTGCGATCTCGACCGCCCGAGGGGTGACAGCGGAGGCGCTCACTGCCGGCTCTCGCCGCCTTTCCGAAAAACAGAACCTAGTCCAGCAGGCCCGCCACGCTGGCGAGATACTCCTTGACCTGCGTGCGGTTGAAGCCGCGCAGCACGACGTCGAATCGGGTCTGCTGCACCTCGGCGGAGGTGACCGGCTGCTCCGGCGGTGCCGCGCCCTGGCGCGCCTCAAGGGTGGCGATGATCCGCTCGACCAGAGGTACGACCTGGTCGCGGGCGTAGCCGCGCATGGCCACGTCGAACTCGGGTGCGGTCACGTCCATACGGTGCTGGCCTCCTATCGCCGCAACCCCTGTGGTTATGGGGATTCGTGGGCTTCGGGCGCACTCTACCCGCTGTCGGCGGGGGCGGCGCAGTGAAGGCTGGGGGCACGCTTTCGGCTTCCCCCACTGCGCCGGCGGCCAGTTGGTGATGGCCCAGGCCGGAATCCTCGGCTTTTAGGTCGAGGAGTACGTCAAAGCGTCGCGACCACCTCGGCGAGGCGGTCCATGGTCTCCCGGGAGCCCTCCTCCATACCGCTTTGGACCATGCCGTCACGGTCCTCGACCGACTGGAAGACCGACGTGCCCACATACCTGGTTTTCCCGTCGACCTCTTCAAAGGTGGCCGTCTCCAGCGCCACGTGTCTCGGCATCCCCTCGAACTCGAAGGTCTGCACGATCCGTTGGGGAGCCGCGACCTCGTGGTAGACCCCGTGGAACCCGTAGTCGTTGCCCTCGGCGTCGCGGTTGATGAAGCGCCACGCGCCTCCTGAGTGCACCTCTGCCCGGTCGACGACGGTCGAGTAACGCCGCGGCCCCCACCAGTTGGGGATGAGCTTGGGGTCGGTGAATGCTTGGAACACTACGTCGGGGGAGGCGTCGAAGACGCGCTTGACGACGATGTCCTGCCGGCCCGGTTCGATGACGAACTCAGTCTCGTTCATGGTCCTGCTCCTTGTGTTCTTCGCGGATGCGTTGGATTTCCCGGTCAAGTCGGTCGAACTGGTCGCGTCGGATCTCCCGGTAACGCTCGATCCACTCGGACGCGCTGTCCAACGGCGCCGTCTCCAACCGGCAGGGGCGCCATTGGGCGTCGCGGCCCCGCGTGATCAGCCCGGCCCGTTCGAGCACCTTCAGGTGTTTGGAGATCGCCTGGAGGCTGATGGAGAACGGTTCCGCCAGTTCGTTGACCGTCGCCTCGCCTTGGGCCAGCCGGACCAGGATCGCCCGGCGTGTCGGGTCGGCCAGCGCGGTGAAGGTGGCGCTGAGCTGATCCTCGGCCATCTTTTATACAACCCTTCGGTTTATAAACCTGTAGGTTGATAGTGCGGTATGCGCATGTGGGGTGTCAAGCGCACCGTTCTCCCCGCGGCGAGGCGGCCGGTCTCCGGCCATGCCCGCGGTGCCCTCCCCCGCTGGGGCGGCCCGATCCCGCGCTCGTCGACGTCGAGGGCCGGCGCCCCGTCGCAGTCGCCCCGTCCGCCCGGGAGCCGTTCACTTCCCTGAAGGCGCCGCCGGCCCTGTGCGGGGTTACGAGGGGTGGTCTCCCGCGGGGAAGACCGCCCCCTCATAGAGTGTGATATGCCTCATAGGAAGCTGCGATTCTCTGTGATCCCCCTGGTCACATCTTCACCGTTCGCCGCATTGCAGCCGATGCGGCCGTGTTGACCAGGCGGATGCGGCGGCGGGTCGTTACCCTTGGCCTGTAGTACCCAGCACGTCGTTTCGCTCCGGTTTCCGTCGGCGGGAGGGGCCCTATGGGCAACACTCCAGACATCATCCCCACGCTTCGCTACCAGGACGCCCGGGCGGCCATCACCTGGCTGGAGGAGGTACTCGGCTTCCGCCGGGTTCTGGTGGTCGACGGTTCCGACGGCCCCGAGGGCAGCGTCGCCCACGCCCAACTCGCCTTGGGCAACGGGCTCGTCATGCTCGCCTCGGTCCCCACTGAAGACGAGGACCGCATCGACCTCGGCTCCGGCCCCTCGGCGATCTACCTCGTCATCGACGACGTGGCGGCGGCGTGGAAACGCGCCAGCAGCTTCGACGTCGAGGTGGTACGCGAGTTCCGCAGCGAGGACTACGGCGGCGAAGGCTTCTCGATCCGTGACCCCGAGGGCAACGTCTGGAGCGTGGGCTCCTACCGTCCCAGCACCGAGGGCTAGGCTCGCTCCTCGTCCTCGCGGGGTGGCCGTGACGGCGTCCCACCCGAACCTTGAGCCCTGGCTGAGTCCCCATGAGCGAAGCTTTCCGTGCCCTGGCCGCCGCTGCCCCGGAGGCCCTAGCCGTCGTTGACGACACCGGCTCACTGAGCCGCGCCCAAGCCGACCAGCGCGTCGAGGCGCTCGCGGCGCGGCTGCGCGCTCACGGGGCCGGCCCGGGCGACCGGATCGCCTGGTCGATGCCGAACCGGGCCGAGGTGGTGCTGCTCGCCTTGGCCGCCCAGCGTGTGGGCGCGGTAGTGGTGGCCTTGAGCTACCGCTCCTCGCGGGCCGAACTGTCCCGGATGCTGGCGTTTGCCCAGCCCGCCGTGGCCGTCGTCGACGCCACCACGCACGAGGCCGTGGCCGGCGCCGCCGACAGCGTCGCCCTCCTCGACGTCGATGCGGCCGAAGCCACCGAGACCGGCGGCGACCCGCCCCCCAGCGAGGAGCGCACCGCACCGCCCGCACCGGCGGGAGCCGCCACGGGCCGGCTGGGCGCGGGAGCCTCCATGCTGTTCACCTCCGGAACCACCGGCTCACCCAAAGCCGCGCTGCGCACCAGCGGTGACGCCGCGCTCTCCACGGCCATCGCCGACGCTTTCGGCTTCCACAGCGCCACCCGTTACCTCTCCTCCGGCCCTCTCTACCACTCCGGACCGTGGACTTGCGCTCTCATGGTGTTGGCCCGGGGTGGGGCGGTGGTGCTGCGGCCCAGCTTCGACCCGGTCGGGTGGCTCGCCGCGGCTCGCCGGCACGGGGTGACGGCCTCGTTTTGCACCCCGACGCTACTGCGGCGCCTCGTCGAAGCCGTCGAGTCCGGAGCGCCCGCCCCCGAGACGCTGGAGACCGTCGTGGTTTCCGGTGAGCCTTTCCGGCCGGAGCTGAAGCGGCGGGCGGTGGCCGCGCTGGGTCACGTACTGCTGGATTGCTACGGCAGCACCGAACTCGGTCCGATGACCGCCATGCCGCCGGCGTCGCTGCTGGAGCGGCCGACCTCGTGTGGCCGGCCCTTCCCCGGTGTCGAGGTGGCCGCGTTCGAGGGCCAGGAGCGGCTCGGCCCCGGTCACGTGGGGCTGTTGCGGGGCCGCACCCCCTTGGCGTTCGCGGGCTACCTGCGCGACGGCGCCGACGCCCCCGACGACTCGGGCCAGGGGTGGGCCACCGTCGGTGACCTCGGATTCGTCGACGACGATGGCTATGTCCACCTCATCGACCGCTCCGACGACATGATCATCAGCGGCGGCGTCAACATCTTCCCCGCCGACGTCGAGGCGGTGCTCTCCCAGCACCCTGAGATCCGCCAGTGCGCCGTGGTCGGCGCGCCCGACCCCGAATGGGGGCAGGCGGTGTGCGCGTTCGTCGTCGGGGATCGTCCGCTGGAGGTCGCCGAGGTGCGCGCGTGGCTGCGGGGCCGGATCTCCGACGACAAGCGGCCCCGCCGCGTGGTCAACGTCAGCGAACTGCCCACCACCGGCACCGAGAAGATCGCCCGTGCCCAGCTACGGGAGCGACTGGCCGACTCCGGAGCCCGCCACGACGAGGTTAGCTCGGGAGCAGGCGAGCCGGCATCTTCCTGATGCCGTTCATGAAGTTCGACTCCAGCCGCTCCGGGGGCGCGCTCAGGCGCAGCCGGCCCAGGTCGGGGCGGAGCAGGTCGAGCAGCTCCGCCGCCTCCAGCCGGGCCAGGTGCGAGCCCAGACAGAAGTGGGCTCCGTGGCCGAAGGCCAGGTGCGGGTTGGGGTCGCGTCCCAGGTCGAGCTGGTCGGGTGCCTCGAAGACCTCCGGGTCGCGGTTGGCCGAGATGTAGTAGAGCACGACTTTGTCACCGGTCGCGATCGGCTGGCCGTCCAGGACCGTGTCGCGCACGGCGGTGCGGCGGAACTGCATGATCGGCGTGACCCAGCGCAGCAGCTCGTCGACGGCGCGCGGCAGTAGCTGCGGGTCGGCGACGAGCCGGTCGCGCTGGTCGGGGTGTTCGGCCAGCGCGTGCAGCCCGCCCGAGATCAGGTGCCGAGTGGTCTCGTTACCGGCCACCACGAGCAGAATCCACAAGTTGCAAAATTCCAGTTCGGTGAGTTTCCTACCGTCGATCTCCACCGAGACCAACCGGCTGACCAGATCCTCTCCCGGACGGCGGCGCTTTTCCTCGGCGGCGGCCGAGGCGTAGGCGAACGCCTCCTGGAACGTGCGTTTGAACGTATCGACGTCCCCGCCGCCGTAGACCGGGTCGTCGAAGCCGACGAGGTTGTTGCTCCACTCGAACAGCAGGGAGCGGTCGGCGCGCGGCATCCCGAGCAGGTCCGCCAGGACCAGCAGGGGAAGTTCGGCGGCCATGTCGCGGACGACGTCGAACTCCTCGTCGTCTTTGAGACGCCCCACGATCGCGGCGGCGTGAGCGCGCACCGAGTCGCGCAGCCGGCCGACCGCGCGCGGGGTGAACACCGCCGTCACCAGGCGGCGGGTGCGGGCGTGCTGGGGGGCGTCCATGTTGACCAGCAGTTGGCGGGTGCGGATCAGGTCGGCGCGCGAGACGGGGTCGTTCAGGAAAGCCCCGCGCTCGCCCGAGGAAAAGGTCTCGGTGTCGCGTGACGCCTCCAGGACAGCGGCGTGCCTGGTCACCGCCCAGTAGCCGGTGCCGCGGCGCACGACGCTGCCTCGCGGGCCGTGGCGTTCCAGGTCGGCTTCAGCGACCCACGAGACCGGTTCCCGGCTGCGCAGCCGCGCGAACTCGTCGTGGGGCACACCGGCACCGAAGACGGCCGGGTCGGAGAGCATCGTGGTGTTGGCTGTCATGAGATCCCACCGTTTCGCTGCGCAGGGGAGAGGGAGGGGAAGAGCGGACGGAGCTCCCGTCTCCGCAGTTTGCCCATCTCGTCGCGGGGGAGGTGGTCGACCACCTCGTAGGCTCGGGGCACCTTGAAGCCCGCCAGCCGGCTCCGGCAGAAGGCGTCGAGAGCCTCGGCCGGATCGGTGCCCTCGGGGGTTTCCGGGGTGAGCCGCACCGCGGCCACCACGCGCTCCCCGAACTCCTCGTCGGGCACGCCCAGCACGGCCGCGTCACCGACCGCGGGGTGATCAAGGAGCACCTCCTCGACCTCGGCCGGGTAGACGTTTACCCCGCCCGAGACGATGGTGTCGGCGGAGCGACCGCTGAGGAACAGGTAGCCGTCGGCGTCCAGCCAGCCCAGGTCGCCGTAGGTGAAGGTCCCGGGGCCGAGGTGGGCCTGCCGGGTCTTCTCGGGGTCGTTGTAGTAGCTGAAGTCGCCCTTGGGGGAGCGCCGGATGAAGACACGTCCCGGCTGGCCGGGGGGCAGCGGGTCGCCGTCGTCGTCGACGATGAGGATGTCGGTGCGCGGCAGGGGACGCCCCACGCTCCCCGGTTTGCGCAGCCATGTCTTGGAGTCGATCAGCGTGACCACGCCGGCTTCGGTGGCGGCGTAGTACTCCAGTAGCACCGGCCCCCACCACTCGATCATGCGGCGCTTGACCTCCACCGGGCAGCTCCCGCCGCCGTGCCAGACGCGGGTGAGGCTGGCGCCGGAGAATCCGGCGCGGGTTTCCTCCGGCAGCCGTAGCAGCCGCACGAACTGGGTCGGCACCATGTGGGTAGTGTTGACGCCCTCGGAGTCGATCAGCCGCAGCGTCGTCTCCGGGTCGAACTTGTGCCGCATGACCAGGTGCGCGCCGCGCAGCAGCGGAAACAGCGAGAAGAACAGTTGGGCCGAGTGGTACCAGGGGCCGGCGAGCAGGCTCGCCCCACCCTCGGGCAGGCCGAGGCGGTTGCCCAGGGCCGGCAGCGTCTCACGGACCCGGCTGAGCGGTCCACCGCTGGTCAGCACGCCGTTGATGACGCCGCGGGGGGTGCCGGTCGTACCCGAGGTGTAGAGCATCAGCGCACCCGAGACCTGGTCGGTGGGCTCTTCGCTCAAGGCGCCGGCCAGCAGTGGCTCGGTGGCCCGGAAACCGCTGTGGGGCCGCTCGCCCAACACGAGCCGTAGCGCGGGCGGGGTGGTGAACTCCTCGATCCCGGCGGCCACCGCGGCGCGTTCGGGGTCGACGACCAGGCCGCGGGCGCCGGAGTCGCGGACCAGGTGGGCCATCTCGGCCGCGGTGAAGTGCCAGTTGACCGGTACCAGGGTCACGCCCGCGTGCACGCAGGCGAGGGCGACCTCGAAGGTCTCGTTAGTGTTGCCCGCGGCCACACACAGCCGGTCGCCCGCCGTCAGCCCGCTGGCCCGTAGCGTGTGCACCCAGCGGTTCACGCGCGCGTCGAGGGCGCCGATGGTCGCTGTGCCACGGTCGTCGGTCAGGGCGGGCAGGCTCAGGTCGGTCGCTGCGCGTTCCCGGAGTAGTTCGGCCATTGGGCGGATCGGGCTCCTTGAGGGTCGGGCGCCGCCGTAGCTCGGGCCGAGCGGAGGCGCAGGGCCGGCGCAGAGCCGGTTTCGGCTGCCGCGCGCCCCGGGCCGGGCTTTTAGTCCAGCAGGTCCGGCTCGCGGCGGGTGATGTCGGCGTAGAGCGGTTTGAAGTTGAAGCGGCCGATCTCCGGGCTTCCCATAGTCTCGGCGGTGGCCCGGGCGGCGACCGGGTCGACGGGCTTGGGGTCGCCGGCCGCCTCGGCGAGGAGCTGTACCTGGCAGGAGCGGTCCATCGCCAGGAACCACCACGCGGCCTCGGCCACGGAGCCGCCGACGGTGAGCAGCCCGTGGTTGCGCAGGATGACCGCCTTGTGTTCGCCCAGCGCCGCGGCGATCCTGGTCCCCTCGCCGGGGTCGAGCACCACGCCGGTGAAGTCGTCGAAGACCACGTGGTCCTCGTAGAAGGCGCAGGCGTCCTGGGTGATGGGGTCGAGGAGACGTCCCAGAGCCGCCCAGGCGCGCCCATGGGTGGAGTGCGTGTGGGCGGCTGCGACGACATCGGGCCGGGCGGCGTGGATACGGGAGTGGATGACGAACCCGGCCGGGTTCACCCGCCCCTCGCCCGCGACGACCTCGCCGTTCTCGTCAACCAGGAGTAGGTCGCTGACGCGGACGTGGCTGAAGTGCTGACCGAAGGCGTTGACCCAGAAGTGGTCGGGATGCAGCGGGTCGCGGGCGGTCACGTGGCCGCCCGCGCCCTCGTCGAAACCGGCGCGGGCGAACAGGCGACAGGTCGCCGCAAGCTGCCGCTGCCGGTACAGTCGCTCTTCTTCTGGCTCGCGGCGGCGCCGGTCCGTGCTCGCGGCCATCAGCCACACCCGCCGGCCGTGTCGGTGTCAAAGGCCCCGACCCGTTCGCGGACGGCCTCGGGGATGCCGGCCAGCGGGTCGGTCTCCTCCGTGGCGTCGGGGTGGGGGGCCGCGTCGGGCGTGGTGTCGGTTTCGGAGGGTGTGCTCATCGGGGAACCTCGCTTTCGTCACGGAGCGGGAGGTAGGCGTCGAGAAAGTCGTCAAGGCGGTCCAGACCCCAGAATCGGTGCCGGCCGACGCGCATGTAGGGGATGCCGAAGATGTCGTCGCGCCACGCCTCGAACAGGCAGTCGACAGCCTCGGCACGGATCTCGTCGTCGTCGACCGCGCCGGCGAGCAGGTCGGGGTCGGCGCCGGCCTCCTTGGCCGCGGCCCGGATCGCCTCGGTTTGGCAGATGTCCTCACCGCGGTGCCATCGGGCCCGGATCAGCGCGTCGTAGAAGGGTTCGGCCAGCCCGCACCGCTGCGCCCGCAGCCAGGCCAGGTGGGGGAGCTCCCACCAGGGGTCGATGTCGACGGGCCACACCATCGGGAAGCCGTGGCGTTGGGCGAGCCGTTTGGTGTCCTGAAGGATGTAGAGGTGCTTGGCCTTGCTCATCTGCGTGTAGTGGAACTGCCCGCCCCGCTCTTCGAGGCCGCGGGAGGTCCGCTCGTCGGGGTCCCAGAAGGGGATGAACCGGATCGCCTCCATGGCGTCGGGAACGCGGCGCCGTAGCAGCTCCACGGTCATCCAACTGAAGGGGCTGCGGAAAGAGAAGTGGATGCGTGGTGGTCGTCTCATCATCGCCTCCCGCCGGTGAGGGCGGCGACGGTGGCCTCGTCCAGCTCGGCCAGGCCGCCCGCGCCGCTGCCTCGACTGATCGCGTAGCCGTGCAGGATGCTGGCGGTGGCGGTGTGCGTCAGTCGGCCCTCGCGCGCGACGTAGCAGTCCATCCGCGCCTCCCAGGTGAGGTTCTTCAGCACGTCGGTCACCGTGAAGGTGGTGTGGACCTCCTCCTCCATGTGCACGTCGGCCAGCATCCGCACCCGGGCGCGCGACACGACCGGAATCCAGCCGCGTTCGGCCAGCATCCGGCCCACGGATATACCCCGCTCGGCGAGGAACCGGTCGACGACCTCCTCCAGCGCGGCGACGTAGGAGGAGTGCTGCAACCGGTCGGAGTAGTGGCACAGCGGGTAGCGCGCGCGCCAGGTCCAGCCGAAAACCCCCGAGCCGGGGGGTGCCAGCAGCCGCATCGGATCGTCGTCTGCGGCGTCGAGGGCCGGCGGCGCTGTCGCGGCGTCGGCGGCGGTCACCGCGGGGACCACCACCGAGGTGGCCGTGCCCAGATCGGGCAGGAGCGCCGTCACGTCGGCGGGGGCGGCGGGAGGTACGGGCGCGCCGTGCTCCTCGACCAGGGCCACCGTGACCTTGCCCCGCATCGTGACGGTCCGGGTGCCGGCGCGCTCGACCGTCAGGGTGACCGCGAACCGGCCGGGTTTGGTCAGGCGCGCCTCGCCGGTGACCTCGTCGTCGACCTCCAACACAGCGGGCAGCAGGCCCGAGGAGTCGACGATCGACAGCCCCAGCCCGAACTCGTGGTAGAGCCGTTGCGGTCCGGCGCCGCGCTCCCGGAACCAGCCCAGGACCGTTTCCTCGGCCATGGCCAGGAACTGGCGGAACCCGACCCAGGTACGGATGTTGGCGCCGTCGTAGCGTGGGCGGACCGTGACCGCGCTCACTCGCTGGTCGGCAGTCGTCGTGGACATCATGCGCTCCGTTCCCTGTGCTCGGCACCGTCCCGCTCGTGGTGGAGCGTGTCCAGGAACCCGGTGATCCGGGTGGCCACCTCGTCGGCGTGCCGGATGTGGCAGAAGTGGTCCCACTCCTCGTGCAGTACGACGTCGGCTGCCGGCATCTCCTCGGTCAGGACCGCGCCGCGCCGCCTGCCCAGCCCCGGGTCCCGGGCGCCCGCCAGCACCAGGGTGGGCGGGCGCACGTCGGCAAGGCGGAGCTCGCCGCTGCCGACGAACTGGTCGAAGACGGCCAGGAACCCGCTGGGTCCCACCCGCTCGACGGTCTTGCGGATCATCGACTCCAGCACGTCCTCCTCGATGACGCGCCCGCGTCTGCTTAGCCGCGCCACCACGCCGTCGTGCATCTGCTGGTTGAAGTTGTCGCGGGACTGTTCAAACAATTTCCAGGTCACCGGGACACTCGGCGGGCGGTAGAAGGGCGCGATCAGCACCACTGCCATGGGTTGGGAGGCTGAGGGGCGGGTCGCCAACAGCTCCAGCACGGCGTTGGCGCCGAAGGAGTGGGCGATCACCACCTGGGGCGGTTGCGCCAGTGTCCCCAGCCCCCGGTCGACCCAGTCGCTCGGGGTGGTCGCACGCCGCCACGTGTAGTCGCAGCCGCTGCGCCAGGGCAGGTCGAGCGCGCGGAACCGGGCGTTTTTGAGTGTCTCGCGGCGGCGTAGCTCGCGTACCAGCGACCGCCAACTGCGCCAGTCGTCCTCCAGGCCGTGCACCAGCGCCACCGTGGGCCCCGCGTCCGGGTCCGCGCTCGGGTCGGGGCCGAACGGGTAAGCGGTGGGGAAGGTGTCACACATGCGCCTCACCCGCCACACGCACGCGTGCAAACCGCCACCCGTCGACGTCGTCGCCACAGGTGACAGCGGCCGAAGCGGTGCCTCCGCCCGCCAGCAGGCTCGCGGCCAAGGCCGTGTAGACCACACCGGCGGCGCCGTATCCGTCTCCTTCGAGCTCCTTGGGGCCGACCACGCGCGGGGGGAGCGGCCAGTCGGGGGGACACGGGCCGAAGACCGCCACCGGTGGCGCGCCCTCGGCAGTGGTGACCGGCGCGGTGGCGAGTGGCTCCACTACGGGGGTGCCGGCCGCCGGGGAACCGCCCCGTTCCAGGATCAGGCAGGCCGCGCCCTCCCGGAGAGGGAATCCGGCGGCTGCGGCCGGTGTCGAGTGGTGGACCGCGCGCGCGACCTCGTCGCCCGGCTCCACGCCGACCACGACCACCCGGTCAGCCCGGTCGGTCCGGAGCAGCCGGATCGCCGCGGCGACCGCGTCCAGCCCCGAGACGGCTCCGGAGCACAGCATCAGGTTGGGGCCGCCGAAGCGAAACCACAGGGCGACGCTGGAGGCCACCACGTTACTAGAGGCGTTCGGGGCCGCCAGCGGGCTCACGTCGCGTCCGCTCGTGGCGGCCACGGTGGCCATCACCGACCGGACCGTGGCGGTGTTTCCCAGGTTGGAGCTGGCCACGACCGCAGTACGGGGGTCAGGGGGACCATCGGGTCGGGGGGCGCGGGGTGGGCGGTCCAGCGCCCGATGCACCGCGCAGAGAGCCAGCCGGGTGGCCGCCTCCTTGTAGAGCAGCCCTTTGCGGCCGAGGATCTCGCGCGCGTCGTCCGCCGTGCAGCCGGCCACCGGCTCCAGGTCCCCCACGGCTTCGGGGACCGGGCCGACGAGGTGGACGCTCCACCCTGTCACGGTGGCCACCGCTGGCGGGGCGGAGGGGACGCTCGCCGGCTCGCCTCTCATACGGCCTCCAGCAGGGTCACGGTGTTCACGCCGCCGAAGCCGAAGGCGTCGATCTGGGCCAGCCGCATCGGTGCGGTAGGCGTGGAGTCGACGGCGAAGCGCAGCCCTTCCCCCTCGGGCAGCGGGTGGCGCAGCCCGACCACGGGAGGGACGCGCCCGTGGCGCAGTGCCCGGATCGCCACGTCCAGATTGTGCAGGGCAGAAGCGCCGGAGGTGTGGCCGATCGCCCCCTTCAGCGCGGTCACCAGCGGGCCGGGGCCGTCGCCGACCACGTTCTCCAGCAGTACGCGGGCTTCGGCGGGGTCGTTGAGCGCGGTGCCGGTGCCGTGGGCGACGACGAGGTCGACGTCGCGGCCCGTGCGGTCCCCACGGCGCAGCGCGTCGGTGACGGCGCGGCCGAGTCCTTCCGTCGAGGGGGCGGTCTCGTGGTGGGCGTCGCAGGAGACGCCCGTGGCCAGTACACGGGCCAGCGGTCGTTCGGTGGCGCCTTCCGCGACGAGCACGACCGCCGCCGCGCCCTCGCCCAGCAGCACCCCGCCGCGGTCGGCGTCGAAGGGCCGCACCGCCTCGGTGGGCTCTTCCGCGACCCGCCCGATCATGGTCAGCATCGAGCCGCTCATCTCGTCGGTGGCGCCTACGACGACCGCGTCGGCCTCTCCCAGATCGAGCATGTCCTGGGCCATGGCCAGCGCGTGACCGCCGGCGCTACAGGCGTTGGACACGGTCACCACCTCGGTGAGGGCCGGTTCGGCCGCGCGCGCCGCCGAACCGAAGTGCAGCAGGTGGGTCGGGAAGTCGGCCGGTGGTTCCTCCCAGCGCTCCAGCGTGCGCAGCTCGCGCAGGCCGGTGCCGATCACGGCGGCGATCCGGTGGGTTTGGGGGGTGATCTCGGCCTCGTCCAGGGCTTGGCGTACGCACTGCGTCAGCCATGCTCCGGCGCGAAAGCACGAGTCGTCGTCGGCGATGTGGTAGCCCCGCGACACCGAGAGCCGCTCGGCGTCGGTGCGGCGCAGTGGCCCCAGGCCGCTGCGCCCGTCGAGGAGCGCGTCGAACGTCTCGGCGCCGGTGCCGAGGCAGGTCACCACTGCGCTACCCGCCAGTAGCGCCGTCACGGCGCCACCTCCTCACCACGGCCGCGGCGACCCCGCCGTCGGCGTCGCACCCGGTGATCACCGCGCACCGCCCGTCGCCCTCGGAACCCCCCTGGAGACCGAGCACAGCCGCGAGTTGCAGGGCGCCCGTGGCGGCCTGCAACTCGCCGAGTACGTCTTTGACCCGCAGCACTCGGGCGGGCTCGTCTCCCAGAGCGGTCGTGGCCGCCGCCGTCTCCCGGCGCTCGTTGCCGACCTCGCCGGTGACGAGCAGGTCGACCTCGCTCGCGTCCACCTGGGCCGCGGCCAGTCCGCGCCGCACGCATCCCCCTAGCCCGGTCTCGACGGCGCCGTCGGGGGCGTAGCCGTGGACCACGGACAGCACCTCGGCGTGGGGGAGGGGGTCGGTCCCCACGGCGGCGTTGCTCACCACGAAGAGAGCGGCGCCCTCTCCGACGGCGAGCGTGTCCGCATCTGGGTGGCTCAGCCGCATCGACCAGGCCGTCTGGTCGGTCAGTTCCTCGGTGGCCCCCACCAGCAGCGTGTCGGCGTAGCCACGCCGCAGCGCATTCTGGGCATAGCGCAGCGCCTGTAGGAACGCCAGCCGGCCCCCGGCCAGGGTCGTGTTGATCCCTTTGAGGCCGTAGCGGATCGCGGTCTGGCCGGCCGCGCAGTTCATCACCGTGTTGGGGAACAGAGCGGGGTTGACCAGGTAGGGACGATCCTGCACCAGGGTCTCGCGGCTGTAGTCCATGGTGGAGCGCAGGCTTCCCTGGGTGGTGCCCAGCACGACTCCCACGCGGTCCCGGCAGGAGTCGTCGACGACGACGCCCCCGTGCTCCAGGGCCTGGTCACAGGCGACCAGCGCCAGGGCGGTGGCGCGGTCCAGGAAGCCGGTGCCTTTGCGGCCCAGCCGCTGGCGCACGTCCAAGCCGGTCACCGGGATCGATTCGAGACCGGGGGGCTGGTCGCCCTCGGTGCCCAAGCCGGCGGGGGTGCCCTTGGGGGGTGCCTCCACCGAGGACGTCGGCGGCGTCGGCTCCGGGCCGGCCAGCAGTGCCGCCAGGGGGTCGGTCCCCGGGCCGGCCGCGCTGAGCACGCCCCAGCCGCTGATCGCCAAAACGGTCATGTCACGGCTCCCAGCAGGATGATCGCGTTGTTGCCGCCGAACGCGAACCCGTTGTTCTGGGCCACGTTGACCGTGGTGGAGCGAGCGGTGTTGGGCACCGGGTCGATCCCGCTCATGTCGGGGTCGGGCGTGGACCAGTTCATGGTCGGCGGGAGGAACCCTTCGGTGATCGCCAGCGTCGAGGCGACGGCGCCGAAGCCGCTGGCGGCGCCCATGGTGTGGCCCAGCATGGACTTGATCGAGCTCATAGGGGGTGGGGTGTCGCCGAACACCTGGAGCACGGCCTGCGCTTCCATGAGGTCGTTGGCGGGTGTGCCGGTGCCGTGCGCGCTGATGTAGTCCACGTCGGCGGGTGTGATCCCGGCGTTGGTGTGGGCGCGCACCATGCAGGCGGCGATCGAGTCGGCGTCGGGCGAGACCATGTGGTTGGCGTCGCAGTTGAGCCCGTAGCCCAGCATCTCGGCGTGGGGCCGGACGCCGCGGGCCAAGGCGTGTTCCATCGACTCCAGTACCAGGGCCACACCCCCCTCGCCGGTCAGGATGCCGGATCGGTCCTGGTCGAAAGGCGAGCACACCCGTTCGGTGAGCGCGCCCAGCCGGTAGAACCCGGCATGGGCCCACCGGCACACGGCGTCTGCGCCGCCCGCGACCATCACGTCGGCTTCGCCGGTGGCGATGAGGTCGTAGGCGTAGCCCAGGGCGTAGTTGCTGGCCGAGCACGCGGTAGCCACCGTCATGGACTCGCCGGCGAAACCCAGTTCGGCGCTGACGGAGTTGGCCAGCCGCGAGGCCGGAACCTGCCGGAGCAACCCGGCCGACATCCCCGGTAGACCCGCGTTGACCTGCTCGGCGGTCAGGGCTTCCACGACCTGGGACTCGCCGCTGGTGGTGCCCATGACGGTTCCGGCGCGTTCCGGCGCGACGTCACCGTCGGCCAGGTTCGCGTCCTCGACGGCGAGCCTGGCGGCTGAGGCGGCGAATTGGCTGGCCCGCCCCCACTCGTGGGGGCGCAGCCGCCGCAGCAGCTTCTCCGGGACGAAGTCGGGGACCTCGCCGCCGTGGACGTGCGGGAATCCGGTGGTGTCGAAGCTGGCGATGGGCGAGATCCCCGAGCGACCGCTGCGCAGCCCTTCCCGGAACTCGTCGACGCCGATGCCGATGCTGGAGACCGTGCCGAGGCCGGTGACCACCACGCGCTGCATCAGTCCTGCCAGCCCGCGTAGCCGGCTACCACCTTGTAGACGGCTTCGAGGTTTTGCATCTCCGGCAGTTCCGACTGCGGGATCTCGACGCCGTACTTCTTCTCCAACTGGGCCAGGATCTCGATGGCGCGCAGCGAGTCGGCTTCGTACTCTTCGACGAAGTCACCGGTGTCGCTGATCTCCTCCGGTTCGAGTTCGAGGATCTCGGCGATCATCTCGCGCAGTTCTTCGAGGTGCTGGGACGCAGATGTCATGCGCTGTCTCCTTGCCTAGGGTGCCGGACGTGGTTGGCTGGGGGTTGGGGCCGCCAGCGCCGAGTGGGGGCGGCGGACCGCGATCAGGGAGCCGAAGGTGGCGATGACCCGGTCGCCCACGCGGGTCTGTCCGCTGGCAAAGGCGTTGTCGCCGATGACGTGCTCTAGTCGCACCTCGTGGTGCAGCGTGTCGCCGGGGTAGGCGCGCCCCACGAAACGGCAGTCGCGGGCTCCGGCGAACATGAGGACTCCGTCCTCGTTCTCGCCGTCGCTGTCGCTGGTCAGCCACAGCACGGCCGCGGCCTGGCCGAACGACTCCAACAGCAGGCAGTGCGGGTAGCCGAAGCTCTTCGGTGAGGCGCTGTCGGGAAGGTCGCGGTAGCAGGGCTCGCTGCCCGTGATCGCCTTGTGCCCCACGACCCGCCGGCCGGGCTCGACCACGCTGGCCCGGTCCAGTAGCAGGATCGGGTGGCGCTGCGGCAGGAGTGCGCGTAGCTCGGCGTGTTCAATCATCGGCCGCCTCCCGCGTGAAATCGGCCGAGATGCGGGCGGCCGGCCGGTCGTCGGCGGCCAGCAGCCGCGCGCTCACCCGGCGGGTGCCCGTGGGGTCGGGGGCGTCGAGAGTGGCCTCGATCCGGAGCGTGTCCCCGGGAAGCAGGGGGGAGGTGAAGCGGACCGAGCGCAGCGCGGTCAGCTCGAACCCGTGCTCGTCCCGCTCGCTCAGGGCCGTCAGGACCGCCTGCCGCAGGCTCTCCACGGCGAAGATCCCGGGGTAGACGGGTTCGCCGGGGAAGTGGCCGGCCATGTAGGGGTCGGTGGCGGTGATCTCCTTGGTGGCGCGCACCGTCAGGTGTCCGTGGGCCTCGGTGTGGGCCACGTCGTCGACGGCGCGCAGCGGGGCGGCGCCCATGCGCGGGTCCGCGGAGGCGGTGTCGGGCTGGTGGGTCACAGCACCATTCCCCCGTCCACGCCGAAGACCTGGCCGGTGATGAACCCGGCCCGCTCCGAGACGAGGAAGGAGACGAGCTCGGCCACGTCCTCGGTGGTGCCGAACCGGCGCAGCGGGATCTGTTGCAGCGCGGTGTCGCGCTGGCGCTCGTTCAGTGCCGCGGTCATGTCGGTCTCGATGAAGCCCGGCGCGACGGCGTTGACCCGGATGCCGCGCGGACCCACCTCCTTGGCCAGCGACTTCACCAGACCGATGACGCCGGCTTTGCTCGCCGCGTAGTTGGACTGGCCCGCGTTGCCGTACACGCCGGCCGTCGACGACATCGCCACGAGGGAGCCGCTGCGGCGCTTCAGGAAACGGAAGGCCATCGCTCGCATGACGTTCCACGTTCCGGTGAGGTTGGTGTCGACCACGGATTGCCAGTCGTCCTGCGACATCATCACCATGGCGTTGTCGCGGGTGATGCCGGAATTGGTGACGGCCGTCGAAATCGGCCCCAGTTCCCGTTCCGCGTTGGCGATGAAATCGTTGACCATTGAACTATCTGCGACGTCGCAGTGGTCGAAGTGGACGCGCACTCCCAATTCCCGCACGTCAGCGGCGACCTTTTCGGCGTCAATGGCGGAAGAGTGGTAGCATCCCACGATCTCGTAGCCCTCGGCGGCCAACTTGAGTGCCACCGTTCGGCCGATTCCGCGGGAGAATCCTGTTATCAGAGCACGCCGCTCCTCCGACACCCCACGCCTCCACAGAAGTCCGTCAAAAGAGTTAACAAAGATGTCACGCGAATGAACAGCCGATTGAGGGGGATGGCGTACGGCATCCCTGCTGTGTTCATACCGGAATTTGCGACAAGTCAGACAAGTATCGCCAGACTAGTTCGTCATATTTGGTTCCGTCAAGGATTATCCCTGCCCGGGTATTTCCCTTCTTAGGAAAGTATTCCGGAGCTTCGTAGGATTTTCCTACGCTGTGTATCGACACCGATTTCGTCGAGTAATTCTTCAGTGTGTTGGCCGGCGTCGGGTGCTCCGCTGCGCACCGCCGTGGGGGTGCGAGAGAACTTGACCGCCGGCCCGGTGAGCGGCGCCCGAGTCCCGTTGGACAGTTCCGTTTCCTGTAGCATTCCGCGCTCGTGCACCGAAGGGTCGGCCGCCACCTCGGCGAAGGAGCGCACGGGGGAGACGATCAGCCCCGCCTCACCCAGTTGAGCCACCACGTCGGCGACGTCGTGCTTCAGGCACCACTCGGCCACCAGGGCGTCGATCTCCTCCCGGTTGTCCAGCCGCTCGCGGTTGGTGGCAAACCCCGGCGCCTCGGCCAGTTCGGGCCGCCCCATCAGCCGTATCAGGGTGCGCCACTGACGATCCTGGGCGATGACCAGGTAGACCCCGCCGTCGGCGCAGGTGTAGTGGCCGGTGGGCGCCAGGAACTCGGTGCGGTTGCCCAGCCGCCGCAGCGGCACGCCCGTGGCGGCCAGCGTCAGCAGCCCCGAACTCTGGAACAGCAGCGCGTCCATCATGGCGGCGTCGACGTGCTGGCCCTCCCCGGTCTGGTCGCGGTGGCGCAGCGCGGCCAGCGCGCCGATGGCGGCGTGC
The DNA here is from genome assembly GCF_039539445.1 of Salinactinospora qingdaonensis. Lineage (NCBI taxonomy): Bacteria > Bacillati > Actinomycetota > Actinomycetes > Streptosporangiales > Nocardiopsidaceae > Salinactinospora > Salinactinospora qingdaonensis. The sequence goes on from NZ_BAABDD010000004.1 coordinate 218,364, forward strand.
AGCCCGGCCACGTCGTCGGCGAGGAATGTGGGAGAGCGCACAGGGTCCCCCTCCGGGTCGCCGTTGAGGGACATCCATCCCGAAGCGGCCTGGACCACCGGATCGTAGCCTCCACGCCGGTACTCGGAGCCCCACTGGCCCCACCCCGACACGGAAACCAACACCAGGTCGGGCCGGACCTGCCGGCACTGCTGGTAGCCCAGGTTCCACCTCTCCAGCGTGCCGGGGCGAAAGTTCTCCACCATCACGTCGGCGGTGGCCAGCAGCTCCAGGAACACTTCCCTGCTTTCGGGCGCCCGCAGGTCCAGCCCGATGCTGCGCTTGTTGCGGTTCACCGTCTCGTGGAACCAGGAACGGCCGGTTCCCGGGATGTTCGGTGGCAGCCGGTCGGCCCGGTTGCCGGGCATCTCCACCCGGATCACATCGGCGCCGAGGTCGGCCAGGACACAGGTGGCCATGGGCCCCGACCACACGGTCGTGACGTCGAGGACCCGCACACCCGATAGCGGCCCCCGCAGGTCGGAGCGTGCCTCGCGGAAGAACTCCGAACGGCGCTCGTCGCCGTCATCGTCCACGGCGCTCACAGGCAGGCCCCCCTTCCTCACACTCGTTGCAGCAGGGACGCGGTGCCAAGGGCGCCGCCGCAGCACATCGAGATCAGCGCGGTCTCACCATCGCTGCGCTCCAGTTCGTGCAGCGCGCTGGTGATGAGGCGGGCGCCGGTGGCCCCCACCGGATGGCCGAGGGCGATGGCTCCTCCGTTGACGTTGAGCCGGTCCATGTCGGCTTTGTAGGTGCGGGCCCACGTCATCGGGACGGCGGCGAACGCCTCGTTGACCTCGTAGCGGTCGATGTCGCCGATCTCCATCCCGGAGCGTCGCAGGAGCTTCGCGGTGGCCTCGACCGGCCCGTCCAGCAGGTAGTAGGGGTCCGAGCCGGTGACCACCTGGTGCAGGAGGCGCGCCCGAGGGCGTAGGCCCAGCTCAGCGGCCCGCTCCTGCGACATCCACAGCACGGCGCACGCCCCGTCGGAGACCTGGGAGGTGGTGCCGGGAGTGTGGACGCCGTCCGCCACGTTGGGCCGCAGACCGGCCAGGTCGGCCTGCGTGGTCTCGCGTAGCCCCTCATCGCGCTCGACGGTGTGCCACTGCCCCGTCTCCTGGCCGTCCGCGTCGAGCACGGGGGCCTCGATCGGGGCGACCTCACGGTCGAAGCGCCCCTCGGCCCAGGCACGGGTCGCCCGCTGTTGCGAGAGCACCCCGAAGGCGTCGACTTCCTCCCTGGTCATCTGCTCCCGCAGGGCGATCCGTTCGGCGCCGCCGAACTGCGCCTTGGGCGGGTCGTCCCAGACGTAGTCCTTGGTCTTGTAGTGGCCCGGCCCGTTGTACAGGTTCGCGCCGAGCGGGACCCGACTCATCGCCTCGACGCCGCAAGCGATCCCCACCTCGATCCCGCCGGCGGCGATGAGGCCGGCCACGAGGTGGTTGGCCTGCTGCGCCGACCCGCACGAGACGTCGACGGTGGAGCAGCCCACGCGATAGTCGAGCCCAGTGTTGAGCCAGGCGTTGCGGGTCACGTTCAGGCTCTGCTCCCCCACCTGGGTGACGCAGCCGCCGATAATCTCATCGATCTGACCGGGCTCGACACCGGCGCGCCGGATCACCTCGACGAGCACGTGGCGCAGCAGTGCCACCCCCTTGAGACCGGCCAGGGACCGGCCGCGCTTGCCCAGCGGGGTGCGCACCGCCTCGACGATGACGGGTTGCGTCATGGCGGTCACGCGCTCACGAGCCGGACGTCGAGGTTCTCCAGCCCCCGGAAGGTGCTGCTGGTGCGCCACTTGAGCGTGTCCTCGTTCACCTCGATTTCGGAGAAGCGCTCCAGCATCCGCCCGAAGGCCAGTTGCCCTTCGGCCCGGGCCAGTTGGGCGCCGAGGCAGTGGTGGGGACCCCACGCGAAGGACAGCGGCACCTCGGGAGTGCGGTCGCCGGAGAAGCGTGCGATGTCGAGGGTCTCGGGGTTCTCATAGCGGGCCGGGTCCCGGTTGGCGGCGCCGATGAGGGTGATGACGTGCTCGCCCTTCTTGATGGGGCTGCCGTCGGAGAAGGTGGAGTCCTCGAACGCGGCGCGCCCGAGCACGTGGACGGGGGAGTCGTAGCGCAGCAGCTCCTCCACGGCCGAGCCGAGCAGCGACATGTCGTTACGCAGCCGCGTCATCTGGTCGGGGTGGCGGTGCAGAGCCAGAGTGCCCAGGCCGATCAGGTCGGTCATGGTCTGGAACCCGGCGCCGAAGAGCAGGACCACGACCGAGATCAGCTCCGGAACCGACAGGCGGTCGCCGTTCAGCTCGATTTGGCCCAGTGCGGAGATCAGGTCGTCGCGCGGGTCCTCGCGGCGTTGGGCCACCAGCTCGGTGAAGTACTCCTCCATCTCGGCCAGGGCAGCGTCGGAACTCTTCAGCACCTCGGGGCTGGCGAACATCTCCAGCCCCGCCGATGCGGCCCGGGTCTGGGTACGCAGCATCTCCCAGTCCTCGCGGGGCACACCGACCAGCTCGCCGATGACCATGACCGGCAGCCGGAAGGCGAATGTGCCGATCAGGTCGACCTCACCCTCGGCTCCGACCTCCTCTTGGACGTCGTCGAGCAGCTCGTCGACGAAGCCTTGCAGGCGCGGGCGCAGCGCCTCGACCCGCCGGGGGGTGAAGGCTCGGCTCACCAAGCTACGCAGTCGGGTGTGCGGCTCGCCGTCGAGGAAGAGTAGGGTGCGCGGCCGGTCGACCCCGCGATCGTCGCCCAGGCGCGGGCGTTGGGCCGACTTGTCCAGTGACGGGTTGCGCAGCATGTGGCGACACTCGTCGTAGGTAGTCAGCACATGGCCCGCGCCGGTCGGATGGTCGAGCAGGTAACGGGGCGCTGACTCCCGCAGCGCACGGTAATGCCCGTAGGGGTCCGATACGGTCGCCGGCGCTTTGGTCAGTAGCTCGATGACGATCGACGTCGGATCGGTCGGTACGGGGTCATTGATTTTGGCTGTCGCATCTGATGGCACGGCCGCCCCATTCATAAGCCGGAGCACTCACTCGCAGGTCCGCAGGAGAATAGCACCGATCATCCGCAAGTCGCTATATTTGACCAGATTAGCCGCCTAGAATCTTAATTACGACATTTCACGCAACGTTCATGTCCTGCTCAGGTGAGTACTGGTAAGGGGCTTTTCCGCAGCTCCGATTACGCGTGCCGATCTTTTCGCTACTCGGGTATGCCAGGCGTGTGGTAGTACGCGATCGCAAGTACGGCCCCCTTCTCCGTTGCCCACGCCGCTGCTGCTCCATTGGTTCGTCTGTAGGCCGCGGCGGCGCCCCCGGTAGGGTGAGTCCGACCGAGAGGACAAGGCTCACGTCGACGAACACCCTGGCCGGCGCCCGGGCGCGGGCGGTGTTTCAGAGGGCGCGAACACGCGGCGGGCTCGCGCGAACGGCACGGCCCCTCTCCTTCCTTACCCCGCCATCAGCGCGCCCCGACCCCCGCGAGCACCGCGGTCGCAGGCACCTCCCCGCCGGCTCCGCTGCCTCCTGGAATCGACATATCACCAGTTCAGCGCAGTTGAAGTCCGTATCCCTCCAGCAGGGGAGCTTGACTCACGCCCGGGGCGACGTCTCGCCTTCCCCAGGGGGCGGCGGGGCGCAGCCGCGAAGAAGCGTGGGGGAGAGACGCCCGCCCCGGGGAGGAGCAGCCCTCAGGCGATCGGCCGCCCCAGGGCGATGCACGGTGCCCGTGGCCGCGGTCCCGCTCCCTTGGCGCGACGCCCAGATGAACAGGGAGGCACCCACGCTTCTCGTCCGATTTATGAAAGCAGCGGGAGCGGCAACCTCGCTCCCACGCGGCGGCAAAACGGTGCGTAAGCCCAGCTCCGCCGGAAAACCCGTGCGCTTTTGGAGCCGCCCGCTTACGGATTACTCGGTTCCACCGGCAGGTATAAGCCGGATAAGCCGTCTCCCGAGCCCTTGCCCTGCGTGTGGGATTCCTCGATACTCGGACCCATGCCCCGACAGGCTCGCCGTTCCCTCCCCTCTTTCAACCCCTTAGATCCGGTTGTTCTGGACGACCCTTATCCGACCTACGCCGATATGCGGCAACGGGGTCGTCTGTGCAGGGTCGGGCCGGCCGCATGGGGTGTCACCCGCCACGCCGACGTCGCCTCGCTGGTGCGTGACCCGAGGCTGGGCAGCCAGTTTCCCGAGGAATACCATCGCGCCTCCGCGGGCGACGGGCCTGCCGGCGACTTCTTCGGCAAGATCATCCTCTACCGTGACCCGCCCTCGCACACCCGGCTGCGCAAACTCATCGGCAAGGCGTTCAGTCCCGCTCTGGTGCGCTCCCTGCGCCCCGATATCGCCGGCCTGGTCGACGAGCTGCTGGCGCCCGCCCGGGAGCAGGGGCACTTCGACGCCGTGACCGACCTGGCCTTCCCGCTACCGGTGATGGTGGTGTGCCGGCTCATGGGGATCTCCCCCGACGAACGCGACGAGATCCGCCCTCGCGCGGTGGACCTGGGCAAAGCGTTCGCCGCCATCGTTCCAGACGACGCCCGCGCCGAGGCCGACGCCGCGGTGGTGTGGCTACGCTCCTACCTGAGCGAGCTGCTGGAGCAGCGCAGGCGCTCACCCGGCGACGACCTGCTCTCGCGCATGCTCGCGGCCGAGGACGGCGGCCGTACCCTCAGCCACGAGGAGATCGTCGACAACGCCGTCTTCGCCTTCTTCGCCGGGTTCGAGACCACGATGAACCTCATCGCCACCGGCTGCGCGGCCCTGCTGCGCTTCCCCGACCAGATGGCCCGGCTGCGTGCCGACCGTGGTCTGACCGCCACCGCCGTCGAGGAGTTCCTGCGCTTCGACGCCCCCATCCAGGGCACCGCACGCCTGGTCCACGAGCCCATCGACATCGACGGCCACACCCTGCGGGCCGGTCGTGTGGTGGTGCTGCTGCTGGGGTCGGCCAACCACGACGAAGCGGTCTTCGCCGACCCCGACCGGCTCGACATCGGCCGCTCCCCCAACCCCCACCTCAGTTTCGGCGGCGGGGCGCACCTGTGCATGGGGGCCGCCCTCGCCCGAGTCGAGGGCGAGGTGGTCTTCAACCGGCTGCTCGACCTCTTCTCCGAGGTGGAGGCCGCCGGCCCCGCGCGTCGCCGGGAGAAGACGACCTTCCGCGCCTACGAGAGCGTGCCGGTGGCCGTCGCGACCGCCTGAACCCCCTGGAGACCGGCTGAATGAGTACCGCGCCCGACCACGCCACCGCCGGCCGACGGCGGTCTTCCCCGCGCCCGGGGTTCGACCCGCTCGACCCCGAGATAATGCGCGACCCCTACCCCACCTACGAGCGGCTGCGCGCCGCCGGCCCCCTGTGCCGTGTGGGGCCCGCCAGTTGGGGGGTGACCCGCCACGCCGACGTGGCGGCGCTGCTGCGCGACCCCCGGCTGAGTAACTCCCTGCCCGAGAACGATCCGCAGTTCGCCACCCAGGACGGGGTGGCGAGCACGGTGTTCGACCGGATCATCCCCACCCAGGACCCGGACGGCCATGGCCTGCTACACGAGCTGATGGTGCGGGCGTTCAGCCCCGGTGTCGCTCGCGCGACCCGTCCCTACATCGACGGGCTGCTCGACGCCGTGATGGAGCGAGCGCGCGCCTCCGGCCGCCTCGACGCTGTGGCCGACCTGGCATTCCCGGTGGCAGCCTCGGTCGTGTGCAAGCTCATCGGCATGCCGCCCGAGACCCATCGCGACATCTGGCCCCGGGTGCCCGGGCTCAGCAAAGCGTTCACCCCCTTCCTGCCCGAGGCCGACCGCTCCGGGGCCGACGCCGCGCTCGTGTGGCTGCGCTCCACCGTGGCCGACCTGCTGGAGCAGCGCCGCGCCCAGCCGGAATCGGACCTGCTGTCGAGCATGCTGGCCGAGGTCGCCAAGGACGGCAGCGGACTGACCGTCGAGGCCGTCATCGACAACCTCGCCTTCCTGTGCTTCACCGGCTTCGAGACCACGATGAACATGGTCGCCACCGGCTGCGCCGCCCTGGCCCGCGAACCCGAACACCTCGCCCGGCTGCGTGCCGACCCGCAGTTGGTGCCCACCGCCGTCGAAGAGTTCATCCGCTTCGACGCCCCCATCCAGTACACCGCCCGACTGGCCAGCGAGCCCATCCAGGTCGGCGAGCGCACGATCCGCCCGGGACGCCCGGTCTTCCTGCTGCTGGGCTGCGCCAACCACGACGAAGCGGTCTTCGCCGAACCCGACCGGATCGACATCGGCCGCTCCCCCAACCCCCACGTCGGCTTCGGCGGCGGCGTGCGGGGCTGCTTCGGTGTGGCCCTGGCCCGGGTGGAGGGAGCGGCCGTGTTCTCCCGGCTGGCCGCGGAGTTCACCGACATCCAGCCCGCGGGCGAGTTCGAGCGGCTGCCCAGCGCGCTGTTCCGCACCTACCGATCGGTGCCGATGGCGGTCAGATGAGGGGGCATGTCCGGGTGGCGACCGGGCCGCCCGGGCGGGGGAGTGACCAACCTAAGGGGGATACGCTGCGATGAGCGCGGTCGACTACGTCATCGTCGGTGCCGGGACGGCGGGGGCCATCCTGGCGGCACGGCTGTCGGAGGACCCCGACCGGCAGGTGCTGTTGCTGGAGGCCGGCCCCGACTATCCCGACCCCGCCACCATGCCGGCTTACCTGCGCGACGGCACCGTACCGCCTGTGGACGACCCCCATGACTGGGGGCTGACGGTGACCGTGACCGGTGACCGTGAGGGACCCCTGGGGCGAGGCCGAGTCGTGGGCGGCTCCTCGCAGACCAACGACCGTGGCGCGCTGCGCGCCCCCGCCGCCGACTTCGCCGAATGGGCCGGTCTGGGCCTGCCCGCCTGGGACTGGTCGCACGTCTTGCCCTCCTACCGGCGGCTGGAGACCGACGTCGAATTCGGCACCGACCCGGTCCACGGCGACCGGGGCCCTGTCCCCATCACCCGCTGGGACCGCTCCGAGCTGCTGCCCGCTATGACGGGGCTGCTCGACGCCACGGTCGCAGCCGGTCACCCCGAGTGCCCCGACCTCAACGCCCCCGACGCCACCGGCATCGCCATCTACCCGCAGAACCGGCGCGGCAGCGAGCGGATGTCCACCGCCACGACCCACCTGGCTCCGGCCCGCTCGCGCCCCAACCTCACCGTGCGCGGCGACGTGCGCGTGGATCGGATCGTCATCGAGGGCGAACAGGCCGTAGGCGTCGAGGCCGGCGGCGAGGTGATCCGCGCCGGCGAGGTGATCCTGGCCGCGGGCGCCCCCTACAGTCCCGCGTTGCTGCTGCGCTCGGGGGTGGGGCCAGCCGACGAGCTGCCCCGGTCCGGCGTGGCCTGCCGAGTCGACCTGCCCGGTGTGGGCCGCCACCTCATCGACCAGCCCGGCGCCGTCATCCCCGTCGTCGCCACCGAGGCGGCCGGCTCGCCGGAGTGGCCGCGTACCCAGATTGTGGGCCGGCTGCCCGCCATTCCCGGCTTCGCCGCCGACCACGCCTCCTACCTGTGCCTGTTCTCCGGGATGCGTATTCCCCAGCTCAGCGCGATGGCCGGCGCTGACCGGCTGACCCTGGTGATGGTGGGCGACATGCGGCCGGCCTCGCGTGGCGCGATGTGGCTGCCCAGCGCCGACCCCTCCCAACAGCCGGTCGTCGACCTGCGCTTCTACTCGGAGCCGGGCGATCTGGAGCGGATGCGCGCCGCCTACCGCCACGCCTGGGAGATCGTCCAACACCCCTCCTTCACCGCCACCGTCGACCGGTTCGCCGCCGTCGACGACGCGCTTGTCGGAGACGACGAGCAGCTCGACGGCCTGCTGCGCGCCATCACCAACAGCCGTTGGAACCTGTTGGGCGGGGCCACCATGGGCCCGCCTGACAGCCCGCAGGCCGTCGTCGACGAACGGTGCCGGGTCCGCGGCGTTTCCGGGCTCCGGGTCGCCGACGCCTCCGTGGTGCCGGTGCCCCTTCGGGCGCCCGCGGCGCTCACCTGCATGATGATCGGCGAACACGTCGCGTCGATGATCACCGAGGACCACTGACCCCCACCCGCGGCCCCACCGCGGACGACACCGGGAAACCGGGAACACGCGCGTCACCTCCCCACGGCGCGCGGACCAAGGAGAGAGGACGGCACATGGGCATCCTGGGCACATCGGTTCGGCGCTCCGAGGACCTCGAACTCCTCACCGCCGGTGGTCGCTACGCCGACGACGTCGCACCGCCGGGGGCCGCCCACGTCGCGATCGTGCGCTCCACGACCGCTCACGGCAGGCTGACCGGTATCGACACCGCGGCGGCGCGCGCCGTGCCCGGCGTGCTGGAGGTGTGCACCGCCGCCGACACCGACCTGCCCGTACTGCCGGCCGACCCACCGGTGCTCAACCAGGAGATGTCCCAGCCCGTCCTCGCCGGCGAGGTGGTCCGCTACGTCGGCGAGCCGATCGCGGCCGTCATCGCCGAGACCCGCGAGGCCGCTGTGGACGCCGCCGCCGCGGTCCACGTCGACATCGAGCCGCTGCCCGCGCTGGTCGATCCCGAAGCGGCCCTGGCCGACGAGACACTGCTCCACCCCTCGGCTGAGACCAACGTGGCCCTCAAGCTCACCTTTGCCCGGCCGCTGCGCGGCGAGGTGATGGCGGGCTGTGAGGTCACCGTGGCGCTGCGCAGCCGCAGCCAGCGCGTGGTCGCCGCCCCTATGGAGGTGCGGGCCGCCTCAGCCCGCTGGGACGGCGGACGGCTGACCTACTACGCCGGCACGCAGGCCGCCCACGTCTGGCGGGAGCAGATGGCGAACTGCCTGGGGCTGGAGGAGTCCGAGGTGCACGTGGTGACCCCCGATGTCGGCGGCGCGTTCGGGTCCAAGGCCTACCCCGCCCGCGAGGACGTGCTGCTGGCCTGCCTCGCCCGCCGGGTCGACCGGCCGCTGCGGTGGCTGGAGACCCGCTCGGAGAACATGGTCGCCCTGGGGCACGGCCGTGGCCAGTTGCACGACATCGAGCTGGGCGGCACCCGCGACGGCCGGATTCAGGCGTACCGCCTCTCCGTCGTCCAGGACGCCGGAGCCTACCCGCGCATCGGCGCCGTGCTGCCCTTCTTCACCCGCACCATGCTGACCGGCCCCTACCGCATCGAGCGCGCCAGGTTCACCTCCTCCAGCGTGGTCACCACGACCACCCCCACCCTCGCCTACCGGGGCGCCGGCCAGCCCGAGGCCGTCGGCGCGCTGGAGCGGGCAGTCGACCGCTACGCTGCCGAGATCGGCATGGACCCCGCCGAGGTGCGCCGGATCAACCTCATCCCGGCCGACGCCCAGCCCTATCGGACCCTCACCCGCTCCACCTACGACGGTGGCGACTACACGGCGGCTCTGGATCTGGCGCTGCGCACCGCCGGCTACGACCAGCTCCGCGCCGAGCAGCGCGAGCGCCGCTCCAGCGGCACGCCCTTGCAGACAGGGATCGGGCTGTCGACGTTCGTCGAGGCCACGGGGGTGGACGCGCGCTCGGAGTTCGCCGCCATCGAGATCGACACCGACGGCGGCGCTCTCGTGCTCACCGGCACCTCGCCGCACGGGCAGGGCCATAAGACGACGTGGGCCATGCTGGTCGCCGACCGGTTGGGTATCCCCGTCGAGCGGGTCGAGGTGGTCCACGGTGACACCGACCGTATCCCCTCAGGCGGGGGGACCGGCGGGTCGCGTTCGTTGCAGACCGGTGGGATAGCGGTGCACCAGGCCGCCGGTCTGCTGGCCGACAGGGCGACCGCGTTGGCCGCGGAGCACCTCGGCGGCGCCGTCGAGGATGTCGTCCTCGACACCGAGGCGGGCCACTTCCACCTGGAGGGGGCGTCCGAGCAGGCATTGAGCTGGGCCGACCTCGCCGCAGCGGTCGAGCCGGGGCAGTTGCGCGTCGAGCACACCTTTGAACCGAGTGGGCCGACCTACCCCTACGGCACGCATCTGGCCGTGGTCGATGTCGATGTCGAGACGGGCGCGGTGCGGCTGCGGCGGCTCGTCGCGGTCGACGACGCGGGCCGTGTCGTCAACCCGCTCCTCGTCGAGGGACAGATCCACGGCGGGCTCGCCCAGGGCGCGGCTCAGGCGCTGTTCGAGGAGGCCGGCTACGACGCCGCCGGTGCTCCGCTGAACGCCTCGTTCGCCGACTACCTGATCCCCAGCGCCGCCGATCTGCCCGACTTCGAGAGCAGCACTATCGAGACCCCCTCGACTGTCAACGAGCTGGGTGTCCGGGGAGTCGGCGAGTCCGGCACGGTCGGCTCGATCGCCGCTGTGCACAACGCCGTCGTCGACGCTGTCTCACACCTGGGGGTCGAGCACATCGACATGCCCGCCACGGCCGAGCGGGTCTGGGCCGCGATCGAGGAGGCCCGAGTGGCCCGCGAAACCGGTCGCTCCGGTGACGTCGGCTAGAGCGGCGAGGGCAGGCGGTGGGCGCACGTGGGTGAGCGCGTCGGCTGTCGTCCCGCGGGCTAGCGGGGGCGCGAAGCGGTCGAGGCACGAGCGAACGAAGAACACTCCCACGGCCCCACACCCCAGCGTTGGGAAAACAGAACCCCGACCGGAGACTGCTCTAGAGCGGAGTGGAGTCTCGCGGGCCGGCGACGCGGGGGAGCGGTGGGCCGGCTCGCCACACCGCTCCAGAGGTCATCACGCTGCGTCATAACGGACAACACCAAATCCTTGGCGCCGACGCACGGTAGCCGCCTCTGTCATCGGGCGGCGTCACCGTGTGATTGCCGGAGGGGTTGCCAGAAGAATTGTGGCGGTGATCCGTCTTGCCACGGTCGTAAGGTCGCAGCGAGAAGCCAGGAGAAATTGTTACCGGACCGGAGCCGGAAGCGTCGGCTTCCCGCTGCGTCTCGCCGAGTTCAACGGATACGCAATTCAGAATACTGCGGTTCACGCTTTGGAAGACTACAGTTCACGCTTTCCTCATGAATTTCTTATGAAAAAGCGAAAATCTTTTCCGTCGCGCCGTGGGGAGGCCCCTTTTCCCGCATGACCTCGGCAAACGCTCTCGGAGTGCGCCATTGTTCCCGAGGATGGAGCATCGGCGGCCGAGCTGTCGCCCCTGCCGACCGCGGAGTGCCGGGCCGTTGGAACGTGCCGGCGGCAATGGACAGCCGGCACGCTCCCCGACCCCAGGTCAGTCCTCCTGGATCGAGAGCGCCTGCTTGGGACAGCGGCGCACCGCCTCGACGACCTTGTCCCGGGCCTCCTCGCCCGGCCGCTCGTCGAGGATGTAGAGGAAGTCGTCCTCGCCCACCATGAAGACCTCGGGAGCGACTCCCATGCACACCGCGTTGCTCTCGCACCTGGAGAAGTCGGCGTTCACCCGCATCTCGACATCCTTTCCGCCGTTTGCCACGGCCACGATCACTGGTACCGGGGGCCGGCCCGAAGGCCGGGAGCCAACCGGGGCTCAGACCGGCTGTGCCTCCACGATGGGGAACATCATCGTCCGAGTGATTCCGGTCAGACGCAGGTCGGCGGCGGAGAACAGCTCCTCGATGTGTTCCTCGCTGCGGGTCCCGCCGCCCACCATGGCGAACAACAGCAGATCGTAGAGTTTACCGACGTCGAACTCGTTGCCGGAGCCAATCACGGGCTCCAGTACGACCAGCTTGCTGTCGGGGCGCATGGCCGCACGCACCGCGCGCAGCAGCCGTAGCGCCTGCTCGTCGTCCCACCCGTAGAGGATTCGCTTGAGGAGGTAGCCGTCGGCGCCTGGGGGGACGTGGTCGAAGAAGCTGCCGCCGATGCTGGTGGCGCGGTCGCTGACACCGGCGGCGGCGAAGACGTCGGTGGCGGCGGCGACGACGTGGGGGAGGTCGTAGACGGTGCCGTGCAGTGAGCGGAATTTGGCGAGGATGCCGGCGAGGAAGGCGCCGTTGCCGCCGCCGACGTCGATGACGGTGTCGAAGGAGCCCCAGTCGTAGGCCGGCAACACCGTACGCAGTTGCAGCCGGTTGATGCTGGCCATGGACCGGTCCACCCGCCGGCTCTGCTCAGGGTTGTCGGCCATGTAGTCCCAGTAGCCCTGGCCGTGGACGAGGTCGAAGGCGGCTTCGCCGGTGCGGATGCAGTGGTCGAAGCGGGCCCAGGCGTCGATGTCGGGAGTGAGGAGGGGGTAGGCGTCGCGGAGTGAGAGGGGGTGGTCGGAGCGCAGGGGTTCGGCCAGGGGGCTGAGGTCGAAGGTGCCGGGGTGGGTTTCGGTGAAGATGCCTTTGGAGGCCAGGGCGCGTAGGGCGCGGTGCAGGGAGGGTGCGTGGGCGCCGACCTGCTCGGCGAGGTCGTCGACGGTGCGTGGTCCGTCGGTGAGCAGGTCGGCGATGCCCAGATCGCACACCGCTCGCAGCGTGAACGGCACGATATAGTCCGCCAGCTCAGTCAACTGGACGTAGGACTGGATGTCCAGGCGCGGTCGTGCGGGTCGGGTCGTAGCCACAGCAGCCCCCTAGTCGAATTCGGCCGGCTGGCCGGTGTGTTGGATGGTCGTCGGGGTGCCCACGCCCTCGGACGGGCGGGAGACCGCCTCGACGACGGTCAGCGATGCCGTCGGCCGCACCAGGACCAGGTCCAGCCCGGCTCGCCCCAGCAGAGTGGCCAGCCCCTCCTGGCTGCGGTGGGAACCGCCGGTCAGCATGAGCGTGTGCAGGTCGACGAGCTTGGCGGCGTCGTAGTCGTCGCCGTCGGGAATGATCGCCTCCAGCAGCAGGAGCCTGCTGTCGGGGCGCATGGCCGCACGCACCCGCCGCAGCGCCCGAACCGCCTCGTCGTCGGTGAACCCGGGCAGCACCGTCTTGAGGAGGTAGCCGTCGGCGCCTGGGGGGACGTGGTCGAAGAAGCTGCCGCCGATGCTGGTGGCGCGGTCGCTGACGCCGGCGGCGGCGAAGACGTCGGTGGCGGCGGCGACGACGTGGGGGAGGTCGTAGACGGTGCCGTGCAGTGAGCGGAATTTGGCGAGGATGCCGGCGAGGAAGGCGCCGTTGCCGCCGCCGACGTCGATGACGGTGTCGAAGGAGCCCCAGTCGTAGGCCGGCAACACCGTACGCAGGTGCAGCCGGTTGATGCTGGCCATGGACCGGTCCACCCGCCGGCTCTGCTCAGGGTTGTCGGCCATGTAGTCCCAGTAGCCCTGGCCGTGGACGAGGTCGAAGGCGGCTTCGCCGGTGCGGATGCAGTGGTCGAAGCGGGCCCAGGCGTCGACGTCTGAGGTCAGGAGGGGGTAGGCGTCGCGGAGTGAGAGGGGGTGGTCGGAGCGCAGGGGTTCGGCCAGGGGGCTGAGGTCGAAGGTGCCGGGGTGGGTTTCGGTGAAGATGCCTTTGGAGGCCAGGACGCGTAGGGCGCGGTGCAGGGAGGGTGCGTGGGCGCCGACCTGCTCGGCGAGGTCGTCGACGGTGCGTGGTCCGTCGGTGAGCAGGTCGGCGATGCCCAGATCGCACACCGCTCGCAGCGTGAACGGCACGATATAGTCCGCCAGCTCAGTCAGCCGCGCCGGCGCGTCAAGGTCGGGAGATGGCGGCCACTGCCGCTTCGCGCTCGTCATGGCTCAGCACGTCAACCGGTACAGGCGGTGGAAACGGTCCCGTACGGGAAGCTCGTCCACTCGGCCGAAGCCGGCCGCCGTGGCGTAGTCGCGTACCGCCTCGGGCCGCAGCACCGTACCGTTGCCCGCAGCGCCCTCCCCCACGCGGGCCGCGGGCAGGCAGTGCAGGACACTAGTGGCGTACTGGAACCGTTCGATCTCGTCGCCGGGGGCGGTGAACTTCTCAGCCACCCGGGCGTCCATCACCAGCACGGTTCCGCCGTCGGCGAGCAGCGAGCGGCACTGGGCCAGCACTTCTACGGGGTGGGTGACCTCGTGCAGCACGTCCAGCAGGCAGACCAACTGGTAGCGTCCGGCTCCGTCGCCGCCGGCCTCGTGCGCGGTGAACGTCACCCGGTCGGCCAACCCGGCATCCTCGGCCCGCAGTCGTGCTTCGCCCACGGACTCCCCGTCGGTGTCGAAGCCGTCCACGCGGCATTCCGGATAGGCGCCGGCCAGGGCCAGGCTGGCCCAGCCCGCGCCGCAGCCGACGTCGGCCACGCGCCCCTCCCCCGAGGTCAGCTTGCTGTGGACGTCGGGAAGCAGGGTGCGAATCCATCCCGGAAGCTGGTGGGTGAACAGGGAGCGGTTGGCGCCCCCGTGGCCCTCCCGCCAGTCATGGCCGAAGGTGGAGTCGGCCACCCCGGCCCCGGTGCGGTAGGCGTCGAGCAGCTCGGGCAGTGCCTGGGCGACCCCGCCCAGGGGGCGCACCGTCAGCGAGACCATCGACATGGGGTGGTCTGAGCTGGTGAGGACTTCGCGGTGGCCCTCAGGCAGCGTGTACACCCGCTCGTCAGCTCCGGCCCCCGGATCGGCCACAGTCAGCAGGCCGGCCACCGCCTGCTGCTCCAGCCACTCGCGCACGTAGCGCGGGTCCAGGCCGGTGCGGGTGGCCAGCTCCGGCGGCGTCGCCCGACCGTGCGCGGCCAGGTCCTCGTACAGGCCCAGCCGGACCCCGATGTAGCTGGCCAGCAGTTCCTGGGTGGCCAGCATCGCCAGGAACATGCGCACGTTGAGCGCCCGGCCCCGCTGCTCCGGAGACTGGGGCTGGGAGTCGCGCCGTGCCGTCGCCGCCGGCCGCCCCGGGCTCAGCTCTCCCCTCCGGCGATCTCACCTCGGCCGCGCAGCTCGCCGATGACGTGCTCGCTGACGGCGCCGATTGTGGTGATGCTCTGGGCCGTTTTCTCGTCGATCGGCTCCAGGTCGAACTCGTCCTCCAGGGAGAACGCGAGTTCCAGCAGCGCGAGCGAGTGGAAGCCGAGGTCTTCCACCAGTCGTGCCTCCGAGGGGGGTTCGTTGCCGGCTTCGGGGGCGAGTTCGAGGATGACGGCGCGCACGTCGGCGCGCACCTCCTCTTCGGAGCGCGCCTCTACGGCCGACTGGGAACCTTCAGTCATCCGAACCTCCTGTTGTCGCTGGTGCAGCGCTAGCGGTTTGGGGTGGGGCGGCCTCGGGGAGGTCGCCATGCAGGAATGACCGCCACAGGGAACGCCGCTTGGGCTTCCCACTCGATGTGCGGGGGATGGTGCCGGGTGGGGCGTCGATGACGGCTACGTCGGCACCCTCGGTGAGCTGGCGTAGCAGCGGCTCGGCGCCGGTGAGCCAGTCGGGTTGGGCACGCTCCATCACGGCCACGGCGGTGGGGGTGCCACCGCGCTCTCCGAGGACCACCGCCATGCGTTCCTCGGGAACGTTGACGGTGGTGTTCAGCGCGACCTCCAGGTCCTCGGCGAACAGGGACCGGCCGCGGATCTTGAGGGCGTCTCCCAGCCTGCCCAGGACGAAGAGCTGGCCGTCGGAGAGGAAACCGGCGTCGCCGGTGCGCAGCACGCCGTCGGAGAGGCAGGTGAGCGAGTCGCTGGACTCCACCGAGGCGTAACCCTCGGCGACGGAGTCCCCGCACAGCTCGATTTCGCCGACGTGGCCCTCGGGTAGCGGGGTGTCGTCGGGGCCGAGGATGCGCACCGTCACGCCGTCGACCGGGCGTCCGCAGCCGGCCAACTGTCGACCGGAGCTGTCCTCGCCGACGATGCCGCCCAACTCCACCGAAGTGGGGTCGACCCGCAGTCCCCTCCACTCTTCGGCCAGGGGCAGCCCTGTGGCGGCGAGGGTGGCCTCGGCCAACCCGTAGGCGGGCAGCAGCGCCCGTCGGCGAAAGCCATAGGGGGCCAGCAGCTCCGTGAAGCCGTCAAGCGCCTCGGGGCTGATCCGCTCCGCGCCCACGATGACCGCGCGCCATTCGGAGAAGTCGCAGTTCGCTAGCGCTTTCGGGCGCACGCGTCGGGTGGCGTAGCGCAGCCCGAACGTGGGCATGGCGGTCAGTCGGGCGCCGTCCTCGCCAAAGCAGCGCAGGAAGCGGGCCGGATCGCGGATGAAGTCCTCGGGCTGCATCAGCCAGATCTCGCTGCGGTTGACCATCGGGGTGATCAGGCAGCCGATGAGCCCCATGTCGTGGTGGACGGGCAGCCATGAGGCGGTCACGTCCTCCTCGGTCATCCGCAGCCACCGCCGGATCGCCTCGACGTTGCTCTCCAGCGCCCGATAGGGGACCCGGACGCCGCGCGCCCGCCCGCTGGAACCGGAGGTGAATTGCAGCAGCGCCGCGGGGGCCAGGGGACGGTCGGGGACGCTGCCGGGAGTATCGGCCAGCTCGGTGACCGGTACCGGGGGGCGCAGCCCGAGCCGGCCGGTCAGCTCGGAGGTGGGGGCAGCCAGGTCGCTGTCGGTCACCACGAGGGCGGGTTGGGAGACGGTGAGCAGTCCCGCGACGTGTTCGGCGTAGGTCTCCTGATCGCCGAAGGTCATGGGCGGTGCGATGGGCGAGGGGGTGGCCCCGGCGAGCATGGTGCCGAAGAGGGTGGCCACGAAGTGGGGGCTGGAGCGCTCCACGATGCTGACCACGTCACCAGCCGAGACGCCGTTGGCGACCAGGCCCGCGGCGACCCGGTGGGAGAGGTCGCTCAGACGCTGGTAGGACCAGAAATCCCATGACCGCCGGTCGGCGGTGAATCGGATTCCGTGTTTTTCTGAAGGACTGTTTATCCAGGAAAGCAGTTTCCTGCCAGTGGACTGCATCCTGCGCAGCCCCCCAATCACGGAACAAGGATTACGATTAGGGCATTGGAATCGTATAGTAGATACCGTGCAAGCCTCAAGTGATCCCTCAAAGGTAACTTTAGATACAGCAAGTGAGCTTTTGGTTGAAATCGGACAGAGATCAGCCGAAATTGACGAGGCTCGCCGTATCCCCGACGACTTGTTCGATTCGCTGGTCGCTGCCGGGTACTGCCGTATGCTCGTTCCACGGCGTCACGGCGGACCGGAACTGGGGCTGCCGGCAGCACTGCGCGTAATCGAGGCACTGGCGCGCGCCGACGGCTCGGTCGGCTGGACCGTCGGCCAGGTCCAGCTCGCCCACCTGATCTTCGCTTGCCTACCGGAAACCGCCCAGCGCACCATCTACGCCCACGGCCCCGACACCACCGGCGCCGGCGCCGTCGCCCCCAAAGGGCGGGCCACCCCACAGGAGGACGGCCACTGGCGGGTCACCGGCCAATGGCCGTTCATCACCGGCTGCGAAGCCTCCTCCTGGGTCTATCTCAACACCATGGTCTTCGACGGCCGGTCGCTGCGCACGACGCCGGAGGGCCAACCCGAGACCCGCATGGTGGTGGTGCCCACCAAGCAGATGGAGATCCTGGACACCTGGTCGGTCATGGGCCTGCGGGGTACGGGCAGTCACGACGGCAGGCTCAGCGGTCACTCCTGTGCCGAGGATCACACGTTCACGCTGCGGCCCGGGGAACCGGGCTCCGACCGCGCCATCCACCGCATCGCGCAGTCAGGGCTCATCATCGCCGCCTCGGCCATCGGTATCGCGCAGGGCGCGCTGGACGAGATCGTCACCCTGGCCACCGGGGGCAAGCGGCCCGCCTTCGGGTCCCGCCGGCTCGCGGAGTCACCGCTCTTCCACGACCGTCTCGGCGAGGCGGCGGCCACCGTGCGCGCCGCCCGAGCCCTGCTGCATACGGAGAGCGAGGCGGCGTGGACCGTGGACGGAGCCGAGGCCGCCCCGCTCGACCACGCGGCCCTGCGCGCCAGCGCCGCCCGCGCCGTAGCCCTAGCAGTAACGGCTACCGACACCGCCCACAATCTGGGGGGCGGTTCCGCCGTCTACGACCACTCCCCCCTCCAGCGCAGGCTCCGCGACATCCACACCGCCAGCCAACACTTCGTGGCCGGCCGGGACATGTACGCGGCCCTGGGCGCCGTGCTGGCCGAGGTCGAAACGAAGCCGGGCACGCCGTGACCGCCCCAGGCAGATGCCGGTCACCCGGACGACGCGGTCGGCCGGGTACCTCCCCTGACCAGCATCTGCTGACTTCCAGTGGCCACCGGCCGGCCGTCGGGCGCCCACACACTGGCCCGTCCGGCGATCAGCCCACCGCCGGCCGCAACGCCCTGTCCCTCGACCAGCAGCCACTCCACCCCCTCGGCCGGCCGATGGAACGCGGTGTAGAGGTCCAGGCTCGGCGCCACGAACGTCAGATCCCGCGCGGGGAAACCCTGCGTGACAGCAGGGAACTGCACCAGGTCCGCGGCGACGATGGCCCGGCAGGCGTCCAGCCACACGTCGGAGGCGAACGGCCCGGGCTCGCGCATGCGCATCCAGCCGCGCACCACAGGGTCGCGGGCCGGCCGGTCGGCGCCCTCGTCGTGCTCGCCGGCCAGCCGGATCTCGTAGCAGGTGAGCCAGATCGGCAATACCTCGTGCTGCTCGGCGGCCACCTGAGCCTCCAGCGCCGGCAACCGCTCCGGCCCCGGCACTATGGGGGGCTCCGTCCACTCCGCGGCCGGCCCATCCACTGTCTCCGCCAGCGTCCACACGGTGGCATGCAGGATCGGCTTGCCCCGCTGGGTCATCTCCACGCGCAGGCACTCGGCGCGCCGGCTCCGTTGCAGAGCCGTTACCTCCACGTCGACCGCGGCGAACGTGGCGACGCCGAGGAAGTTACAGCTCAGACTGGCAGGGCGGGGGAAACGTGCCATGGCGCCGGCCGCACGCAGCGCGATCGCCGCGAGATAGCCGCCGTTGGGCCCCCACACCGACCAGTCCCGGGACAGCACGGCGGTAAACCGCCCCTCCCCCAGGGAGGAGACCGCGCTGTCGGTATCGAGATCGGCCATGGTGCGGAACACTACCGCGCCCCTGTGGTCCTCCGCTGCCCCCACGAGTCCGATTCCCGCCCCGCCGCAACGGCTCCGACACCCCCGGAGGTTCCCGGTGATGCACCTGAACGTTTTCGCCGAGTGTTCACCCTCGCCCCAGTTCGTCGGCTTCTGGCGCGACTCCGACGACCGCTCGGCGACCGGCTACCGCTCCCTGGAGTACTGGACGTCGGTGGCCCGCAAACTGGAGGCCGCCTGCGTCGACGCGCTCTTCTTCGCCGACATCCACGGGGTCTACGACGTCTACCGGGGCTCCTGGGAGCCCGCCGCGCGCCACGCGGTGCAGTTGCCCGCCATCGACCCGACGCTGGTGATACCGGCCTTGGCCGCCGCCACGGAGCGGCTCGGCTTCGCCGTCACCTACTCGACCACCTACCACCCCCCATACCAGTGCGCGCGGGCCTTCAGCACGCTCGACCACCTCACCGGCGGCCGGGTCGCCTGGAACATCGTGACCTCCTACCTGCGCTCGGCCGCCGAGAACGGCTTGGGTGAATACCTCGACCACGACCTGCGCTACGACCGCGCCGACGAGTACGTCGAGGTCGCCCGCGCGCTGTGGGAGCGCAGTTGGGACGAGGACGCGGTCGTGCGCGACACCGAGGCCGACGTGTTCGCCGTCCCCGAGAAGGTGCGCGCGATCGACCACAAAGGCGACTGGTTCACCGTCCGCGGCCCCCACCAGTGTGAGCCATCCCCGCAGCGCACGCCGGTGCTCTACCAGGCCGGGGCCTCCGGGCGCGGCACCGCCTTCGCCGCGCGCCACGCCGAGGTCGTCTTCCTCACCATGTCCGACCCGCAGACCGGCGCGCCCCAGGTCGCCGAGCTGCGGCAGCGTGCCGAGGAAGCCGGCCGCGACCCCCACGCGCTCAAGGCCATGCAGGGCTCGATGGTGATGGTGGGGCCCACCCGCGCGGAGGCCAAAGCCCGCGCCGACCTCTACAACTCGCTGTGGAGCGGGGAGGGCCAGCTCGCCAAGTGGTGCGGCTGGATGGACATCGACCTGGCCGCCTACCCCGACGAGACCCCGGTCGAGGAGATCCGCGCTGAGGGAAGCCACTCCTTCGTGAAGTTCTTGCAGCGGCTCGGCCCCGAACGCACGTGGACCGTGGCCGACGTGCGCTATCTGGTCACCCGGCCGCGGCGACCGCGCCGCGAAGCCCCGGTGACTCTCTACGGCACGCCCGAGCAAGTGGCCGACCGGATGGAGCAGTGGATCGAGACCGCCGGCGTGGACGGCTTCAACCTCATCCCGTGCCCGCCCACGGGCGGCATCGACGACATCTGCGACCTGCTGGTCCCCGAGTTGCAGCGCCGCGGCCTGTTCCGCACGGCCTACGACCCGGCTGAGACGACGCTGCGCGAACGCTACTTCGGTGCCGGCAACCGGCACTACCCCGGCTGACCCTGCCCCGGCCCACCCCGGCGCCGCCTTTTCCCACCCCGTCCCAGGAGGTAGAGCTAATGGCCGTCCGACGAGCACGTCTGGACATCGAGTCCTACGTCCGCCTGACCGAGTTGGCGGACTACATCGTGCCCTTCGCGCTGCGTGTGATCTGCGACATAGGGCTTGCCGACCATCTCGTCGACGGCCCGCGGCCGGTCGACGAGCTGGCCGAGGCCACCGGCACGCACGCCCCCTCCCTGCACCGGGCGCTGCGCGCGCTGGCCTGCCGGGGGATCTTCACCGAGACCGAGCCGGGAACGTTCGCGCTCACCCCCTTGGCCGAGCCGCTGCGCGCCGACCACCCCTTCTCCGTGCAGGAGTGCTTCCCGCTGATGCCCCCCGACGTCATGTCCTGGGGACGCATGGACCACAGCCTGCGCACCGGCGAGCCCGCGTTCGAGGCGCTGCACGGAACCGGCTACTACGACTACTTCACCGCCCCCGAGCGCGCCGAGGACGCCCGCCGCTTCGAGCTGTCCTCAGAGAGCGTCAACCCCTTCGTGCTGCGCACGGTGTTGCCGGCCTACGACTGGGGAAGCATGGCCACGCTGGTCGACGTCGGCGGCGGCTACGGCACGTTCGCCACCGGCCTGCTGGAACGCCACCCGCACATGAGCGCCACCATCTTGGATCAGCCCCACATCGCCGAGGTCGCCAAAGAGAAGGTGGCCGCCGGCCCGGTCGCCGACCGGTGCACGGTCACCGGCGGCGACTTCTTCGAGTCGGTGCCCGCCGGCGCCGAAGGCTATCTGCTCAAGACGGTGCTGCACGACTGGGACGACGAGCGCGCAGGGCAGATCCTGCGGGCGGTGCGCGCGGCCATGGCCCCCGAGAGCCGGCTGGTGGTCGTGGAGTCGCTGCGCGAGGACGGCGACGACGCCGACGACGTGGGCAAGGTGATGGACGTCAAGGCGATGGTGCTCTTCGGGGGCCACGCCCGTACCCAGGAGGAGTTCGACGCCCTGTTCGCCGCCGCCGGCCTGCGTCGCAGCCGCGTGGTGGCCACCCCGACCATGACCGTTCTCGAAGCGCGGGCGGTGTGAGCGTGCCACGACTCGACGGCAGCACCCATGTCAATCTGACTGTGACCGACCTGGAGCGCAGCACGGAGTGGTACCGCCGCGTCTTCGGGCTGGTGCTCGTCAACGACGTGACCCCGCCGGAGTCGGGCTTCCGGTTTTGCACCCTGCTGCACCCGCAGTCGTTCGCCTCGATCGTGCTTGGGCAGGCCCAGACCCTCTCTTCCGACTCCGACCGTTTCGACGAGCACCGGGTGGGACTGCACCACCTTGGCTACCACGTGCCCGAGCGTGAGGACCTCGACGTGTGGGTGCGTCACCTCGACGAGCAGGGGGTGGAGCACTCGGGGGTGACCGAGAGCGGCCATGAGGCCGGCGCCCAAGTGTGGTTCCACGATCCCGACGGCATCTGGCTGGAGGTGTACTGGGTCAACCGGGCCTTCTTCGCCGACCGGCTCCGGCAGCGCTGGCGGGAAGCCAAACGGCAGGGCCGCACCGGGGAGTGGGTCACCCCGACCGCGCAGTGACCCACTCCCCTGCCGAACCGTAGGCCCCGCGAGCCGCCGGCCAGTCCGGCCTGCACCCACGCGCTGTTTTCGAACGGGCGGGGCTGCGCCGGACCTGTCGGTTCAGAGGTACCGCTGGTAGCGGGATGGTGAGGGTGGCCGGTGCGTGGGGTGGGCCTGGGCGTCGGTGCTGTGCGTTGGGGCTGGTGCTTGTGACGAGGAGCGGCGAGGGCGGGTGGTGGGCGGGTGTGTTTCGCGCCGCTCGTGCCTCGATCGCTTCGCGATCTCGGCAGCCTAGGGGGGCCGGTGGGCTGAGGAGGCCCGGGAGTCGGTTGTGTGAATTGGGGTAACCGCTTGTAGTGGAAGGCAGCGACGGCCGGTCGGGGGTGGTGCCGTGCCGGTTGGGGCTTGTTGGGGTTATCACTGGTAGTAGGGGGCTATGAGGGGTGGCGGAGGGGCCTGGGCGTCGGTGCTGTGCGTTGGGGCTGGTGCTTGTGACGAGGAGCGGCGAGGGCGGGTGGTGGGCGGGTGTGTTTCGCGCCGCTCGTGCCTCGATCGCTTCGCGATCTCGGCAGCCTAGGGGGTCCGGTGGGCTGAGGAGGCCCGGGAGTCGGTGGTGTGAACTGGGGTAACCGCTTGTAGTGGAAGGCAGCGACGGCCGGTCGGGGGTGGTGCCGTGCCGGTTGGGGCTTGTTGGGGTTACCACTGGTAGTAGGGGGCTATGAGGGGTGGCGGAGGGGCCTGGGCGTCGGTGCTGTGCGTTGGGGCTGGTGGCGATGGCGAGAGGCGGCGAAGGCGAACGGTGGATGGGGGGCTGGGGTGGTTTCGGTGGGTGGTGGGTTATCGAGGGGGAGGCGGGGCGTGATCCCGACGAGGGGTGCCTGTTCGGCGGTTCTGGCGGCCCGGTCGCGCCGCGGGGCGATCCTCGTGGCGATCACGGCAACACTGAACGCAGTCACCGCCCATAATGGTGCCCGTTTTGGTGTGCTATGCCGGTTTCCCGATTGGCGAGAATGTTGATTCTCGAACAAGTGTCTCGCCTGTTGGGCGTTTGTCCTGCTCTCGCTGGGTGCTATGGGAGGCTTTGTCGCTTTTGTGGGGGCGGTCGTGGTACGTTTCCACGCTCAGTGTTGCGCCACCCCCAACGCTGGACGCAGCCCCCGCAGCCGCCGTCTCACCCAATGAGATACAGGCCGTCGCGGCCCTGCTCCCCCGAGAACCACCACACGCGACACACCACCCCTGCCCACCCCTGCCCACCGCTGGCCCTCGTCGCCCACCCTCACCCCGAACGAGCGGCACCGACACAACGCCACCCCACCCCGACCGCCCTCGCTGCTCCTCGTCACAAGCAGCAGCCCCAACGCACAGCACCGATGTCCGCCTCCCCTCAGCCCACCGTCTCCCTCAGGTTGTCGAGATCGCGTAGCGATGGAGGTGCGAGTGGCGCGAAGTACTTTTGCTCTTGCTGTCTCCGGTGGCTGGCGGCTTTCCCGAGTTCATGGCATTGGTGTCTGGTTCTCCTCAGCCCACCGTCTCCCTCAGGTTGTCGAGATCGCGTAGCGATGGAGGTGCGAGTGGCGCGAAGTACTTTTGCTCTTGCTGTCTCCGGTGGCTGGCGGCTTTCCCGAGTTCATGGCATTGGTGTCTGGTTCTCCTCAGCCCACCGTCTCCCTCAGGTTGTCGAGATCGCGTAGCGATCGAGGCACGAGCGGCGCGAAACACGCCCAACGTACCCCGCACCCCAACTGTTCGAACGTGTCCTCTCTCAAACGCGCCTTCTCGCCCCCGTCCTCCAGGTGCGCATCAGCGCCGCAAGCTCGACCATGCAGGTCCGAGAAGCCGACAGAACACTCTAAGGCTCTGGCAGCTCGGTCTCACTGCGCGCGACGACCAGGTCGTCAAGGACGAGAAGATCGAGGTCGCTGCCACGCACGAAGGTCGACACCGCGTCGGCGGCGCTGTGCACGATGGGCTCGCCGGCCAGGTTGAGCGAGGTGTTGACCACCAGCGGCACGCCGGCGACGTGTCGGAACTCTTCGATCATCGACCAGTACCCCGGGTTCGTCGCCCGGTCCACGTACTGGGGTCGGGCCGAACCGTCCACGTGCGTCACCGCCGGCACCGACCGGCGTAGCTCACCGCGGACGGTCCCGGCGGCCAGCATGAACCGAGCCGGCTCGCCCACCGGTGTGGCCATGAGGTCGTCGATCCGCTCGCCCAGGACGCTGGGTGCCACCGGGCGCCACATCTCCCGGCCCTTGATCAGGTTGAGCCGCTCCAGGTTACGGCGGTTGCGCGGATCGGCCAGGATGCTTCGAGTGCCCAGGGCCCGCTGGCCGACCTCCCCGCGGCCCCGCGCCCAGGCGACGATCTTGCCGTCGGCCAGGGAGCGGGCCGTGACCCTGGCCAGCTCGTCGCCGTCCAACCGCCGCACCACCAGCCCTTCCGCCGACGCCGCGGCGGCGGCCTCGTCGGCGCCAATGGGCGTTGACCAGTAGGCGTGATCCAGGGGTTGGGGGGCGAACCGTCCCGCTTCGCGGGCCACCACCAGCGCCGCCCCCAGCGAGACGCCGGCGTCGGTGGGCACCGGCGGCACATACACCCGCTCGAACGGGCTCTCGCGCACCAGCCGGCCGATCATCGTGCAGTTCATCGCGACCCCGCCGGCCACCGCCAGCGCGGGGACGTCATGCTGCTCGCGCAGGTCGGCGACGAGGCCGAGCACCGCCTCCTCCAGCGCCTCCTGGGCGCTGGCGGCGAAGTCGGCGTAGGCGATGGGCTCTTCCCCCTGGCGTTCCTGGTAGGGGAAATGGCCGCAGAACGAGGGGCGTACGGCCGCCTCAAAGCCGGGGAAGTAGGCCATCAGCGGACCCATGGCCGCACGGCGGCCGGAGGGGCCCTCGATGGACAGCGGAGCGCCGTCCACGCTGATCTCGTAACCCTCGCCGGTGCGGCGCACCGGCATGCCGCCCTGGGGTCTGCCGTAGGCGGCCAGCCCCATCAGCTTGCCCGTGCCCCAGTCGCCGAAGCCCGCCCACTTGGAGGCGGCGGTGTAGAAGAACCCGAGAGACTGGCTGACCGGCCACTCGCGCAGCAGCTTGATCTCGCCGTCGCGGGCGACGCCCACCGATGTCGACTGGGTTTCCCCTGCGCCGTCCATGACCAGCACCGCCGCCTCGGGTTCGCCGTTGACGTAGCAGGTGCTGGCCGCGTGGGCCAAGTGGTGCGGAATCCAGCGGATTGGCGGCATCGTCTCGGGCGCGTCGGTGCCGAAGAGCAGGGTGCGCATCCCCTCGTCGGTGAAGCGCCGGTTCCCGGCCAGCGGTGTCCCCGAGAAGTCCCACCCCACCGCGATGGCCTCCAGCGACTCCGGGCCGATGCCCTCGGCGTCCAGGCAGGCACGCACTGCTTCGACGGGGGGCTGGGCCAGGGCGTGCTTGCGGCGGCTCACCCGCTCCTGTTCCACGAGCCAGCGCAGGGCGCCGTCGCCGAGCAGCGCGGCCGACGAGTCGTGGAAGCCGATATTAACCCCGAGAACGTAGCGCGTCACGGTGACTCCTTCTTTTCGGCCGCGTCGAGCACGGCCGCAACAATGGCGTGGTAGCCCGTGCAGCGGCACAGGTTGCCCTTGAGGCCGGTGCGGACCTCTTCGGCGGTGGGGGCGGGCCGCTCGCGTAGCAGCGATACCGCCGCCATCACTAGGCCGGGGGTGCAAAAGCCGCATTGGAGCGCGTGGTGCTCCCGGAAGCTCTCCTGGACGGGGTGCAGCCGTTCTTGTTCGGCGTCCTCGGCGAGGCCCTCGATGGTGACGACCTCGCTGCCGTCGGCTTGGGCGGCCAGCACCGAGCAGGATTTGACCGACTCCCCGTCCAGCAGCACCGTGCAGGCGCCGCAGCTTGAGGTGTCGCAGCCGACGTTGGTGCCTTGCAGGCCGCGGATCTCCCGCAGGTAGTGCACGAGAAGTGTCCGGTCGGCCACCTCGTGCTCGCCGGTTATGCCGTTCACAGTGATGGTGGTCTTCAACGCCCCGCCTCCTCAAGGGCTCGTCGGGTGAGGATTCGGGCCAGGTGCCGGCGGTACCGCGCACTCGCCACCCGGTCGTCGCGCGGGTGGGCGCCCTCGTCGGCCAGCGCGGCGGCCTCGGCGGCGCTCGCGCTTTCGCCCAGTGCCGCCCGCGTGGCCGGCGCCGGCCACGGCACGTCGCCCATCCCGGCCATCGCCACCCGGTCGCCGGCCACGGCGACCGCGACGGTGGGCCAGGCCAGTGCGCGGGCGCAACTGCGCTGGTAGGCCCACGGCCGCCCGCCGGCGCGGGGCAAGCGCACCTGCACCAGCACCTCCTCGGGAGAGCGCACGGTGCGGCCCGGGCCGGTCAGGAACTGTTCCACCGCGACCTCGCGCCGGCCCGCCTCGCCGTGCAGCACGACGGATGCGTCCAGCGCAACGGCGGTGGCCGGGATGTCGGCGCAGGGGTCGGCGTGGGCCAGCGCCCCGCCTATAGTGCCGCGGTGCCGCATCTGGGGGTCACCCACCAGCCCCGCCACGTGGCGCAACAGGGGAGCCTCCTCGGCTAGCAGGTGTGAGGTCTCCAGCTCCCGGTAGCGGGTCAGCGCGCCGATGACGACGTGGTCGCCTACGACCTCGATGCCGCGCAGCTCGGGCAGCCGGCCCAGGTCGACCAGGGTTGAGGGGGTGATCGACCGGTGGCGCAGCAGGGGCAGCAGCGACTGTCCCCCGGCCAGTGGGAGCGTGGCTTGCTCGGTTCGGCCCAGCAGGGTGACGGCTTCCTCCACCGACTGGGCGCGCACGTAGTCAAACGATGCCGGTATCACGGCGTCACCTGCCCCCGACGGAAGAGGTCACGGTGCCGACGGCCAGCTTTGCGGCGGCAGCGGTGCCACGCCCAGCGCGCGCAGCATCGTCGTGATCACCTCTTCCTGGTGCGGCACGAGGTAGAAGTGGTCGCCGGCAAAGACCCGCAGCTCGAAGGCCGCGGTGGTCAGTTCCTCCCATGCGGACATCTCCTTCACAGTGACTTCGGAATCCGCGTCGCCGGTCAGGGCGGTGACGGGACAGCACAGCGACCGGTCGAGACGGGGACGGTAGGTCTCGGCGAGCCGGTAGTCGTTGCGCAGCACCGGTAGCATCAGCGCGCGCAGCTCCTCGTGATCCACAGCGGACTGCGACGTGCCGCCCAGGCGGACGATCTCGGCCCACAGTTCCTCGTCGTCAGCCAGGTGCTTGGCGCCCCCGCGGTGCAGCCGCGGCGGGGGACGGCCCGAGACGATGAGCCGCACCGGGGGCGCGCCGCCATCCTCGGACAGGCGTACCGCGACCTCGTGCGCGATGACTGCGCCGAGGCTGTGGCCGAACAGGGCGATAGGACGGTGGGGGTCGGCCCGCAGCGCCGAGGTGACGGCGGTCACCAGCTCGTCGATGCTCGCGGGGGGAGGCTCGTGCAGCCGGTCGAGCCGGCCGGGGTACTGCACCGCCGCCAGCTCCACGCTCTCCGGCATCCGCCGTGCCCAGTCGCGGTAGAACGCCGCGCTGCCGCCGGCGTGGGGGAAGCAGACCAGCCGCAGGCGCGCCGCGGGCCGGGGCCGGTAGCAGCGCAGCCACAGTTCGGCCAGGGAGGGCTGGTCGGTGGCGCTCATGCCCGCACCTCCGTATTGGCCGTATCGGCCGCGTTCGCCGCTTCGGCGGCCTCGGCCAGAGTCGCCACGTCGTCGGGACGCAGGTGCGCGATCGGCTCCGCCCGCACCAGGTCGGGCGGACCCAACTTGGCGGTGATGTCCTGCCAGAGCTGGCATAGCCCCAGGTGGTACTGGCCGCGGGGCAGCGGGGAGTCGCCGCGTTGCGCGGCTTGCCACAGCTCGTCGAGTGCGCGCGCCACACCGGCCGGCCACACCGACTCGAACGCCGCCCGGTAGCTGGGAGCCGTCGCCGGCCCCAGCACCACCGTGCTGGGCACGTCGAAGTGGTCGCCGTGGTCGCCGAAGACGTTCGGGGAGTCCTGGAAGTGAGGCCGCACGTCGGACTCGCGCACCTCCTTGGGGAAGTCGGGGCGGGGGCACCACACCGTCGGCCCGTGGGTGTCGACGAGGGTCAGCGCTCCCGCCTCCGTGGCGATGGTGACCCGGTGCATCAGGTGGGCGTAGCCGTCGGGGTCGGCGGGGTCCAACTGGTTGTGCACCCGCAGGGTCAGCGGGACTCCGGCCACCACCCCGTCCAGACTGCGAAACGGCACGTCCAAGCCTTTGTTGAGCATTCCGGCCAGCCGGCTCGACGGCTCTGGCGGGTCGGCCAGCCCCCACGGGCGCACCCCGCCCAACGACTGGCCGAGGATGTCCAGCATCGCGTAGGCGACCTGGAAACCGCAGGCACCGTCGACGTAGCGTGCCCGCTGGCGCCCCAACAGCTCACGGGCTGCCGCGATGAAGCGGCGCACCGGTGCCTGGTGCGGGTAGAACGAGTTCAGGTGGTAGACCACCCGGTTCTGGCGGGCGTGACGCAGGCAGTCGGCCAACTCGTCGTAGTGCAGCGGATGCTCCTGCACCACGTGGATGCCCCGCGACATCAGCCGCTTGGCGATGTCGACGCCGGGACCCCCGAGGAGTCCGCCGCGCACCACCACGCAGGCCATATCCACGTCGTCGGGGAGCTCGTCGACGTCGGTGAACAGGGGGACGCCGTAGTGGCGGGCCACCGAGGTCGAGCGGGCGCTGCCTTGCCCCAGCACCCCCACCAGGTCGAAGGGCAGCGAGGGGTCGCGGAACGCCTCCAGGTAGACCTGGCCGAACTTCGTGCCGCACACCACCACGCGGGGCCGGCGTCGGCCGGTCGGGGGGTCTGCTTCGGTCACCATGCACCTCCGGAGATATCGCGTCCCTCGTTGCCGAGAAGGGGTGGGCCGTCGCGCCACCGGTCGTACCGCGAGCGGCGGCGCGACGATCGCGGATGAGATGTCACAGCGTTCCCTCCTCCACCTCCTCGACGGGTGTACCGGTCGCCGAGCCCGCCGGTTCGTCGACGGCGGGGCCGCTCACCCGTTCAAAGGCTGTGACGGCGGGGGCATCGGCCAGGCGTGCCACGAACCGGTCCGCGTCCAGGACCTCGGCCGCGTGACCCACCCCTGGCGCGGCTTCGCCGCGCAGCACCGCCAGTGCCGCCAGCGCCGCCGTCGTCCCGGTCAGCGCGGAGGCGTCGGTGCCGCGCAGCACCAGGCCGGTGCCGCCTGCCGCCCCGCCCGAGGCGCTGTCCAGCCGCAGCACAATCAGTTGGTAGGGAGAGCGGCCGAACAGGTCCAGCTCCGCTGCGCGCATCAACGCCGCGGCGTCGGCCCCTCCCGAGGTGCCACCGGCCGCGGTGAGCACGTCCAACACCGCCGTTCCGTCGAACACCGAGTACCAGTCGACCGCGGCCAGGCCGACGGCGCGCGCCACCCGTTCGATCTCGACGGGCAGGTAGGGCTGGGCGGTCACCTGGCCGGGGAAGAACGGCAGCCGCGTCTGCGACCGTGGCGCAGGCGCCCCCCGTACCCGGCCGTTGCGCCAGACCGCCATCGGTGTCCCCACCTCCTCCCCGAGGCCCGCCAGGTAGTCGACGGCGGCGGCGTAGGTGAAGCGGTCGCGCCCGCCGACGTAACCGGTGAGGTGGCCTCCCATGGCCGGCGCGCCGGAGTCGGCAGCCAGCCAGCGCGGCAGCAGCCCCGTCAACCCCGGCATCATGCCGGCCGAGACCACCGCCGTCCACGACGGAGGCTGCTCGATGTGGGCCAGCAGCGCGCGGAAGGGCTCGTCCCCGGCGGCGGCGACGTAGTCCGCCCCGGCCGCGGCGGCAGCGGCGGCCACCCGGGTGCCCAGTTCCGTGACCGGACCGCAGCAGTCGACGACGACCCGGCACCCCGCGCAGCAGGCGGCCAGTGCCGCCGGGTCGGTCACGTCCGCCGCGACCGCCTCAGCGGGCGCCTCGCCCTCGGTCGCGGCGAGCACGTCAGCGGCCCGAGCGCTGCTGCGGCTCGCCGCACGCACCGACACGCCCGCGCGCCGCAGCTCCGCGAGCGCCGCGCGGCCCGCACCGCCGGTGACGCCGATGACGGCGACGCGCTCGTCCGCGCTCATGTCCGCAGCTCCCCGCGCGCGGCCTCGCTCAGCACCTGAGCGACCCGCTCGACCTGGCCGGGGTGCAGGCAGGTGACGTCGTCGCCGGGGACCTCGACCACCTCGATCTCGCCCAGGCACACGTGCTGCCAGCCTCCTGTGGGCTCCGCGCCGGGGTCGGGCCATAGCCCGGTCGCCTCCTTAGGCACCAGGAGCGTGAGGTCGCCCGCCCACAAATCCGGCGGTGCCGCAGCCGCGCGCAGCAGCCGGTCGAAGACGTCGCGCCGGTACGCGAGCTCGACTTCGGAGATGTCGGGCCCCAAAGCGGCCCGCAGCCCGGACCAGCGCGCCGCGGAATCGGCGTCGGCCGCCTCCAGCTCGGGGTCGGCGGCGGCCAGCGCGCCGGAAGCGACCCGGTTCGGGCTGTCCGCGAGCACCCGGTCCAGGGCGGAGCCCAAAGTTGTGGCCGGCGGCAGGCCGGCGGTGGTGGAGTCGCAGCCGGCCTCTCGGGCGAACAGCGCGTCCCCCAGCAGTTCGTCCTCGACGGTGTAGGACAGGGGAGCGCTGGCGATCACCGACAGGTGGACCCGCACTCCTGCCTCGGTGAGCAGTC
The DNA here is from genome assembly GCF_039539445.1 of Salinactinospora qingdaonensis. Classification (NCBI taxonomy): domain Bacteria; kingdom Bacillati; phylum Actinomycetota; class Actinomycetes; order Streptosporangiales; family Nocardiopsidaceae; genus Salinactinospora; species Salinactinospora qingdaonensis. The sequence goes on from NZ_BAABDD010000004.1 coordinate 248,955, forward strand.
GTGCGACGTCCAAGGCGAGGACACCGCCCAGCCGTACGCCGATCAGGTGCACCTCGTCGTCCGCGCGGTCGGCGAGGTGGGCCGCGTAGCCCGCCGCCAGGCGTTCCGGCAGCAGCTCGGGGGCGGTGGCGTCGTCGCCGAGTTCCCCGAGCGCTACGCCTACGACCGGCCCGTTGGCCGTCAGCGCCTCCGCTAGCGCCGCCACCGACTCCAGTTGTCCGGTGCCGTCGTGTAGCAGCGCCTGTAGCGGGCCCGTTCCCTCGCCGCCCATGGGGATCAGTCCGGCTGTTGACTCCTCGCCGGTCTCCAGCGGGGAGTCGGCGCCGCCGAGGTTGGCGGCCAGTGCCGCCACGGTCGGCTTCTCCAGCACCTGCCGCAGCAGCTCGTCGAAGAACCGGCCTTCGGCCTCGGGGAGTTCCTCGATCAGCCGGCCGGTGAGCTGGGCGGCCAGCAGCGAGTCCCCGCCCAACTGGAAGAAGTCGGCCGAGCGGCCGACCTGCTCGACCCCGAGCACCTCGCCCCACACGGTCGCCAGCCGCGCCTCCAGTTCGTCGCGTGGCTCCTCCACCGGCGCGGCGGAATTCTCGGTGGCCCGGCGCGGCAGCCAGGACTCCAGCGCGGCCCGGTCCACCTTGCCGTTGTCGGTCAGGGGCAGGGCGTCGACGACCTGGATCGTGCCGGGCACCATGTACTCGGGGAGGCGCTGCCCGAGGTACTCGGTCAGCTCGGCGACGCGCACCGGTTCGCGGTCGCTCTTGAAGCGGGCCACCACCACGTGCATGCCCAGTTCGCCCAGGAAGGGGTCGTCCTCGGGAAGCCGCGTCTCGATGCGGCCTCCCGCCTCGTCGATGAGCCGCTCCCACTGGCCGGCGTCCAGGAACGTGCGGTCGGTGCCCTGCCGCACGTCGGTGAAGTCCCCGGCCCGCTCGTCCAGCCGTACCAGCAGCTCCAACGAGGTCATGATCTGGTAATGGTCCCTGGTCATCTCCAGCATCACCAGGCGACCGTCGGGAACGAGCAGCTCCCGCAGCCGTTCCAGGGCGCGGCCGGCGTTACTGGTGGCATGCAGCACGTCTCCCGCGATCACGAGGTCGAAGGAGTTCGGGAGCAGCCCTTGCCCGCGCGGGTCCGCGTCGAGGTCGTAGACGGCGTAACGCAACCCGGGCCGGTCGCCGAAGCGCTCGCGAGCCTGGTTGAGGAAGAACTGTGACAGGTCGGTGTAGAGGTAGTCGACGTCCAGACCGGCCAGCGCCTCCAGCACCTCCGCGCTGGTCCCCCCGGCTCCGGCGCCCACCTCCAGCACGCGCAGCGGCTCTCCGGAGGCGGCTCGCCGCTGCGCGAGGTGGGCCACCGCCTGTGCCGCGACCCGGTTCGCCCACCGGTTGAACAGTGCGTCCTCGTAGAGGTTGGCGGAGACCTCCACCCCGCCTTCGGGGAACAGCAGTCGCAGCGGGTCCTCCTCCCCGCGCAGCAGCGACGGCAGGTGGTCGATGCTGGTACGGAAGTAGGAGATCAGCGGCGTCTCGTCGCCGGCCGCCGCGCGCGCCGCCTCGGCCCGCTCCCAGGCCGCCGCGAGGCGCTCCTTCAGGTCACCGGCCACCTCCTCGGCCAGCGACAACGCGCCGGTGTTGGGGTCGGGTCGCAGGTAACCCTCTTCGCGCAGGGCCGCCACCCAGCGGCGTACGAGCCGCCCGTACGCACCGGCCACCCCCATTCTCTCCACCAGTTCGGCCGGGCTGTCGCCGGCGCCGGCCTCGGCGAGTCCCCCCAGCCGCACCAGCGTCTCGGCCATCGCCAGCAGACCGACCTCGTCCAGCGCCCGGGTGTAGGCCAGGTAGGCGTCGGTGTCGACCCCGTCGAGCACGGTCGTCCCGGCCCGCTCCAGCTCCCCGCGCGGCGGCGTGTCGCCGGCTGCCTCGGGCGCCGGTGCGGCGCGGCGTGCGCTCTCGACGAACCCGACGAGCCGGCGTTCCAGCGACCGCTCTCCCTCGACCAGCGCCACGCCGGCGGCGACGGCGGGATGGGATTGCAGCGCCGTCTCGACCTCGGCCAGCTCGATGCGGTGGCCCCGGATCTTGACTTGGGCGTCCTCTCGGCCCAGGAACTCGATGGCGCCGTCGGGCAGGAACCGGCCGAGGTCGCCGGTGCGGTAGAGCCGCTCTTCGATGCCGGGCACGGTGACGAACCGTTCGGCGGTGCGCTGCGGGTCGTTCAGATAGCCCAGCGCGACCCCGCTCCCGCCGATGTAGAGTTCACCCGTCACCTGGTCCGGGCAGGGCCGCCCGTACTCGTCGAGCACGTGGAAGGTCTGGTTGCGCAGGGGGTAGCCGTAGGGGATGGAGCGCCAGGCCGGATCGACCTCCCCGATGGGGTAGGCGATCGACCAGATCGACGCCTCGGTCGCCCCGCCCAGGCTCACCACTGAAAGCCCCGGCACGCGGGCGCGTATCCGGTCGGGCAGCCCCACCGGAATCCAGTCGCCCGACAGCAGCGCCACGCGCAGCGAGGGCAGCGCCGCCTCGGGAACCGCCGCCAGGTAGTCGCTGAGCATCTGCATCTGGGCGGGAACCGAGTTCCACAGGGTGATGCCCTCGGTGGCGATAAGGTCGGCCCAGTGTGACGGGTCCCCCCGGCGCTCCGCCTCGGGCAGGACCAGGCTCCCGCCGGCCGCCAGCGGGCCGAACACGTCGTAGACCGACAGGTCGAAGCCGAGGTTGGCCAGCCCGAGGACCCGGTCCTCGGGCCCCACCCCGAAGCGTTCGTTGATGTCGTCGATGGTGTTGCGCGCGCCGCGATGGCTGATCATCACCCCCTTGGGGGTGCCGGTCGAGCCGGAGGTGTAGATGACGTAGGCGAGGTCGTCGGGGGCCGCCGGCGGCTCGGCCGGAGCCACCGGGGAGGTCGCGGGCGCGAGCGTGTCGACCTCGACGGCCGATACGCCCGGTGGCCACGGGCCGTGGGCCAGCCACGACTGGGTCAGCACCGACCGGACGCCGGCAGAGGTGAGCATGTCGGTGCGCCGGGCCGGTGGTTGCACCGTGTCGACGGGCACGTAGGCGCCGCCGGCCAGCAGCGTCCCCAGCACTGCGACGGCCTGCTCCCAGCCCTTGTCCATCACCACGCCCACGAGCTCCCCCGGCCGGCAGCCGCGGGCGCGCAGCTCGTGGGCCACCGCCCGTGCCTGGGCCAGCAGCTCGCCGAAGGTGAGGACCCGGCCGGGGGCGTGGACGGCCACCCGGTCGGGGCTGGCCTGTGCCTGGGCGACCACGGCTTCGTGCAGCAGCCCCTCCGGCAGCGGGCCGGCGGTGTCGTTGATCGCCGCGCGTCGGTGGAGCTGCTCGACGGGCGGCGTCACCGGCTCGGTGGCCTGCCATGTCTCGTCGTCGGTGGCCATGCGGTGCAGCAGGTCCACGAAGGCGGGGAACATGGCGTCGATGAGGCCCGGGGGAAACACCCCGTCGCGCACGTCCCAGTTGGTGCTCAGCCCACCGTCACGCTCCATGTTCTGGCAGTCGATCCATACCTGCGGGGTTTGGCTGATGCCGCCCACGAGCCGTCCGGCCTGGCCGGTGGCTGCGGCGCCCTCGCTTTTCTCGCCGTCCTGGCCTGCCAGGCCGATGGCGCTGGTGAACACCACCGGCATGAGGGCGGCTTCGGGGCCGCGGCGGCGCGCGATCTCGCGCAGCGCCTCGACCCCGGAATAGAGCCGATGGTCCAGGTCGGCCCACAGTTGTTGTTGCAGCGAGCGGGCGCGCTGGGCGAAGGGAGCCGAGACGTCGCGGTCTACGGTGAGCAGTTCCACCGAGGTGAAGTCGCCCACCACCGCGCCCACGTCGGCGTGCAGCGGCAGCCGGTTCAGCAGCGTGAGGTCGAGGGTGAACCGGCTATGGCGGCTCCACCGGCCGATCACCTCCGCATAGGCCGCCATCACCGCACCGGAGGCGCTGACGCCGTTGTCGCCGGCGCGACGCTTCAGCGCCGACCACACCTCGGGGGAGAGGTGCTCCTCCCAGCGGGAGAACCGGACCTCGTCGCCGCGCTTCGGGGAGGGCAGCACCGGCAGGGTGGGCGCGGGCGGCAGCTCGTCCAGCCGCGCCCACCAGTACTCGCGGTCACGCTCGTAGCGGCTGCCCGAGCGCAGGGCGCGCTCGGCGGCGAGGTAGTCGCGGAACCCGATCGCCGGCTGCGGAAGCTGGCAGTTCGGGTCGGCATAGTAGGCGTGCAGCTCGTCCAGCAGGATCTGGATGCTGATGAAGTCGGCGATCAGGAAGTCGATCGAAAAGTGCAGTACGGCCCCGTCGTCGGCCAACGTGACCTTGAGGCCGAACAGGGGCCAGCTCGCGGGGTCGTAGACGGCGTTGCCCAGCTCTTCGCGCAACTGCCCCCTTACCGCGGCGACCCGTGCCGGCTCGGCGCCGCGCAGGTCGGTCACCTCGATGTGGTAGTCGGGTACCTCGGGCAGCACCCGCTGGTGGCCCCCCGCTGGATCGATCACCGCCCGGAGCATGTCGTGGCGGCTCACCACCGTGCGCCACGCAGCCGCCAACCGGTCCGGGTCCAGCTCGTCGTAGGCCAGCTCCCCGTAGCCGTGGCAGGCCACCCCGCCGTAGGCGAAGGCGTCGCGCCGCCCCAACAGGTAGGCCGTTTGCACGTCGGTCAGCGGGAACGGCTCGAAGCGGTTCTCCCGATCTGGTGTGGCCAGGACGGCCGCTTCGCCGCCGCGCAGGTGCGCCAGCAGCTCCTCGCGGCATGACCGGATGGCCTGGCGCCTCTCCTCTGTCATCACGCCCTTGGGGGCGCGGAAGCGTAGCTGCCCGTCGTCCTCCCACAAGTGGACGCCGAGGCTCTCCAGCTCGCTGACGAGTTCCGCCGCGTTCACCGTGCACCTCCGAGGATGTCCCGACCGGTGGGCCGGGAAGGAACTGAATTCCCGCGCAGTGGCGCGGGTGTGGCAAGGCGCGGCGCGCCCCGCCGCGTTGGGGTCTGTCTGGTCGGGTTGGTCGCCGGCCGGGAAGGAGTCGTCACAGCACCCCCTCCTCGATCGTGTCGCCGCCCGTCTCGTCGCGCTGCTGGGCCACCAGCGCCGCTACGCCAGCGATGTCGGGTTCGGTGAAGATCTGGCGCAGCGACAGCTCCACCCCGAACCGGCGGCGTATCCGTTCCGCCATTTGGGTTGCGAGGAGGCTGTCGCCGCCGAGGGTGAAGAAGCTGTCGTGGCGGCTGATGGTGGGGGTGTTGAGGAGGTCGGTCCAGATGGTGGCGATGTGGTGTTCGAGGTCGCCGTGGGGGGGTTCGTGGGTGGTGGTGGGGGTGTGGTGGGTGAGGGTGTGGGTGAGGGTGGTGCGGTCGATTTTGCCGTTGGGGGAGAGGGGGAGGGTGTCGAGGGGGGTGATGTGTTCGGGCAGCATGGCTGCGGGCAGGCGGGTGAGGAGGAAGTCGCGCAGGGTGTCGGTGGGGGGTGGGGTGGTGGTGACGATGGCGGCGTGGAGGTGGGGGGTGGGGGTGCCGGTGGCGATGACGGCGGCGTCGGTGATGTCGGGGTGGTCTTTGAGGGCGGTTTCGATTTCGCCGGGTTCGATGCGGTGGCCGCGGATTTTGACTTGGTGGTCGGCGCGGCCGAGGAATTCGAGGGTGCCGTCGGGCCAGTAGCGGCCGAGGTCGCCGGTGCGGTACCAGCGGTGGTTGTTGTGGTGGACGAAGCGTTCGGCGGTGAGGGTGGGGTCGTTGCGGTAGCCGGTGGCGACGCCGGTGCCGCCGATCCAGAGTTCGCCGGGGACCCAGTCGGGGCAGTCGCGTCCGCGGGGGTCGACGACGCGGAAGCGTTGGTTGCGCAGGGGGCGGCCGTAGGGGATGGAGCGCCACTGCCGCGGCACCTCCCCCACCACCTCACAGATCGTCGAGTGGATGGCGGTCTCTGTCGTTCCGCCCAGGGCGACGAAGCGACAGCCCGGTCGCCGCTGGGCCAGCCGCCCCGGCAGATCCAGCCCCACCCAGTCACCGCCCAGCAGCACGAGCCGCAGGCGGGGGCAGAACTCCCCGTCGGTGGTCGCGGCGAGCATCCGGTCCAGCAGGGTCGGCACGCAGTTGATCACTGTCACCGCGTGGCGTCCCGCCAGTTCCGCCCAACGCTCCGGGGAGCGCCGGTCGTCCTCGTCGATCAGGACGACGGCGCCGCCGGCTGACAGGGGGCCGAAGAGGTCGTAGACCGACAGGTCGAAGTCCAGAGCCGACAGGGCCAGCGACCGGTCCTCGGGGCCGACCCCGAAGCGTTCGTTGATGTCGTCGATGGTGTTGACCGCACCGCGGTGGGGCATCTCGACGCCTTTGGGCTCGCCGGTGGAGCCCGACGTGAAGATCACGTAGGCCAGGTCGGTATCGGAGACGGCCACCGGAGCCGACAGCGGCTCTCCTGCCGCCGCGTCGGCCGGCGACAGTGTCTCGACCCCCTCGGGCCAGTCGGTGCCGGCCCGCCATCGGGGGTCGGTGAGTACGGTCCGCACGCCCGCGCGCGCCACGATGCGTGCCAACCGCTGTGCCGGTTGGTCGACGCCCACGGGGACATAGGTCGCGCCGGCGGCCAGGACGCCCAGGACGGCGGTGATTTGCTCGGGGCCCTTGGGCAGGCTCACCCCGATCGGGTCTCCCGGGCCCACGCCGCGCTCGCGCAGCGCCCCCGCCACCCGCAACGCCGCCTCGGCCAGCGCGCCGTAGCCCATCGTGGCCCCGTCGCCCCACAGCAGGGCGGGCCGCTGCGGTTCCTCGGCCGCCCGGGCGAAGAAGCGGCTGTGGAGTGTCTCCCCGCTCACCGGTCGGTCGGCTTCCCGCAACGCCTCGCGCGTGGCCAGTTGCTCCTGCGGCTGCGGCTTTGGCGCCCGCTGCCAGCTTTCCGGCGTCAGCAGGCCGTTGAGCAGTTCGACATAGGCGTCGAACATGGCGTCGAGCACGCCCTCGGGGAACAGCTCCTCGACCGCGTCCCAGTTGAGGAACAGCCCATCTTCGCGTTCGGTCACCTGGTGGTCCAGCCACACCTGCGGGGTCTGCGACATCGTCCACCCGGGGTCCCCGAACGCCTCGCGCGCCTGCTGGCCAAACAGCTCGCCCAGGCTCAGCGCACTGGTGAAGACGACGGGTGCGAATCCGCGACCGCCAGGCCCTTCGGGGGTGAGGCGGTTGAGGTCGCGCAGCACCTCCACGCCCGAGTAGGCGGCGTGGCTGACGTCGGCCTGCAACTGTTCTTGCACGTGGCGCGCCCGCTGCGCGAAGGACAGCTCGCCCTCGGCGTTCACCTGGAGCAGGAGCAGGTTGGTGAAGTCGCCGACGAGCCCCCAGACGTCGGGGTGGAGCAGCTCCCGGTCGTAGAGGGGGAGGTTGAGCAGGAAGTGGTGGTGGGCGCTCCACGCGGCCAGCACCTCGGCGAAGGCGGTCAGGAACACCACGGAGGGCGTGACGCCGTGCTCGCGGGCCATAGCGGCCAGCCGGTCGCGTTCGGCGGCGGCCAGCCAGGTGAAGCGCCGGGTCATCCGGTGGCTCGTCACCTGCTCCGGGGCCAGCGCCAGCGGCAGTTCGGGGGCGCCCGGAAGCTCGGCGAGGCGGCTCTGCCAGTAGGCGCGTGCCCGCTCGCGTTCGGTGTCGCGGCCCTGGCGCCGGGCGGCGAGGTAGGCCGGGTAGCTCACCTCCAGCGGCGGCAGCGGCTCGTCGGGGTTCCCGTACAGGTGGGCGAGGTCGGCCAGCAGGATACGGAAGCTGTGGGCGTCGGAGACCAGCATCTCGATGGCGACGTGGACCCGCGTCGCCCCCTGCGGCAGCAGGGAGAGTTGGATGTCGAACACGTGGCCTTCGTGTACGTCGAGGCGGCGGTGCGACAGTGACTCGCGCAGCGACGACAGTCGCTGTCCCAGCTCTGGCTCCGCCAGATCGCGCAGGTCGTGTACGCGCAGCCCCGGCCACGCGCCGTGGGGGGTGATCCGCTGGCGGCCCTCGGCGTCGAAGCGGGCGCGCAGCATGCCGTGGCGTTCGATCAGCGCCCGCACGGCACGCTCCAGCCGCTCGGGGTCGACTCCGTGGCCGTCGAACTCGTTGTAGAAGTGCGCGCCGACCCCGCCGAGGACCTGCCCGTCGGTGCGCCCCACCCAGTAAGCGTGCTGCATGGGGGTCAGCTCGAAGGGGGCGCTCTCGTCGACCTCGGGCAGTTCGGCGCCGGTTTCGGTCTCGGCGGCGGGGGCAGTGTCGGCGCTCGTCTCGCCGCCGTTGGCCAACTCCCACCACTGGGCCAGCGTCCGGCGCTCCAGCAACCCCGCGGCGGTGACCGGAAGCCCGGCGTGGCGCCAGCGGCTCGCCAGACGTATGACACCGATCGAGTCCAGGCCCAGCCGCAGCAGGTCGTCGTCGTCACCGATGGCAGCGGGGTCCTCGTCGAGGGCAGCCGCGACGGCCGCTCTCATATCCTCCAGCGTCAGCGCGGAACCGTGCGTGCCGGCCTGCATTCGGCGTCTCCTTGCGGTCGTGGGGCCGCCGAAAGGCGGGGGGTCAGTACGTGGTGACAGTCATATGGCGGCCCTTCTCGACCGCCGGGGCGGCGGCGAGGCGTCCCCTGTCCGGGCCGGGCACGCTCGCAGCGCAGCGCCCGTTTCCCATGGACGTCCCGTGCTCGCCGTGCGGGGAGCCGCTGACCCGCCGCGACCGCGGCTCGCAACGCAACCGGCCCCACCCGTCTTGGCCGCGTCGGGCCGGCGGTAGGGAATCGGCGGAGGCTACGGCAAGCGAGAAGCCGTCGAGTGGCGTACCGAAAGGGAACTCGGTGCCCCAGTCGACACCGTTCTCAGCATTCCATTGGGGCACTTTTGCCCGCTCATAGAGCGTGGCTGTGCACAGTGACTGCGGGCTGTAATTGCATGTCAAGATTGGCCCAACGGGGGATGCCGCCCCGAATTTTAATGGATTTCCCCCCGGCAAAACTCCCCCAAGGTGTCCATAATTTACCGGGATCATAGACGATGGCGGGAGAGCGTCGCAAGAGAGAGTCAGATGAATGGAAGAAGTCCAAAATCATCATGAGTAGCGGTGAAGTCACCCTCGGTATTATTCTTTGGTGAAGAGATTCTAGCACGAGAAATCAAGGCTCCAAGAGGGGGCGGATGTTCGTCGAATGGGCAACAAAAACTCCACTTTCAGTCTTTCCGCGGGGCGGACGAGAGGGCGAAAAAGCGAGGGACCTCGAACGATCACCGATCGTCCCCACATCGCTCGGCTGGAATGACCGATCCGGTCTCGACCGGTCTGGTTAGAATGCCGGGGTGCGAGCGCAGAGATACCCGGCCTCATCTGGACAACGGCTGCTCTGGATGATCGACCACTACCGCCCGGACTACGGCGCGCTGAACTGCCCCATGCTGTGTCGGCTCCGCGGCCCCCTCGCCCCCGACTCCCTGCATACCGCCGTGCAGGAGCTGTCGACCCGCCATGATGCCCTGCGCACGACCTTTTCAGGCTGGGGACGCCGACTGACCCAGCACGTCCACCCTCACTCCGAGTTGCAGGTGCGCGAGGTCGACCTCTCGCAGCGCCCTGATCCCGAGGCCGCGTTGTGGGAGAGCGTCGCCGAGGACCTCGCGACCCGCGTCGACCCCCAGGTCTGGCCCACCCGGGCGACGTTGTGGCGCCTCGGCCCCCGCGACCACGTCTTCAGCCTCACCGCCCACCACCTGGTCTCCGACGCTTGGTCCTGCGGGGTGCTCTTCAACGACCTGCGCCGTCTCTACGCGGCGCACACCGGCAACGGAACGCCCCCGGAGCCGCCGCGCGTGCAGTACCCCGAGTTCACCCTGGCCCAGCAGGAACTGCTCGACGGCGACGGGTTGCAACGCCATCGCGCCTACTGGCAGCGGCGACTGGAGGGGGCCGAACTGCCCGCCATCCCCCGCGGCGCCACCGCTGCCACCGACACCAACGGCATGGGCACCGGGGTCGCCGCGCATCCACTGCCCGCACACGTGGCCGAAGCCCTGCGCACACTGGCTTCCTCGAAGCGCAGCACCCCGTTCGCCGCCATGCTCGCCGTCTACTACGAGCTGCTGCGGCGCCGCACCGGCCAGAGCGACATGGCGGTGGCCTCGCTGTTCGCCAACCGTCCCCGGCGCGAGCTGCACGACACCGTCGGGTTCCTGGCCAACATGGTCGTCCTGCGCACCCAACTCCCGACTCGAGGGAGCTTTCTCGATCTGCTCCGCGCCACCCACGCCACTGTGATCGGCGCCTTCACCTACCAGGAGATGCCCTACCAGCTACTGCCGGCCAACACGATCTCCATCGGCCGGGCGCGCGCCGACGACGTGGTCTTCCAGATGGTCAGTGATCCCGGGCACCGCGCCTCGGCCGCCGGCGTCGAGTTCGAGCTTTTGGTCCCCGAGCAGATCGGCAGCCGATTCGCCTTCGAGCTCACGCTGGTTCCGCAAGGGCGGGGGTTGCGGGCCGTGCTGTTCCACCGCCGCGACTGGGTGAGCCCGCAGTGGGCCGAGGAGTTCGTGGCGCAGTACGTGTCGCTGGCCGGTGCGCTCGCCGCTACCCCGGAGGCGCCGCTGGCCAGCGTCGGTCAGTGAGCCGAGACGCCCGCGCGGTGTGGCCGACTTCCCGGCCGCCTTGCCACCACCTGCCCGCCCTGACCGAGGGAAGGGGAGGTTCCCGGGGCGTACTCGAATCCTTGCCCGGGCGTGTGTCACTGCTGCGAAAACCCCACGATCCAACTCTTTAAACGGAACTGTGGTCGTCGTTACACAGGCGATCACGAGGACCCAAGATTTACTTTCCGGGGAAGATAGTTAAGGCGGGCGTACTGCTTGGTGGAAAACATCTGATGAACAATCCGAGTTTCCTCTTCCGTGCCACCCCCTCACATGTCGAATACATGGGGCAGATCCTCCTAAACTCTTGACGGAGCACCGCTTGGACGTAAGAGTTACCGTCATGTCAACCGAAGTCCAGGCTGATCTGCAACGGCTTTTCGACTCTTCCTCACGGCCGAACCCTTACCCCGTTCTCCAGCGCCTGCGCGAAGCGTCGCCGTGCCCCATTGTCGACGGCGCGGTCGTCCTCTTGGCGCGCCACGCCGATTGTTCGACGATCCTGCGCAACCGCACCGTCAGCAGCAAACGCGAAGGCTCGCCCTCCTTCTTCTCCCTCGACCCGCCCGAGCACACCCGGCTGCGCGGGCTGACCGCCAAGGCGTTCACCCCCAAGCGCGTCGACGCCTGCGCCCCCCGAATCCGTGCCACCGCCCACGAACTGGTGGAAAAGGCCGCCACCACCGGCTCCTTCGATCTGGTCTCCGACTACGCCTACACCATCACCGCGCGCACCATCTGCGACATGTTCGGTGTCCCCGACGGCGACCACGAGATCTTCCGCGACTGGACCCGGCTGCTCACCCTGGCCATCGACCCCCAGATCATCCCCAACCCCATCTTCAACAACCAGGTCGAGCAGGCGCGGCTACAGTTCAACGAGTACTTCGCCCCGATGATCGCCGACCGGCGTGCCCACCCCCGCGACGATCTCATCACCGCTTTGATCAACGTCACCGACGGGGGCGACCACCTCACCGAGACCGAACTGCTCGACACCTTCGTGCTGCTGATCGTCGCCGCCCACGAGAACCCGGTCGGCCTCATCGGCAACACCATGCTGGCGCTGCTGAACCACCCCGACCAGCTCGCGGCCGTGCGCGAGAACCCCGAGCTGGCCGCGGCGGCGGTCGAGGAGACCCTGCGCTACGACGCCCCCGCCCAGATGACCGGCCGCACCGCGACCGAGCCGATCGAGCTGGGCGACTTGGAGATCCAGCCAGGAACGGGGCTGTTCTTGATGCTGGCCGCGGCCAACCGCGACCCCGATGCCCACCCCGACCCCGACCGGTTCGACATCTCCCGTGCCTCCACCAACCACCTCGCCTTCGCCGCGGGCCCCCACTTCTGCATGGGCGCCGACCTGGCGAAGCTGGAGGCCCGCATCGCCGTCGAGGTCCTCACCCAGCGACTGGTCGACCCCGCCTACGATCCCGAGGCGCTCAAGTACAAGCCCAACGTCAGCATCAGGGGGCCCCTGGAGATGCCCATGTCGTTCTCCGGCATCACCTCGGCCTGAACCGGCACCGTCGCCCGTCCGCCCGCGTGCCACCGCCCCCCACCCATCCAGGGAGCATCGCCGTGCCAACCGACACGATCGAAGTCGAACACCTCAGAAAGACCTTCGCCAAGACCGTCGCCCTCGACGACGTCTCCCTGACGGTGGAGCAGGGGACGGTCTTCGGCGTCCTCGGCCCCAACGGTGCCGGCAAGACCACGCTGATCAACTGCCTGACCACTCTGTTGCGGCCCGACTCGGGCCGCGCCACCGTCGCGGGCCACGACGTGGCCACCCACCCCGCCCGGGTGCGCGACTCGATCGCACTGACCGGTCAGTTCGCCGCTGTTGACGACGCGCTGACCGGGCGCGAGAACCTGGTGCTGTTCGGCCGGCTGCTGCGCATGCGGCGCGCGGCGGCCGGCGCCAAGGCCGACGAGCTACTCACCCGGTTCGCTCTGGAAGAGGTCGCCGACCGGCCCGTCTCGGGCTACTCGGGCGGGATGCGGCGCCGCCTCGACCTGGCGATCAGCCTGGTGGTCGAGCGGCCCGTCCTCATCCTGGACGAGCCCACCACCGGCCTCGACCCGCGCAGCCGTCAGGAGCTTTGGCAGGTAGTGCGCGACGTGCGCGCGGCAGGCACCACCATCCTGCTCACCACCCAGTACCTCGAAGAGGCCGACCGGCTAGCCGACCGGATCGCCGTCATCGACTCCGGGCGGGTCGTCGCCGAGGGAACCGCCGCCGAACTCAAGAACAAGGTGGGGGGTCGCGTCTGCGAGATCCGTACCGCAACGGCGGCTGAGGCCACCGCCCTCGTCGAGACCATGAGCGAGTTCCGTGCCGAGATCGGCTCCGACGAGCGGACCGTGCTGCTGCACGCCGACGACACCCACGCTCTCTCCGAGATCATGCAGCGTATCGACGCCGGCGGCCTCGATCCCGAGGACGTCGCGATGCGCCGCCCCACCCTCGACGAGGTCTTCCTGACCCTCACCGGCGGCACCGCCGAGGCGGACACCGCGGAGACCGCCGGCACGATCCCCGCGAACGAAGGAGCCGGCCGGTGACCACGCAGGCCAGCGCGTCCAAGGCGGGTGTGCTGCACACCTCCCTCATCCTCGTCGAACGCGGCTTCCGTCCGGCCCTGACCTCGCCGCGGTCGACCTTCACCATGATCGTCTACCCGCTCCTGTTCTTCCTAGGGTTCTACGCCGTCCTGCAAGGGCTGCTCCGCAGCAGCGGCATCGACTACGCCCAGTTCCTCGCCCCCGGGGTGATCGTGCAGTCGACCATGCTGGTGGCCCTGGCCACCGCCTTTTTCCTGGCGTCGGACCGGCGTACCGGGATGCTGGCTCGACTGCGGTCCCTGCCCATCCCCGCCTATGCTCTGCTGGTCGCGCGCCTGGCGCTGGACGCGCTGCGCGCGCTCGTCGCCGTGACGACCGTCGCCGTGGTCGCCGCCATCTTCGGCTTCGGATTCGAACGTGGCATCCTCCCCGCTGTCGGCTTCGTCGTCCTCGCCGTGCTCTTCGCCGTCGTGCTCTCGATCGGCACCGCGGCCATCGGCTACACCTCCACCGACCCCGAGGTGGTCACCTCCTCGCTGACCCTGCCCTACGTACTGCTGGTCACGATGTCGACGGCATTCGTGCCCAGCGAGGCCTTTCCCGACTGGCTGGAGCCCGTGGTGGCCTACTCACCGATATCGGCGGTGGCCGACGCGCTCCGCGCCCTGGCTACGAGCGGCACGGAACTGTCGCAGGTGTGGCTGGCGCTGGCCTGGATCGTCGTCCTCGCCGTGGTGTTCCTGCTGCTCGCCGTCCGCAACTCACGAAGGGCGACGTAATGGTCCTGGTCCAGAGCATGCTGCTCGCGGGGCGTTCCCTGCGGTTCTTCACCCGCAACCCCCAGCACGTCATCGCGGCCTTCGCCTTCCCCCTCGTTTTGATGTTCACCCAGTTGGCGGTGCTGGGCGAGCTGGTCGCCGAGGTCAGCGGTCAGCCCTACGTCGCCCGCATCGCGCCGCTGGTGGTGCTGTCCACCGCCGCGTTCGGATCGGCGATCACGGCCGCGGCGGTCTACCGCGACCTGCATAGCGGTCTCCTCACCCGGGTCAGGGCGATGCCGGTCTCCCCCGCGTCCCTGTTCGGCGGCCGGCTCTTCGGCGACCTGCTGCGCATCCTGGCCGTGGCGTCGCTGACCACAGCGGTCGCCTTCATTCCGGGGTTTCGCTTCTCCGCCGGTCTCCTCGCCGCGGTCGGGTTCTTCGGCGTCGTCGTCCTCTTCGGGACCCTGAGCACGGCGGTGGGAATCCTCGTGGGCACCTTCGGGCGCAGTGAGGAGTCGGTGCAGGCTGCGCTGAGCGCGCCCGCCACCCTGCTCTTCATCCTGTCCTCGGGGTTCGTTCCCCTGGAGACCTTCCCCGGGTTCCTCCAGCCCCTCGTCTGGGCCAACCCGCTCTCAAGCGCCACCCAGGCGCTCATCGGGCTCTCCCACGGCGGGCCGGTGGCCGTCCCGCTGCTGGTGACGCTGGCGTGGACGGCCGGTGTCGGCATCCTCTCGGTCGTACTGGTCGCCCGCCGCTACCGCGAACTCTCCCGCCCCTGATCGAGCTGGGCACGCAGGGCCCGCTTGTCGATCTTGCCGATCGAGGTGTAGGGGAGGGCCGGCACGGTCTCCAACCGGTCGGGGAGCTTGAACTCGGCCATCCCCCGGCCGCTGAGGAAGTCCTTCAGTTCGGCCAGCGCCGGCGCCTCCCCCTCCGCGACGATGACCGCGCACGTCTTCTCTCCCAGGGCCCGGTCGGGGATCGCCAGCACCGCGGCGTCGCGCACACCGGGGTGGCCGCGCAGGTTCTCCTCCACCTCCTCGGCGGGAACCTTCTCCCCGCCCCGGTTGACGACGTCCTTGCTGCGTCCCTCCACCACGAGGCGGCCCTCGTCGTCAATGCGCACCAGGTCTCCGGTGCGCAGGAAACCCTCCGGGGTCATGGTGCGCGCGTTGTGTTCCTCGGCGCGGTAGTAGCCGCGTAGCGTCGTCGGGCCGCGGTACAGCAGCTCCCCCACCGCACCGGGCGCGACGTCGGCGCCGTCCTCGTCCACGACCCGCAGCTCGTCGGCTTCGCACAGCGGGTAGCCCTGGGTGAGGGCGACCGTCTCGGGGTCGGCGTCGCGGCGCGTGAAGCACAGCGGCCCCTCCGCCATCCCGAACCAGTGCGACAGTGTCGCCCCCAGCACCGGGCGGACCTGCCGGGCCACCTCGGGGTCGAGCTTGGCGCCCCCCACCTCGATGGTGAGCCCACTGAAGTCGGGCTCGTAGAGGTCGGCCAGTTCCACCCACAGCGCGACGAAGGCCGGCATGAGCGTGGTCAGCGTGACCCCCTCCCGCTCGATCAGCGGGAACACCTCGTCGGGACTGGGCGTGCGCCCCAGGACCACGCGGCCCTGCTGCCACAGCGTCCCGAGCACGCCTGGGCACCCCAGTGCGGCGTTGTGGGCGGCGGGCAGCGCGGCCAGATACACCCCGTCCCGGTCCAGCCCCATCTCGCGCGCGGTGGCCCGCATCTGGAAGGCGTAGTCGTCATGGGTGCGGGGGATCAGTTTGGGCGCCCCGGTGGTTCCGCCCGACAGCAGGAAGAACGCGACGTCTCCCGGGTCGGGCGTCGCCGCTTCGCCGGGATCGTCGTCGACCGCGTCCAGCGCCTTGAAGGGGCCGGGGTCCCCGGCGACGAGGACGTGGCGCAGGGTCGGCGCCTCGGCGCTCACCTCGGCGGCCAGCTCCCGGTAGTCGAAGGAGTCCACGATGTCGGGGACGATGTAGGCCACCGCGTCACAGTGCCGGGCCAGGTAGCAGATCTCACTACGCCGGTGCGCCGGCAGCGCCAGCACCGGCACCGCCCCCACCCGGAACAGCGCGACCAGAACCACGACGAACTCCACGGAGTTGGGCAGTTGCACGATCACCCGATCGTGGTGCCCCACGCCCAACCCGCGCAGTCCAGCCGCGAGCCGGTCGGCCCGGGTGTCGAGCGTGCCGTAGCTGAGCCGCTCCTCGCCCGCCACGACGGCCACCCGCTCGCTGTCCTCGCGCGAGGTGGTGCGCAGCAGGTCACCTAGCACTACGCCCTGCCAGTACCCCTCGTCGCGGTAGCGGTCCGCGAACTCCTTGGGCCATGGCACACAACCGTCGAGCATCCGGCTACCTCCAGGATGAGTTGTCGCTAGTGACACTGATCGGTGCCGTCCTCGCCACAGATGGGGCGCCAGGACGGGCCGGCAGGAGTCACTCGGCCAGCAGGCCGCGCTCCCGCAGCAGGGGAAGCACACCCTCCCCGATCCAGTGGGCCTCCTCCAGGTGAGGCTGGCCGGAAAGGATCACGTGCTCGATCCCGAGCCGGTAGTACTCCGCCAACCGGTCGGCGACCTCCTCGTGGCTGCCCACGAGCGCCGTCCCCGCCCCTTGCCGGACCAAGCCGTAGCCGGCCCAGACGTTGGGGTAGACCTCAAGCCCGTCGGTGCTGCCCCCGTGCAGCGCCGCCATCCGGCGCTGTCCCTCGGAGTCGCTGCGCCCGAGCCGTCGCTGAGTCGCGGCGATCAACTCCGGGTCCATCCCCTCGATGAGCCGTTCGGCCTCGCCCCACGCCTCCTCGCTGGTGTCGCGGCTGATCACGTGGAACCGGGTGCCGAAGGACAGCGTGCGTCCCTGTTCGGCAGCCATCTGCCGGGCCTTCTCCACGTGTTCGGCGAGCTGTGGGGGAGGCTCTCCCCAGGCCAGGTAGACGTCGGCGTGGCGGGCCGCGGTCTCCTTCGCCGACGTCGAGGAACCGCCGAGGAAGATCGGCGGCGGCGGTTCGGGGGGACGGGTCAGCAGTGCCCGCTCAACCCGCAGATGCTCGCCCTCGAAGGTGGTGGCATCGCCCGACCACACCCCGCGCATGACGGCGAGGAACTCGTCGGTGCGAGCGTAGCGCTGGTCGTGGTCCAGCCAGTCGCCGTAGCGCCGCTGCTCCTCAGGGTCGCCGCCGGTGACGACGTTGAGCAGCAGCCGCCCGTCGGAGATCCGCTGACAGGTCGCCGACATCTGCGCCGCCAGGGTCGGCGACATCAGCCCGGGGCGGAAGGCGACCATGAAGCGCAGCCGGCGGGTCTCGCGCGCGAGCGCGGACGCCAGCAGCCAGGGGTCCTCGCAGAACAGACCCGCCGGGGTCAGCACCCCGGCGAAGCCGGCCCCGTCGGCGGCGCGTGCCACCTGGGCGAGGTAGTTGAGGTCGGGGGCGCGGCGTGGGCCGGCGGTGTTTGACTTGCGTGCGTCGACATGACGGCCGTCACCGTGGGACGGCAGGAACCAATGCAGCGCCAACGGCACAGTTCAGCCCCCTGTCGGCTATGGAGATCCAGCGGCGCGGAGTCGCCGGGCACGGCAACGGGGACAGCGGAAGACAGGCGCGGCACCGTTCCGTACGCCAGGGAATACAGTCACAGCGCCGAGATGGGATGTCAACCCGAAATCAACACCGAAAAGATATCGCTTCTTTCAGTAGTCGAATGGGGACAAGGCGTCCGCGAAACACGGAATTCCTTTTTGATGACGCGGTTGTGAATTCCGTGCTCTTCCGATTCCCGGGCGGCGGCACCGTGTCGAGGTGCTGCGCAGGTGAGGCGGGAGGCGCCTGTCTTCGACCGGCCGCCTCCGCCGTGAAAAGCCGTGCCGAGACTCGGCCCGCCACTCCGGCGGGCGCACCCGCCGGCGCGCCCTTCGCCCATACGCCGCGACCGCGCCGCGCGCTGTACCTCCCTGCCGACACTCCGCCGCGCTCAGCGCAGCAGCGGGTCGCGGGGCAGGCCCAGCATCCGCTCGGCGATCTGGTTCCGGATGACCTCGGAGGTGCCTCCCGCCACGGTCAGCGCACGGTTGAACAGGTAGGCCCGAGACAGGCCAGGGATCTGGTCGGTCACGGCCCTCGTCCCGGCGATCTCCATTGCCAGGGCCGCCACCCGCTGGTCGTGCTCGGCTTCGATCAGCTTGGTCACGGCGCCTCCGGCCCCGGCGCCGGCGCCTTCGAGGGCCACGGCGGCTCGGTGGGCGTTGACCAGCCGGGCCGTCTGCTCGGCGGCGATCAGCGAGCCGATCTCCTCCTCCCAACCGGTGGCGCCCCCGGGAGCTACCTGATCGGCGATGTCGAGCAGGGAAAACGCGGAGACGTCGGATACGCCGCCGCCTCCCACCGCCACCCTCTCGTTTCCCAGGGTGGCCCGTGCCACGCTCCAGCCCTCGCCGACCTCCCCGATGACGTCAGCGTCGGAAACGAAGACCCCCTCCAGCGACACTTCCGCGAACCGCGCTTCGCCGGTCAGCTCGCGCAGCGGCCGTACCGTGACGTTCTCGGCTCGCAGGTCGATCGCCATGACCGTGAGGCCGGCGTGCTTGCGCTGCCCGGTCCCGGTGCGCACCGTGGCCAACCCCATATCGCTCTCGGCGGCCCCGGTCGTCCACACCTTCTGTCCCGTCACCAGCCAGCCGCCCGCCGCGCGGTGGGCCCGTGTCGTCACGGCCGCCGCATCCGAGCCCGCTTCGGGCTCGCTGAACAGTTGGCACCAGGTCAGCCTCCCCTCCAAGGCAGGCATGACCCAACGCTCGCACTGTTCGCGGGTGCCGTGCTCGACGATGGTGCGGACCACCCATCCGGTGACTCCGAGCGTGGGCGTCGCCACGCCGGCGAACTCCTCTTCGATGACGAGCTGTTGGGCCGGGTCGGCCGCCAGTCCCCACGGTCGCGGCCAGTGCGGCACCAGGAAGCCGGAGCGTGCCAGCTCCTCGCGCTGTCGCTCCGGCGCCAGCTCGCGCACCCGCCGCGCCGCCTCGGCGGCCTCGGGGCGGTGACGCTCGGCGCGGGCCGGGAGGTCGACGCGCACCCGCCGCCGCAGCCCCGTGCGGGTCGCCGCCGCGATCTCCCCTGCCGTGGCTCCCCCCGCGGCCACGACGGCGGCGAGGGCGCGGCAGCGGCGCGCGTACAGGTGCGCGTCGTGTTCCCAGGAGCAGCCGATCCCGCCGTGGACCTGAATGTTGCCCTCGGCGTTGGCGATGGCGGCCGGCAATGCCGTCTCCGCCGCGATCGCGGCGGCCAGCCCTGCGGTCGGATCGTCGGCGGAGGGCCTGGCCGCGTCCCACGCTGCCGCGGTGGCTCGCCAGGCCGCCACGAGCATGTCGGCGCAGCGGTGCTTGACCGCCTGGAAGGTGCCGATGGGACGGCCGAACTGGACCCGCTCCCCGGCGTAGCCGGCCGCCATCTCGGCGCAGGCGTGGGCGCTGCCGGCGGCCTCGGCGGCGGCCAGCGTCCGCAGCAGGCGGGCGGCCACCGGTCTGCCATCGGCGATGACGGCGCTCGGGTCGACCGCGACCCCCGCGCACGTGACGCGCGTCAGCCGCCGGGTGGGGTCGAGCCCCGGCGGTGTTTCCCGGTGGAGGCCGGCGGCGTCGGCGGGCACGATCGCCAGGTCTTGGCCCACCGGGAGCAGCAGCACCCGCGCCTGCCCGGCGCCCAGCACGTCCACCGTTCCGTCGAGCACGTCCACCGTTCCGTCGAGCACGCCCGCCGTTTCCCAAGTGAGCGCCGCAACGCCGGGGGCGTGGAGTGTGTTCACCGCGACGGCGCCGAGCGTGGTGCCCGCCGCCAGCCCGGGAAGCAGCTCTCCGCATTGCTGCGACGATCCCGCCTCGGCGAGCACACTGGCGGCCAGCACGGTGGGCAGGAACGGTCCCGGGGTGAGGCAGCGTCCCATCTCCTCGGCCAGGATGGCCAGTTCGGGCAGACCACCGCCCTGTCCCCCGTACTCTTCGGGGACCGCGAGGCCGAGCCAGCCCAGGTCCGCCAACTCGTCCCACAGGTCGGGCAGCTCCTCGGTCGCGGTGTCGAGCGAATCGCGAGCCGGGGCGAGGCCGCCCCGAGCGCGAAGGAACTCCCGCGCCACACCGGCGAGCGCACGCTGCTCCTCGGTGATCGCCAGGGCCATGGGCACTCCTCGGTCGTCGCGGGGCCGGCATAGGTCATCGTAGGCCGCCGGCCAACCGGCGATCCCTGCCGGCGGGACGATCCGTTCGGTGCCGTCAGGCCAGCCGGGGTGGGAATCCGCCCGTGGCCACCGGTCCCCAGGTGCGGGGAGCGATCCGCAGCAGTGACTTGCCCTGGTGGCGCATAGCGGCGCGGTACTCGTCCCAGTCGGGGTGCTCCCCGGAGATGGCGCGGTAGTACTCCACTAGCGGCTCGATCGCCTCGGGGATGTCGAGAACCTCCGCGCTGCCGTCGACCTGCACCCACGGGCCGTCGAACTCGTCGGAGAGCACGAGGATACTCACGTTGGGGTTGCGCCGCGCGTTGCGGGTCTTGGCCCGTTCCGGGTAAGTCGACACCACGATGCGGCCGATCCGGTCGACGCCGCACGTCACTGGTGAGGCCTGTGGACTGTTGTCAGCGCGGGCGGTGATCAGTATGGCCCGATGGCGGGGACGGATGAACTCCAGAAGCTCGTCACTGGTCACCTTTTCGGCCGTCGCGATCCGTGGGCTCATAGCTTCACCCTATGCCCGCCCTCCCGAGGCACCATCAGTGGATTCACCGGGGAAAGGCCAAGACCAGGTAACATCGCGGCGCCCGTGGCTTCCGGCGGCAAGCGGCGCTCGGCGGACTCGGCGGCCGTGGCCGGCTCCTCACCTGCGGGTTCTACGGTCGCTCCCGCGATGAGCTGCCATGGCCAGGGATGTTTCTCTGGGGGCAAGCGGGGTGGGTGGTGTTGGCTCGTGTTTTGGTCGTTGTGTGGTCTCGGTGGTTGTGGCGAGTGGCTCTTAGACGGGGTGTGGGCGGGGGTCTGTTGCTTGCCGGGGGCGGGGAGGGTGCTGTTCGCTCGTGCCTCGATCGCTTCGCGATCTCGGCAGCTTTAAGGGGGCGCTGTGGTTGGGGCGGGCGGCCCCGGGGTGAGGTGGCGTCGTTTCGTTTCGGACGGATCGCATGTAATGCCTCCAGGGGGTGAGGCGGCGTCGCTTCGGCGTGGTGTCGCCTTCCCCCGAGCCTCGCCGGGATCTCGCTCTCCCCTGGAGTGGCGCTTCCCTCCCGAACGTCGCTGTCGCACGGGGTATCGCTGTTGCGGGGGATACGGCGGTGGGCGGCGGTCTCTGCGGAGGTAGTGCCAGAGGGCACCCCGGAAGGTGTTGAGCCGCGGCACTTCCCGGTCTCAGTCTGTCTGTTGTGGTGCTCGTCTACCGTGTCCACAGTCCACGCCAGGCTGCCGAGATCGCGAAGCGATCGAGGCACGAGCGATGGGAAACCCCGCATGCTCTCCTCAGGCCAAAGCCACCCCCGCCGCACCCCCGGGGAGTGGGCGGGGCAGCGGCGGCGGTTCATGACGAAACCCCGGGTTTCCCGGTTTTCTGGGAAACTTTGGAAAGTCGATGCTGCGGTGACATGCGCGGCCCGGCGGTTCCCGGCTCGCGGCGCGCGCCACGGAAAATGCGGTACACCCGCGCGCTATGAATTGGAATAGTGCTGGTAAAGCCCCTCATAAGCGCTCTTTCGCTGGAAAAACCCAGCATGGAGGGACGCCACGAAAGACGCTGAAGGGAGACCTCTCATGACGACCGCAGCCCAGATCATGCACCAGGGCGCCGAGTGCGTCGAAGAGCACGCAGCCATCACCGAAGCCTCGCGCATGATGCGGGATCTTGGCGTTGGTGCGCTGCCCATATGTGGCGACGACAACCGGCTGCACGGAATCCTGACCGACCGCGACATCGTCGTGAAGTGCCTCGCCGAGGGGAAGGACCCTGCGCAGTGCCAAGCCGGTGAGCTGGCTGCCGGCAAACCGTTCTACGTCGACGCCGAAGCCGACATCCAGGACGTGTTGCAGCAGATGACACAGCACCGCGTCAAGCGGATTCCGGTCATCCAGGAACACCGGCTGGTCGGCATCATCAGCGAAGCCGATCTCGCGCGCAACCTCCCGGAGGACCAACTGGGCCACCTGGTGGAGACCCTCAAGTCCGGCCCTGCCGACCGCGTCTCCTGACCACCCTGTTTCCGACGAGGCGGTGGGGGCTCCGCGACGCAGCGGCCCCCACCACGCGCCCGCACCCGGTATTTCGGCCGGCCCTGTGGGAGCGATCGGCACATCCCCACCCACGCCATCCCACCCCCGCCTGGGCGCCGGGATAGGCGGCGCCCAGGCAGGGGGATCGAGCCGCAGCGGCGGCGCGCGGGGCGCGGGGCGCGCCGTGGAGCGTGGGGCGGCGCCGGTGGCGCCTCTGGCCACCACCGCCCGCCTCGGCGTGCTCCAACGGAGCGGATCGGCGGTTGCTGTGCCGGCCGGGCCGCAGCGGCGGCCGGGAGCAGCACAGCGCGGGCCGGAAAGTCCCACTCGACTCTCCCTGGTTCCCGTCGCGCCGTCCGTGTCGTGGTCCCGCGCCGTCGTCTTGGGGACGCATCCGACGTGGCCGGCGCTGCTCGCCCCACACGTTCCACTGGCGGGCGGGAGTACGATCGCGCCATAGGCAGCCGCCAACCGGGATCGGAGGTCCCATGACCACCGCGCAGCGTCCGCTCGTCATCGCCTTCGACGTAGTCGAGACCCTGTTTCCGCTGGAGCCGCTGCGCCCCCGCTTCCGGGAGGCGGGACTGCCGGAAGCGACGGTGCGCCACTGGTTCGACCGGATGCTGCGCGACGGGTTCGCCCTGGCCGCGGCGGGCGGCTACCGCTCCTTCCCCGACCTCGCCACCGACGTGCTACGGGAGATCAGCGGACACCAAGTGCCACACGCGACCGCGGTCGAACTAGTGGCGGCGATCGCGACACTGGACCCACGGCCCGACGCCGAGCCGGCGCTGCGGCGGGCCAGTGCCGCGGGCCGCGCCATCACCATCACCAACGGCACCGCCACCACCACGGACACGCTGCTACGGCGAGGCGGTCTCCGGGAGCACGTGGAGCGCGTGGTCTCGGTCGAGGAGGTCGGCCGTTGGAAACCAGCGCCCGACGTCTACCACCACGCCGCCACCACCTGCGGTGTGGCCTCCGACCGCATGGCGCTGGTGGCCGCCCACGGCTGGGATATCCACGGAGCCCACCGCGCCGGATGGGTGACGGGCTGGTCCCGTCACCTTGAGGGCGAGTTCTCCGCGGCCTTCGCCGCTGCCGACGTCACCGGCTCCGGTCTGGAGGAGGTCGTCGACGCCCTCCTGGCGCTAACGGAATAGTCCCTTCCCGCCGAGGGTGTCGCCCAGTTCTCGACGCTGGACCAGGACAGCGGCGAGGTAGTGCGCCAGGGTCGCCACCGTGGTGAGATCCCAGATCAGGGTGGGGTCGATCGCAAGTTCGAAATGGTCGGCGATGTCGCCGCATAGCGAGAACGTGTACACCGACTCCAGGCCGTACTCGGCCAGCGGCACCTCCACGTCGATCTCGGCGGCGCCGCACTGGGCGTAGTAGGCGACGCGCCTGACCAGCCACCCCCGCACCTGCTCCAGTAAGGGGGTGCTCGGCGCCATACTCGCCTGGGGTCCACTCGTCAACTTCCGCCCTTTCTCGACGGACGCGGCCCGGGCACCCGCCCGTAGGTGTCGGCGGCGCTGCGCTCACCCCGGCACCTCCCGCCCGGTCAGGTCGAACAGCCGGCCATCGTCGTGACGCCGCACAGCCGAACGGAACATCGACTCCTCCAGCCCTCTGGTCTCCTCGCGCGTAGTCACTTTGCCGCCCAGGCGCCGGTTCAGCCGGTCCAGCGCCGCCGTCACCCACGTCTCGTCACAGGCAAACGGCACTCCGTGACCGCTGCCGTGCCACCAGATCCCCAGGCAGCAGGCGGCGGCCAACACCAGGGTGTAGCGTTCGACCACCGCGTGAGCCGCGGGCGAGGCGTCCAAGCTGAGGTCTTTGGGCGCCAGTTCGACGCATTGGGCACGCAACAGCACCAGTTCGTCGCGGAACCGGTCGGCCAGCCGACCCAAGGGGCTGGCTCCGGCGTAGTGTTCGCTGATGTCCACCAGGGCCGCGCACAGGCTGTCGCTGCCGGGTGCCCCGGTCACCAGGCCCGAGAACCGCAGCGGTGCCAGGTCACCGCCCACCCAGAACAGTTCCGGCAGTGCCGTCCCGTTGAACCACGCCCGCCGTGCCAGCCGGGGCAGTTGGGGCAGGATCGTGGCCCGGCAGGCATCCCGTGAGGCGTGGCCGAACTCGGCCGGTGCCAGGTCCCGGGCGAGTTTCTCGAAGATTGCATACCGCCCCTCGCGCAGATGGGAGTGGGCGCCCAGTACCGTACTCAGTTCGGCCATAGCGTCCATGAGCACCCGCGGCGCCAGGTATTTCACCGCCGAGGCGAGCACCCCGGTCTCCCCAGGCAGCAGGTGAAGCGCGCGGGCTGCCACCGAACTGAACGCATCGACCACGAGCAGGTCGGTGAACGCTCGGCCGATGACCGCCCGCACATAGGGCAGGTCGGTCGCCGCGCCGCCGTAGCGCCGGCGCTCTCGCACATAGGACAGCGCGGTGCGCAGCCCGGTGTCGAGGATGCCCACCGACGCCCCCGGTAGGGCGCTGCGGGTGATCTGGAACGAGCGCAGCGCGGTCTCGACTCCCTGACCGGGCTCGCCGATCAGGCTCTCCCCGGGGATGCGGTAGTTGGTGAACTCGGCGCCGTCAAGCCGGACCCCCCGCATGCCAGAGCTGGGCGAACGCGGCAGATAGCGCACCCGCCCCTGCGCGGCGGTGGGTTTGGGCACAAAGAACTGTCCGTGGTTGCGGCTGCCGAGACCGGGGCGCGTTCGAGCGAAGATCACCATGGCGTCGGCACGCCGCACGTCCGTCACCAGGTCCTTACGGCCGTTGAGCAGCCAGCCGGCACCGTTGGATGTGGCGGAGAAGTTCACGCTCGACAGATCGTTGTCGTGTCCGAACTCGTGGTACACCGGCGCAACCCGCCGGTTGGCCAGCAGCAGGTTGGCGACCGCGCTGCGCTGGCTGGAGTCACCGGCGGTCCACGCGCTGACCGCGGCGATGAAGGAGCTGAGCCCGTGTCCCAGCCCCAGGCACGGGTCGCGCCGCCATACGGTGCGCAGTACTTCGATGAGCCGGTCCATACGCGCGAACCGGCCGCCCAGCGCGACCGGAACGAACTCGGCGTTGAAGCCGTAACGGTCGAGGATGGCTTCCCCGGCCGCCGACATCTCTGCGCGCTCGTCGGCGGCGAGGAACTCGACGAAGCCCGCGGGGTTGTCCTTGTCCCACGGGTCTCCCAGGGCGCGGTCGAGTTCGGTGACGCCGGGCCCGGGAGCAACGGGTTCGGGCATGCGCAGGGTTTCCCACGGTTGGCGGATGAGCGGTCCCGAGTCAGCGCGCATGGGTGGTCTCCTTCCACAGCAGGGGAGCGCGCGTTCCGGTGGTGCGGCCGGGAAACAGCGTCACGGCGCCGCCGGTCGTTGCCAGCAGGTCAACGAAACGCTCCAGGGAGTCGGCCGGTTCTGTGGCCGGTGACCCGCTGGCGATGCGCCATGCCGATCCCTCGTCGGCGTGGCCGAGCCGGCTCAGGAGTTCGCGCAGGACCACCTGTAGCCATAGCGCGTCATCCCACAGTTCCGCGGCCGGCTGCGGGGCGGCAGGGTGGTCCGCGGCGTTGGCCACCCACAGGTGCAGGCAGGCCGCGGCGGCGAAGCACAGTTCGTAGTCGGCAGCCACCTCGTAGTCGGCGGCCATGGGCCGCACAGCGGGACGGGTCTCCCGCATCCGTTCATGGACGGCTTTTGTCGCGGTGAGCACCGCTCGCGCGGCGCGGGCGAGGTCACGGGGGGCGAGCCCTCGGGAGACGGCTTGGGTGACCTGCTCAACCACGGTGGGCAGGCTCTGTACGACGCTGCACCCATCCGTGGACAGCACCTGGAGCTTCTCGGTGTCCAGGGGTGGGGGCGGGGTGGTCACGTGGCTCGCCTGGCTCAGTCCGGCGGAGTCGACGATCCCTTCGGTATAGCCCCGCGTCAGGCGGGGAAACTGGTTGATCACAGCGTTGCGGTTCACCACGGCGCTGCCGTCGAAGATGGTGACCACCCGGTGGTCGCGCTGGACCTTCTGGAAGGCCCCCTCCGCGTAGCTCTCGGCGAGGAACGACTGAGTGCCGAGCAGTTCGGCGAGCTCTGCGAGCATCTCCTCGACCAGGCTCGGGATCAGTGCTTTGACCACGGCCGAGACGACGCTCATCTCGCCGGTGAGCGCGTGCACGCAGCGACTGGCGACGATCGCGGTGGCCTCAGCGGTCAGGAGGAGTGCTGCCGTGCGCGCCAGCGTGTCACGTACATGGGGGCGTTCGATCAGTGACCGGTCTCGCTTAAGGCGCTCGGTGGCGAACCGGGTGGCTAGCTGCAAGGCCTGATCTCCGGCTCCCAGGGACAGCGCGGTGCACATCGTCCGCGTGAGCTGGAAACCTCGGAGTACGGTCTCGGCGCCCGAGCCGGGCGGCCCCACGAGAGCGTCGCGGCCGACCGGGGCGGACTCGAACGCGATACCGCTGACGTCGGCGCCGCGGATGCCGTGGGTGCGCACTTTGGGCAGCAGCCGGTAGCTGTCCGCCGGCAGGCTCGACCTGTCCACGAGGAACAGGCTGTGGCCGTGCTCATTGTCCGTCCCATCGGTGCGGGTCAACACGCACAGGTACGACCCTTGGGAGGCGTTGGTGATCAGCCATTTCTTTCCCGATATGCGGTAACCCGATCCGTCGGGCGAGGCCATGACCTTGCTGGCAAACAGGTCAGAGCCGTGATCGGGTTCGGTGAGCGCCCAGCTCACTCGGCGTCCGGCCATGATCTCCGAGCCCAGTCGGCGCGCTTGGTCTCGGTCACCGGCGAGCCACACCGACACCGCGCCCAGGTAGGTCTTGGCGTGGACCACCGCGACCGTGAGGTCCCGACGCGCCAGAGTCCGCCATATGTACAGCAGGTCCTCGTAGTCGTTCAGCCGGCCACCGAGAGAGCTGGGAATGTAGTACGAGGGAAGTTCAAGGGCGTCGAGGTGGCGGCAGATCGCGTGTGGGAACTCCTCGCTGCGGTCCAGCTCGGCGCAGTGCGCCCGCGAGAAGCTTCCCGTGCGGTCGGCCGGGTCGCCCAGTCGGGCGTCCAGCGTGGCGGCGAGGTTGGCCGGCGGATAGTCGAGTACGGCGCTCATGACGCGTCCTCGGACGGGAGCACAGCGGCCCCGGCGATGGCGGTGGTGGCCCGCAACCGCTGGCTGTGGCGGTGCAACACTGCGGGCGGAGGTACAGAGCAGCGGGGTGGAATTTTTTCAGCGAACACCTCACTGAAATTCCTACGGCTAATGGCAGTGGAACTCATATCACTGTTCCTTGGACGGCTCGACGACGACCGTCTTCGACGATTTCGATTATATTTCTACTTGTTGGTATACCGGTTTACTTTTTCATGTTTATTTCTCTTTCGTCTGAGGAGTGATCGTCTATCGATATTCATTTTTTCTTCCGATTTTAGAGAGAGGGTTGGCTTGTGGTCGGCGGCTGGGGGTGTTGGGGCTGGGGAGGTTCGTACTGTCCTTATGGGAGCTCTGTGTCTCGTCGTGCATAGAGGAGTGTCAAGCTGGCCAGGTATTTTAGTGCTTGATCGACATGCCCCTCCTACGGCGGGGCATGCGAAACCCCGACGTAGTCCGTGGTTGGTCTACCGAATATTAAGGCCACCAACAGCGTTGAAACTAACCGGAGAGCACATCCTAGTCAAGGTTGCGAAAGCCTTTGAAAACATCTAGGTAAACCGGTTTCGTTCTTAGGTCGGTTGTGGTGGCTCTCCCTGCTTCCTGTAGTGGGCTTTTGGCCGTTTCCGGCCACCCCGTCTCGGGCGAGATGACCGAGACGGCAGTAGGAAGGCCCTCCCCTTCCCCGTCATTTCCGGTCCCACAGTTCGGGGTGCGGCGAGCAGCCGGTCGCTCCCCTGCTAGCCGTCTCGCATGGATCGTCACCGTCCATCGGTCGGCGGGGTGGTCGGCGCTGAGACACCTATCTCCGGTCCCCCGCTCGCCCCTTCCCGCGCCGCCCGCTCCCTCCCCGGCCCACAGTGGCCTACCGGGAAAAGGGGCCACTTCCGTTTCCGCTGTTCTCGCGAACCACTGACAAAACGGTTCTTCGGCCTCCCAGGTGAGCGGGGGCTGACCCCACTAATGGACAAAAGAACCACCCGGTTAAGGTCAGCTCTTATTGGACGTTACCTCCCCGAAACTTGCGGAAAGCGACTTTCCAAACGAGGAAATTCCTGGTATGAGGTTTCATGTCCTCACGCGGGTGCAGATCGCCGGCGGGGCTCTCTTCTGTCCTGGACTGGGAGGGTGTTACGTTCATCACCACCTGTTCGGGAGCGCTCCCATCCCGTGTTCTGGTGCGACAAAAGCGCCGGGGGACGGGAGGCTTCGCAGGCCAGAAAGGAGAAACTCACATGGCACGTAACCGTGACCATCGAGCCAAGCCCGCGGGGACGCGGCGCTGGCTTAGCGCGCTGATCGCCACGGCGACCGGTGCGGCCACGCTCATGATCCCCTCGACCGCCCACGCGGACCCGTTGGCCGACCACGCCAGCAGCCAAGGCTTCGAGATCGGCGCCGCGCTCGCCGTCGACCATCTCAACAACGACAGCCAGTTCGCCAACCTGGCCGCCACCGAGTTCAACGCCTCCACGGCAGAGAACACCATGAAGTGGGAGTCGGTGCAGCCCTCACAGGGCAACTTCGACTGGAGTGGCGCCGACCAGTACATCGACTTCGCCCGCAACAACGGCCACGCGATCCGCGGCCACACGCTCGTGTGGCACAGCCAGCTCCCGTCCTGGGTCTCCAACGGCAACTTCAGCTCCAGTGAGCTGACCAACGTCATGGAGAACCACATCGACGCCGTGGCCGGCCGCTACTCCAATGACGTCAAGTACTGGGACGTGGCCAACGAGATCTTCCTCGGCGACGGCTCCTGGCGCCAGTCGGTCTTCTACCAGACCATCGGTGAGGACTTCGTCGCCCAGGCGCTGCGCGCGGCCAACGAGGCCGACCCCGACGCCAAGCTGTACCTGAACGACTACAGCATCGACGGCATCAACGCCAAGAGCGACGCCTACTACAACCTGGCCCAGGACCTGCTGGCCCAGGGCGTGCCGCTCGACGGCATCGGCCTACAGGCCCACCTGATCAACGGCCAGGTCCCCGGCGACATGCAGCAGAACATCCAGCGCTTCGTCGACCTGGGCCTGGAAGTGGCGATCACCGAGCTGGACGTGCGCATCGACATGCCGGCCAGCGACAGCGAGTTGCAGCAGCAGGCCCAGGACTACCGCGAGGTCTTCAACAACTGCCTGGCGGTCTCGGGCTGCGTCGGCGTCACCGTCTGGGGCATCACCGACCAGTACTCCTGGGTGCCCGACACCTTCGACGGCCAAGGCGCGCCGCTGCTGTTCGACAACAACTACAACCCCAAGCCCGCCTACGACGCGGTCCACGATGTCCTCGACAGCGGCACCAACCCCGACGACACCCAGGCGCCCACCACGCCGGGTCAGCCTTCGGCCAGCAACGTCGGCGCCAACAGCGTGGACCTGTCCTGGTCGCCCTCCAGCGACAACGTCGGCGTGACCGAGTACGCCGTCTACAGCGGCGGCTCCCAGGTGGCCACCACCTCCTCGACCTCCACCACCGTCACCGGCCTGAACCCCAACACCCAGTACACCTTCCAGGTGCAGGCCAGCGACGCCGCGGGCAACACCTCCTCGTTGTCCCCCGGTGTCACCGTAACCACTGAGGACGGCTCCACCCCGCCGCCCACCGGTGACTGCGAGGTCTCCTACAACGCCGCCAACGAGTGGAACAACGGCTTCACCGGCAACATCGAGATCACGCCCGGTAGCTCGGTCAGCGGCTGGGAGTTGCAGTTCGACTTCCCCAACGGTCAGCAGCTCACCAACGGCTGGTCGGGCGACTGGAGCCAGTCCGGTTCCACCGTCACGGTGACCAACGCCCCCTGGAACGGCAACCTTGCCGCCGGCCAGTCGGTCAGCGTCGGCTTCAACGCCTCCCACAACGGGACC
Organism: Salinactinospora qingdaonensis; assembly: GCF_039539445.1. Lineage (NCBI taxonomy): Bacteria > Bacillati > Actinomycetota > Actinomycetes > Streptosporangiales > Nocardiopsidaceae > Salinactinospora > Salinactinospora qingdaonensis. Next base: position 279,166 of record NZ_BAABDD010000004.1, read on the forward strand.
AATGACGAGCCCAGCTCCTTCAGCCTCAACGGTGAGAGCTGCACCGTCTCCTAACGCCGGGTCCTAAGACCTAGAGCCCGGCTCTTACCCACCGGCCCCACCCATACGTTGTCCCCGACCGCCGCCGCTGGTCGTCCGGCCGATCGTCATCCCCCAGGTTGGCCGGCCCACCGGCGGCGGCCCTCCCCCAGGCAGGCTCTCCGATCCCCCCTTCCGCAGCCCTGTGGGAGCCCGCCGACCACGGGAGGGCACAGGCGCAGTGAGAAAGGCCCGCCCCGGTGAGATCTCACCGGGGCGGGCATTGTCGACTGCGAACGGCAGTGGTGCTACACCACGATGCGCATCGGCTGCTCAAGGACCTCGGCGAGCTCCTTGAGGAACGCCGCACCGACCGCGCCGTCCACAGCGCGGTGGTCCACCGACAGCTCCAAGGCGATGGTGTGGCGGGCGACGATCTCGCCGTCGCGCACCACCGGCTCCTGGCGCATCGCCCCCACCGCCAAAATGGCGGCCTCTGGCGGGTTGATGACGGCGGCGAAGCTATCGACGCCCAGCATGCCCATGTTGCTGACGCTGAACGTGCCGCCGCTCATCTCCTGCGGCTTGAGCTTGCCGTCGCGGGCCTTGCCCGCAAGCTCGCGGCTGCGTTCGGCGATCTCTGAGACCGGCAGCTTGTCGGCGTCGTGCACAACGGGCACGACCAGCCCGGCGTCGACCGCCACCGCCACACCGATGTTGATCCGGTTGTGGTGCAGCATCGTGTCGTTGACCCACGAGGAGTTGACCTGGGGGTGGCGCCGTAGCACCGTCGCCGCGGCCTTGACGATCAGATCGTTGAAGCTGACCTTGCTGCCGGTGCCCTCCAACTGCGCGTTGATCTGGGAGCGGAACTCCCGCAGTGCCTCGGCGTCGATCGTGCGGCGCAGGTAGAAGTGCGGGACTCCCTGCTTGACCTCCGAGAGCCGCCGAGCGGTGACCCGGCGGATGTTGGAGACCGGCACCTCTTCGGAGTCGCGGCCGTCCTCGACCGGCTGCTGGGCCGCAGGCGCCGCGGGGGCAGCGGCTGCCGGAGCCGGCGCCACAGCGGGCTGCTCCTCGCGCTGTTTGGCGGCTTCCTCGATGTCGGCGCGCACGACCCGCCCCTTGGGGCCCGAGCCCGGGATCTGCTCGATGTCGAGCCCGTACTCCTTGGCCAACCGCCGTGCCAGCGGGGAGGTACGCGGGCGCGGGGCGCCGTCGCCGGCGGGCGCGCTCGGTGCGGCGGTCTCGGCCGCCGACTCGGCCGGCTGCGTCGGTGCGCCCTGCTGGGGTTGGGCCTCCTGCGCGGCAGCGCCTTCTTGCGCCGGGGCCGCGGCCTCCGTGTCGCGCTTGGGCGGGGTGGCGTCGGGACTGTCGCCCAGCACGCCGATCACGGCACCGATCGGCACCGTGTCGCCCTCGCTGACGGATTGCTCGATGAGGTAGCCCTCGTCGTAGGCCTCATATTCCATCACGGCCTTGTCGGTCTCGATCTCCATGAGGACATCGCCAGGGGATACCTTGTCACCGACCTGTTTGGCCCAGGAGCTGATGACGCCTTCCTCCATGGTGTCGGAGAGGCGCGGCATGTAGATCTCAGTCATGGTTGAGCATTCCCCTCATCAACCGACCCGCCGGCCGACGGCGCGCAGGGTCTCGTGGACGGCTGTGGTCAGCGACTCGGCCGATGGCAGAGCTGCCGTCTCCAGCGGTTTGGCGTAGGGCAGCGGAACCTCGGCCATGGCGACCCGGCGCACTGGCGCGTCCAGCCAATCGAACGCGCCCTCCTGAATGGTGGCGGCGATCTCGGCGCCGATGCCGTACGTCAGCCAGTCGTCCTCGGCGACCACTGCGCTGCCGGTCTTGCTAACCGACTCCACGATCGTCTCACGGTCGAGCGGGCGCAGGCTGCGCAAGTCGATGACCTCGGCATTGATTCCCTCGTCGGCCAGGTTCTCCGCGACTTGGGAGGCGATCATGGCCATGCGGGAGTAGCCGATGATCGTGATGTCGTTGCCTTCGCGGGTGACGGCCGCACGGCCGATCTCGGCCACGCTGTCGTCGTCATCGGGCACCTCGCCCTTGCTGTTGTACAGCCCCAGGTTCTCCAGCAGCAGCACCGGGTCGTTGTCGCGGATGGCCGCGCGCAACATGGCGGCGGCGTCGGCGGGGGTACTGGGCGCGATCACCTTCAGCCCGGGGACGAAGGAGTAGTACAGCTCGATGTTTTGTGAGTGCGTGGCGCCGAGCTGCTGGCCGCCGCCGCCCGGGGTGCGGATGACCATGGGGACGCTGTTCTGACCGCCGAACATGCCGTAGATCTTGGCGGCGTGGTTGACGATCTGGTCCAGCGCCAGCAGCGAGAAGTTGATCGTCATGACCTCGACGACGGGGCGCAGGCCCAACATGGACGCCCCGATCGCGGCTCCGACGAAGCCCTCCTCGGCGATGGGCGTGTCGCGGACCCGGCGCTCGCCGAATTCCTTCAACAGCCCTTCGGTGATCTTGTAGGAGCCTTCGAAAACACCGATCTCCTCGCCCATGGCGAAGACGTTCTCGTCGCGGTGCATCTCGGCGCGCAGCGTGTCGCGCAGCGCCTGACGGTAGGTGATGACAGACATGGACCCGCTCCTTAACTACTCGGCGAACACCGGGTCGGCGGGCATGCGGCGCGACTCGTTCGCCACGGGGGTGGCGTAGGTGTAGTCGAACAGGGTCGACACGTCGGGGTGGGGACTGTTCTCCGCAAACTCGGCGGCGTCGTTGACCTCGGCGCGCACGGAGTCCTGGATCTCCTTCTTGGCGTCCTCGGTGAGCACGCCGGCCGCTTCCAGTTCGCTTTCGAACTTGGCCACCGGGTCGTTGGAACGGGCTTCCTCCGCCTCTTCCTTGGTGCGGTACTTGGCGGGGTCGACCACCGAATGGCCCTTCATGCGGTAGCTCATGGTCTCCAGCAGGAAGGGACGCTGCTCGGAGCGGGCGCGCTCGGTCAGGTCGGTGGCGGCGTCGCGGACCGCGAGGACGTCCCGGCCGTCGGCGCGCACCCCTTCGACGCGGTAGGCCGAGCCGCGCTTGTACAGCTCCGGTTCCGCCGACGCGCGTTCGACTGTGGTGCCCATACCCGTGTAATTGTTGATGACCACGAATACGATGGGGAGATCCCACAGGCTCGCGATGTTGAGGGACTCGTGGAACGCGCCGATGTTAGTGGTGCCGTCTCCCATCTGGCACATGACGACCTCGTCGCCGCCGCGGTACGAGACGGCCAGTGCCGCGCCGGTGGCCAGTGGAAGCTGCCCACCGACGATGCCGTAGCCGCCGAGCAGCCGCACCTCGGTGTCGAACATGTGCATCGAGCCGCCCCAGCCTTTGGAGACGCCCGTGCTGCGCCCGTACAGCTCGGCCATGACGCCGCGCGCGCTGATGCCCTTGGCCACGGCGTAGCCGTGCTCGCGGTAGTTGGTGAACAGGTAGTCGCGCTCGTGCAGCGCGGTCATCAGACCGACGATCGTGGCTTCTTCACCCAGGTTCAGGTGACAGTAACCGCCGATACGCGCCTGGGTGTAGGCCTGGGCCGTTCGTTCCTCGAATCGGCGTATGAGCAGCATGCGCCGGTAGTAGTCCAGCAGTGTGGCGGGCTGCTCGCTGGCGATGGTCGGCGCGGTGTCTTTTCGACTCCGCCGACGGCCGCCATTGCCCCTGGCGCCGCCGCTTTTCGACTTGGCCGTGTCAGCCATGGTCGTGCCTTTCTACGTGCGGGTCGGCCCCGGCCGGGCGGGTGGGCTCGGACGGGCCGGTGCCGAACCAGGCGGTCGTGCCTAGTGACGGCATTGGCGCCCGGGCTCAACGGGCGCTGGTTACGTGGCTGTCGATGTGACGTGTGTCGCGCATACTCTACGTACTGATCGATGATCGATCAATAAGACTTTAGGGCAGGTAGTGGAATATTCGCTCACATGTGGACATGTCCCCGATAGTGCGGCGGAGCCTGCCGGAGTCCCGGTGGCCGGATGCGGACTCACCCCACGGCGTCGCGCGTCTGGAGTGCCGCCCGTACGTAGTTGAGCACGTGGTCGCTGAGCATCCGTCCCACGTTGGGATCGCGGTTGCGGAACGCTTCGGCGATCTGGCGGTGATCGGCGGCCTTGGCGTGGAGTTCCATGTTGAGCCAGCGCACCGACAGCGCCGTCCAGACTTCCACGCCCAGTGACTCCCATGTGTGCAGCAACACACTGTTGTGTGCGGCACGTACGATCTCACGGTGGAAGTCCACGCTGTGCTTGATCTGCTCTTCCACATCGCCGCTGGTGGTGGCCTGCCGTAACGCCTCGACCTCGCGCTCCAGGGGGCGGGGGTTCTCCGCCAGCCGCGGCGCCGCCAGTTCGGCCGCCACCAACTCCAGTCCAGCGCGGACCGGATAGATTTCGGCCATATCGGCAACACCGAACGCGCGTACCCGCGCCCCCTTGTTCGGCACGGACTCGATTAGCCGCAGCGTCTCCAGTTCGCGGAGGGCCTCTCGCACCGGAGCTTGGCTGACATTGAGCTCAGCGGCCACACGGCGTTCGACGATACGTTCCCCAGGTTGCCACCGGCCCGCGAGCAGGCCGTCGACCAGGACGCGCCGGATCTGGTCGCGGAGTGGATTGCGGGCCAACCGGAACGAGTCATCTGGCCTCTCTGGGAGGTCCACCATCAACGGCCTTTCTGCTCTAGCGCACGGAACGGACGAGAAAGCTCATTGCAGAGTGCCATACCGAAGCTTGCCCGCTGACACGCGCTCGGAAGCCGCATCACGAAAGACTCACGCCGAGGTATCCACCGTGTGAATCTCAGGTGCCCGTGGCCTTAGCAATGGGAAAAGATCAAGGTGAAAACGAGCGTAACCAACGGGTCCTCCCCGGCTCTGGCAGCAGGGGGCGCTATGCTGCTGTGTCGGAAATGTTCGGAAAGGCTGGCTGCCCCAGTTCAGTTGATCCACCTGCGTCCCTGTCCATGACCATCTGGATCACGGCGGCGCCGCGCTCTGCGCGTGGCTCTACGGCCCACCACTACAGTCGGTGGTCGCCTAACAGCTTGACGAACACTTGAGTACTCTCCGGCTGCCGAGGGCGCGGTGCCCAATCGCGTCCACTCCCGACCTGACCGATGACTTGGACCACAGCACAATCAGCGGCGAGCCCGTCCCCCGTCACGCACGAACGTGCCCAAGGCCAACCCACACCACGTGAGACAGCACTGAGCACATGATGCACACAATGCGGATCAGGCCCGAGCTGCCCGAGAGAGCCGGGGCCCCCTTCCGTTCGACCCATAAGCTGTACGCACTAGCGGATCGTGTCCAGGAATGGCTACACGCCGTCGTGTACGAGGCCGCGCTGCGCCTTGAGCTGGCCCCCTACCGGCGGTCGTCGTCGGCCCCGCCGGTCACCTGGCCGAGCATGCGAGAGATCGCATGGGGGATGGCCTCAGATCGGGTGGCGATCCTACTGGCTGCCGCGCTGGCCGCCATGACGATGCTCTCCGCTGGGCCGTTGCAGCCCATCGACGAGTTCGCCAACACGTTGCCGCGTCCCTTCGAGGACGAGCTGCGGACCTTCCTGATCCTCTGGCCCGATACGGTCGCCTCCCGTTTCGTGGCGCTGCCCGTGCTGGGAGTGGTCGCTTTCCATCTCGCCTACTGGCACTACACCTGGCGCCCGATCGTTCTAGGTATTTGCGGCGTGACCGGCATGATCGGCCTGGTAGCGACGATGAAGCTGGTCCTGGCGCGCAGTCACCCCCGCACCGGCGATCCGTCGTTCCTTTCCCACGGCTCCGGCATCTCCTTCCCCTCGGGGCACGGCGCGAACGCGATCCTCATCTACGGGCTCGTGCTGTTCCTGATCTACCGCTATGCCGCCGCGCGGCCCCACATCATCCGTAACCTGGGTTACTGTGTGGTCGCGCTCGCCGCGTTGCAGACGGTCGTCTCCATCTACCTGCACTTCCACTGGCTCACCGATCTGCTCACCGGCATGGTTGCCGGCGGCTTTGCCCTACGGCTCACCATCCGCCTCGACGAACTGATCCCGCAGGGCAGGACCGCGCACTGGTGGCCGTTCAACCGGCATCCCGAGACGCACGCGCCCATCTTCACGCCGCGCTAGATGCCACCCACCAGCTCAGCAGAGACCCGGAGCCGGCCACCCCGGCCCGATCCCCCGCGCGCCGCCCGCCGCGTCGCGGGCCGACAAGGCGACGGCGACACGCTGCCGTGAGCACCGACGACGACACGCTGACACGGGAAGGGCGGGCGCCCGCAGCGGGCAAAGGGGTGAACGTGCGACTCGACACAACGGATCTGGCGCTCGTGGCCGAGTTGCAACAGGACGGGCGGCTGCCCTTCGAGACCCTGGCCAGCCGGGTCGGCCTGTCGCGCGCTGCCGTACGCTCCCGGATTCAGCGTATGACGGCGATGGGAGCGATCCGCATCACCGGGGTCGTGCACCCACATGTCCGCGAGATCACCGCCCGCGCCCACCTGTCGATCCACGTCGACACCCCGGCCGCGCCCCTGGCCGGCAAGCTCGCCGCGCTGGACAGCACCGAGACAGTCACCCTCACCGCGGGCCGGTTCCCCCTCCGGGCGGAGGTGGGGGGCGGCGACATGGACCACCTTGCCGAGGCGATCGAGCGAGTGCGGTCCCTGCCCGGCGTGCGCGAAGTCGACCCCCTCATCTACACCGAGGTCATGCGCGACCCCTACCAGCCGAGTACGCGCGAGCCGCCGCGTATGGCCCTCGACGATATCGACGGGCTGTTGCTGGCGGCGTTGGAACGCGACGGCCGCAGCTCGTTCGCGGAGTTGGCCACCGTGGTCGGACTGTCCCCAGGAGCGGTGCGCAGCCGGGTGCTGCGCATGCTGGAGGCGTCGGTGGTGCGCGTGGTCGCTCTGGCCGACCCGCGTTCCCTTGGGGTGCCGTGTGCGGGCGGGTTCGCGCTGCGGTGCGACAGCGGCGGGCGCCACGCCCTCGACGACATCGCGCAGTGGCCCGAACTCTGGTTCCTGGGGCGGTGCCTCGGGCGCGCCGACGCTATCGGCCATGTGGCCACCGGCTCTGCCGCCGACCTGCATGCCCTCTATGAACGGGTGCGCGCCCTCAGCGGCGTCCATGTCACCGAGACCTGGGTCGACCTGGAGCCGGTCAGGTACCGCTACCGTATCGCCACGGCCGACGCGGGCGGTTCCGCTGTCGCCAGGGAGCGGGGAGGAGGTCCCCCGGCGGAGTAGGAACCTCGGCGACCCGCGGCGCTGCTCAGCCGCCCCGGCACCACCGGCCGGACCCGGCGGCGGCATCGAGGCTGGCTGTCTAACCACACCGTCCGGTGGGTCCGATGCTGGTCTCCCCTGCGCCCCCACTACCCACACCGCGACCCACCTAGCGCTCCAAAACCCCAATTCCCCGCGGCCATACCGCCCGGCTCCGCCAGCGCGCTGGGGCGGTTTCCCTGCGTGGGGAGGCGACATAGCTCAGACGTAGCTCAACGGGGCACCGGCGCTCCGACTCTCGGTCGGACCGGACCCTCCGCTGAGGTGCCCTCCAGTCCCCCGGGGCTGGGGGCTCTCGGCGCTCATGCGCCGCTTTTGAAGCGGTAGCCCATCCCGGCCTCGGTGATGATGTGCCTCGGGTGAGCAGGGTCGGGTTCGAGCTTGCGGCGCAGTTGGGCCATGTAGACCCGTAGGTAGTTCGTCTCGCTCTTGTAGGCGGGACCCCACACGTCGTGCAGTAGCCGACGTTGGGTGACCAGTTGGCCCGCGTTGCGGGCCAGGATCTCCAAGATGTGCCACTCGGTAGGAGTGAGCCGTACCTCCTGTTCGTCGCGCACCACCCGCTTGGCCCCCAAATCCACGGTGAAGGTCGCCGTGTCGACGACCGGCGCCTCCTCGACGCGGACCGACCTGCGGGCCGCGGCCCGCATCCGTGCCAACAACTCGTCCACGCCGAAGGGTTTCGTCACGTAGTCGTCGGCTCCGGCGTCGAGTGACCTCACCTTTTCGCTTTCGGAGTGGCGGGCCGAGAGCACGATGATCGGAACGGCCGTCCACGAACGGAGCCGCTCGATGACCTCGCCACCCTCCATGTCGGGCAGCCCCAAGTCGAGCAGTACCAGCTCCGGAGGGTGCTTGGCCGCCACAGCCAGCGAACTCGCACCGTCCGCCGCGATATCGACGTCATGGCCACGCGCCCGCAGGTTGATCCGCATCGCGCGCACGATCTGCTCGTCGTCGTCGACGACCAGGATTCGCATTATTCGACCTCGGTTTCCACGACGGGGTGTGTGCTCGCGCTGTGGAGCGTGAATACCATAGTCAATCCGCCGCCCGGAGTGTCCTCGGCTGTCAGCGCCCCGCCCATGGCCTCGGTGAATCCGCGCGCGACCGCCAACCCCAGCCCGATCCCGCTGCCACTGGGCGTATCGCCCAGCCGTTGAAACGCCGCGAAGATGCGCTCCTTAGCCTCGTCGGGCACCCCCGGCCCATGGTCGACCACTCTGAGCTGCACCGTCTCCCCCAAAGCGCTCGCCGCCACCCGCACGGGCGCGGCGCTTTCGGGAGTGTGCCGTACGGCGTTCTCCACGACGTTGGCCACGGCTCGCTCTAGCAGCCCCCGGTCGGCGCGCACGCGGGGCAACTCCTCGGGAATGTCCACGGCAGCGTTGCTGCCGGCAGTGTGCAGCAGCGCGGCCGGCGCCACTTCCTCCAACCCGACCGGCTCGATGTTGGGCCGCACCGTGTCGGTCTGGAGGCGGCTCATATCCAGCAGGTTGCCGACCAGCCGGTTGAGTTGGTCGGTGGCGGACTCGATGCTTTCCAACAGTTCCGCCCGGTCGTGCGGATCGAGCGCGATGTCGGTGGCACGCAGACTCGACACGCTCGCCTTGATCGAGGTTAACGGGGTGCGCAGGTCGTGGGAGACGGCGGCGAGCAGCGCCGTGCGAATCCGGTTGCTCCCCGCTTGGCGCCGCGCCTCGGCGGCGTCGCGGGTCAGCCGCTGGTGTTCCAGCGCGATCCCCAGGTGGGTGGCGAACGCGCCGAGGACCCGGCGGTCGGGCGCGGCGAGCATGTGACCACGCAAGGCGAGGACGAGGGAGTCGTTGATCGAGACCAGCGCGTCACTCTCCTCAGGGCGTACGCACGGGTCGTGCCCGGCGCCGTGCAGCAGGCGCCAGTTCCGGCCGTCCTGCTGTTCCAGCAGCGCAGCCGAGCGTTGCCCGAACGTTTCGCTGATCCGTTGCAGCAGCGTGGACATGGTCTCGTCGCCGCCCAGCACGCTCCCGGCGAGCATGCTCAGCGTGCTGGCCTCGGCGCGCGCTCGGGCCGCCTGCGCCGAGCGGCGCTTGCCCAGATCCACCACGATCGCCACCGTCACGCCCACGCCGGCGGTGACCAGCAGCGCCGTGGCGTTGTCGAACTGGAACACGCCCGGCGGTGACAGGGGCGGCACCGACAGCAGCCCCAGCAGCAGCGGGCCCCATACTGCGGATACGATCGCCGGCCACAGGCCACCGATCATCGCTACGACCATCGTCAGGCCCAGCAACAGCATCGTGTCTGTAGCGGGACCGGCCAGGTTCAGCGGTGGCACCTGCAATAACCCGGCCAACGCCGGGGGCGCTAAGACGCCGGTGAGCCACCCCCAGAGGCGCCGGCCGCTTCCGACCTCGCGCAACAGCGGTGGTAGCCGTCCCCGCCCGCGCCCCACCTCCTCGTGGGTCACGATGTGGACGTCGATATCGCCGGATTTGCGGTCGACGGTCGCGCCGACGCCGGGGCCGAAGATGTACTGCCATCGGCGGCGGCGCGAGGAGCCCAGCACGATCTGGGTGGCGTTGACGCCGCGGGCGAACTCCAGGAGGGCGGTGGGGACGTCGTCGCCGATCACTTGGTGGTAGGTGCCACCGAGGTGAGCCAGGAGCCGGCGCTGCCGCGCGATCGCCTCGGGAAACACGGGAGGCAGCCCGGCGCTGGAGATCACGTGCACGGCCATGAGCCGGCTGGGGTGGGGCTGCCCGTTGCGGGAACGGGCAGCGATGCGTGCGGCGCGGCGCAGTAGCGTCTCGCCTTCAGGACCGCCGGTGAGGGCCACCACGACCCGTTCGCGCGCCTCCCACGTCTCGCGGATCTTGTGCTCGCCCCGGTAGCGCGCGAGTCCTTCCTCAACGCGGTCGGCGACCCATAGCAGCGCCAGTTCGCGCAGCGCGGTGAGGTTACCTTCGCGAAAGTAGTTGGACAGCGCGGCGTCGATCTTCTCGGCGGGGTAGATGTTGCCGTGCGACATGCGGCGCCGCAGGGCCTGCGGTGACATGTCGCACAGCTCGATCTGGTCGGCGCGCCGTACGACCTCGTCGGGGATGGTTTCCTGTTGGCGCACGCCGGTGATGTGTTCGACCACGTCGTTGAGCGAGGCCAGATGCTGGATGTTGACCGTGGAGAGCACGTCGATGCCGGCGTTGAGCAGTTCGTCGACGTCTTGCCAGCGGTTGGGGTTGCGCGCGTCGTCAGTGTTGAGGTGGGCCAGTTCGTCGACGACCGCGACCTGCGGCGCTCGTGCGAGCACGGCGGCGACGTCGAGTTCTTCGCCGTTCCCGGTGTGGCGCGGCGGCAGCACCTCCAACTGGTCGAGCAGTTCGGTCGTGCGTAATCGCCCGTGCGTGCGGGCGAGCCCGACCACCACATCGGTGCCTCGTTCCCGCCGCCGGAGCGCCTCGCTCAGCGCCGCGTAGGTTTTGCCCACTCCGGGGGCGGCCCCCAGGTAGATCCGGAGTCGTCCACGTGGCATAGCTCCATTGTGCTCCCGGGGGGCCGCTGCTCGTGGGGGCTGGGGGCGGCCCCCCTAGCCCCGGCGGAGGTGGGGGCTATTCGCAGCCCACGCCGTCGCCGTCGCGATCGAGGTGAGGGCCATAGCCGGGGTCGCCGACTCTGACCGGGGCCGCGCCCGCCGCGCGGGCGGCGTCGCAGTTCTCGTAGTAGACCGGCTCTGGTTCGGGGGCCTCGACCTGGGGAGCCGGCTGGTTCGCGCTCTCGGGTTCGGCGTCCTCGGTGACCGTCTCGGTGGTGGTGACCTCGACTTCGACCGTTTCCGTCGCGGTCGCCTCGACGGTGGCCGTTACCGTTGTCTCGACCGTGGCCGTTGCCGAGACGGTCGCGGCGGGTGCCGAGCCCGCACTCTGGCCTGTGCCGCTGCTGGCGATCCAGCCGGTACAGCTCACCAACCACAGCACCATGAATGCGGCGGCCGTGCAGCCCAGAGCGATCTGGGGAGCACGCTGGTTCGATTTCGCCGGGGCCGGTCCCCCAGGAGGCCGGCCGCCGGGGGCAACGTTGGGGGGTGGTCCGTTGGTGGGTGGGTGCACAACGCCTCCTCTCGCCTGAGAGAAGATCCTTCCAACGGGTATGGGAAATTTGTGGCAGTTGTGTCTTCTGGCCGATAGCGGACAGGGGTAAACCAGGTGACGATGGGGGGAGTGATCCCGTGCGTCCTCGCCAGTACCCCCTGGCGCTCCGCGCTGGCGAAGCAAGTGGATTAGCGTATGTCCGAAAAACGTTGTTCAAGGATTTTCGGGGTCTTGTGAACCAAACCCCCTACATCCCGCGTCCCATAACCTGGGGATGCTTCGGTCGTGGATGTCCACCAGCCGGGTTTCCCTCGTCCTCTGTCGCGCCCCCACCACGCGCGACGAGACACCCCTAGATCGCTGAATACCTGGAGGTCTCCCCTCGTGTCACCAGGATTTTCCCCCCGTGCGCTCCGCAGTGCCGGCGTGGTGTGCGTCGTGGCCGTGCTCGCGGTCGCGACGGGATGCACCAGCGACGCCGACCTGGCTGGGGGTGACACGGCAGGTTCTCAGCCCGCGGAGCCGGTGGAGTTGACGATCGCTCCCCAAGACGGCGCCAGCGAGGTCGCCCCCGACACCCCCATCACCGTCACCGCGGACAACGGCACGATCAGCGACGTGACGGTTACCGGTCCCGAGGAGGCCGACCCCGACAGTGTCGACGCCATCACTGGCACGCTTAGCGAGGACGAGACGGAGTGGACCAGTGACTGGACGCTGACCCCCGGCACCGAGTTCACCGTCACCGCTACCGGCGAGTCCGAGGCGGGTGAGACGACTGAGGTGGTCAGCTCGTTCAGCACCCTGACGGCGACCGAAGGCAAGCGGCTCGAACTCAAGGCCAACACTCCGGTCAGCGACACCGAGGTCGGGGTGGGGATGCCGGTGATGGTGGAGTTCGACTATCCGGTGCAGAACAAGGCCGCCGTCGAGGCCGCCATGGAGGTCACCTCCGAGAAGCCCGCTCAGGGAGCCTGGAACTGGTTCAGCGACAAAAGGCTGGTGTTTCGCACCAAGGAGTACTGGGAGCCGTTCCAAAAGGTCACCGTCGACATGCACCTGGCCGGTGTCGAAGCCGCCGACGGGGTCTATGGCATCGAGAACCACCGGCTGGAGTTCACCGTCGGCCGTTCCCAGATCAGCAATATCGACGAGGACAACAGCCACATGACCGTCGAGCGCGGCGGCCAGCAGGTCAAGGAGTTCCCGGTCAGTCTCGGCAGGGCCACGACCCACGAGTACACCACGACCAGCGGCACCCACCTGACCATGTCGCGCGAGACCGACTTCCGCATGAGTAACGGCACGCTGGGCGTGCCCGAGGACGACCCCGAGTACTACGACATCGAGGTCGATTACGGCGTGCGTATTAGCTGGTCGGGGGAGTACCTGCACTCCATGCCCAGCAACAACCAACTCGGCGAGGCCAACACCAGCCACGGCTGCATCAACATGAGCCTTGAGGGCGCCCGGTGGTTCTACCAGAACACGCTGTTGGGTGACCCGGTCGTCATCACCGGCACCGACCGCATCCTGCCCGTCGAGAACGGTTGGGGCTACTGGCAGCGCTCCTGGGAGGACTGGGTGGCCAACAGTGCCGTCGGCGAAGCCGACGACACCACCCAGCCGGGCACGCCGGGCTCGCCGCATGGGGGGAACGCCGCCTGATCCCCGAAACCATCGGCCTCGCGGCCGGTTCGGGGCCGGCCGACACAGGCCTTTTCACGCCGCAGCGGGCGGCGGTGGAGCTGAAATAGTTCCGCCGCCGCCCGCTGCGTGTTCTTAGCTGTGGTGACACCGAGCGCCCGGAAGGGGGCGCGGGAGCGCTCGGTGCCCGAAACGGCCGGTGTCTGCGGTCAGTCCGACATCCCGTTGGAGTTCACGGGCATGATCTGGATCTGGGGTCCCCATGACATCGGCGCGTCGAAGATCTCGTCAGTGGTGATCTCGTTGGGCAGCACCTGGACAAAGGGGTTCACATCGTGGTGCTCCTCGGCCAGCGCCGCCGAAGCGGCTCCCAGCGGCAGGGCAGCCACGGCGCTCACGGCGGCCACACGAGCGATGTTGCGTTTCAAAGTCATGTCAATACTCTATGGAGTTTTCGCAATGTGTGTTTATGGTTTCACGAAAAGTGATAATCACCTCGCTGTGGCGTGACCGCCTTGCTCGCCTGGCGGGGAAGAGGCCCGTTCGTCCGCGTCCGGCCTCGCCGTACCTGTCACGCTCCGCCGAAAACGGCCTGGTAGGTCGCGTGCGGCGCTTCCACCGCACCGGCCAGGGCCCCTTGCCTCCTGACAGCGCGTCGGCGGCAGCGGTGACGCGGCGGCGCCGCACCCTGCTGCGGTTCGCCGGCTCCCCCAGCCGCCTCGGCTTCGGCGAGCGCCTGTTCGGCTCAGTTGCCTGGCTCGCCGCCGTCTCCTTTCGCTTCCCCACCATTTTCCGGGGTGGTGGATGGGGGAGGACTGGTGTGTGACAAGGCTTGCCCGGTGCCCGTCGCCGTTGACGGATGGGACAGATCAAGGGATGCCGGCTCCGGAGGCTAGGGCGTGATCGCCGACACCTCTTCCGGTTTGTGGTTTTTGCTCGGTACGGGTAGTACGTTTTGCCGGGACCCACGTCGCCGTCCTCAGCGTCGGTGTTCCCATGCGCGCCCGAGGCCGGTGCCGCGTACGGCCCACCGGGGCGGAGAGCGGCGGCACTGCACAGCAAGCGGTACACGCGCGAGGGGCAAGTCATGGCCAGCGAGAAATGGACAGCGGTACGACTACCGGACCAAAAAGGCAAGACCGTGGTCATCACCGGCGCGAACTCCGGCCTGGGCCGGGCCGCGGCGGAGAAGCTGGCCGAAGCCGGCGCGCACGTGGTGCTCACCGCGCGCGACGAGGAGAAGGGCACGGCGGCGGTGCGCGACATCACCGAGCGCTTCCCCGAGGCCAAGGTGGAGCTGGAACTCCTCGATCTGGCCGACTTGGCGTCGGTGCGGGAGTTCGCCGCGCGCTATCCTCACGACCACATCGATGTGCTGATGAACAACGCCGGTGTCATGGATCTACCGCTGCGCCGCACCGCTGACGGTTTCGAGATGCAGTTCGGCACCAATCACCTTGGACACTTCGCGCTGACCGGCCTGCTGCTGCCCAAGCTCGGCGCGGCATCGGGGGTGCCGCGCGTGGTGACGGTCAGCAGCGGCATGCACCGCGCGGGCGGGCTGGACCTCGACGACCTCAACTGGGAGCGGCGCTCGTACAACTCCTGGCGGGCCTATGGCCAGTCGAAGCTGGCGAATCTGCTGTTCACCTCCGAACTGCACCGCCGCGTCCAGCAGGCGGGGGGCGAACTGCTCAGCGTCGCCGCGCACCCGGGCTATGCCGGGACGAACCTCCAACTTGTCGGGGGGCAAATGCGCGGCTCGGTGGTGCGCGAGACCGTGGGGCGGGTGGCCAACCGGTTGTTCTCGCAGAGCCCTCTTGCCGGGGCCTGGCCGCAGATCTACGCGGCGGTGATGCCCAGAGTCAGCGGCGATGAGTACTACGGGCCGCGCAACGGCAGGACCGGCCCGCCCGCCCGCAACTCCCGCTCCGAGGCCGCCCGCGACGAGGAGAGCGCCCGCCGCCTCTGGGAGCTCTCCGAGGAGCTGACCGGCGTCACCTACGACTTCACCTCGTTGAAGCCCTAGCCCGCCGGCCACGACGCGGCAGGCCAGCCTCCCGCCACCCTTGGCTTTGGGGCGGGAGGCTGTGCGCCGCGTCAGCGGCAGGGGGTCTCCGCCGAAGTGGGGCGCCACCGCGGTCGGTCGACTGTGCCGCGACCGTGCTCTGGCGAGCGGGACGCGGCGCTCCCGCCGCCCGGTTTGATTCCATCATTGACATGCCCTGGTTTACGGACTAATACTTAAGTACATGCTTAACCAAAGCGATCCGCTCGACCTGGTTTTCCAGGCCCTCGCGGACCCGACCCGGCGCTCCATGGTGGAACGGCTCAGCCGTGGCCCTGTCACGGTCAGCGAGCTCGCCAAGCCGCTGGAGATGTCACTGCCGGCAGTGGTCCAGCACCTACAGGTCCTGGAGACCAGCGGGATCGTCCGGTCAGAGAAGGTCGGGCGCGTCCGCACCTGCCGTATCGAACCCGAGGCGCTCGGTACGGCCGAACAGTGGATCACCCAACGGCGCAGAAGTTGGGAGCGTCGCCTTGACCGCCTCGGCGACTACCTCGCCGAGCAACATCCCGATAGCCAGGAGTGAACCATGGCCGAGCGATCTGTCGTTCACGACACGTTCGTCATCGAACGCAGCTACCCCGCTTCACCCGCGCAGGTCTTCGCCGCATGGGCCGACCCCGCCGCCAAGGCCCGCTGGTTCGCCGGCCCCGACGAATGGGCCCGCGACCACTTCGAGATGGACTTTCGAGTCGGCGGGCGCGAGAGCAACAGCGGCGGGCCGCAGGAGGGCCCCACGCACGTCTTCGACGCCGTCTATCAGGACATCGTTCCTGACGAGCGCATCGTCTACTCCTACACCATGGATCTCGACGGCCGGCGTATCTCGGCTTCTGTGGCCACCGTGGAGTTTCGGCCCGAAGACGGCGGCACGCGGTTGGTCTTCACCGAGCAGGGGGCGTTCCTCGACGGCCTCGACGAGTCGCGCTGGCGCCAGCAAGGCACCAATGACCTGCTCGACGCCCTGGGCGTGGAGCTGGGCCGTATCCCGGCCACTGCCTGAGGGCTCCGCCCTCCCGCGGTGCTGTTCCGCTGGTCGCCTCGGCCGTGCGCTCCCACACGCTGCGCGCGCCTGCCGGCTACGCGGAGCCGCACCGTGACCAGGCGCCGCGCCGGCCTGACGGGAGCAAACCGGCGCGGCGCCGCGTGACGTGTCGCCTAGAAGATCACGTCACTGCACGAGTAGAAGACCTGGTCCATGTGGCTGGCCTGCCAGATCATGTAGACGATGTGGCGCCCAGTGCGCCCCGGGGCGCTGGCCTCGATCTCGACCAGGACACCGCCGCCGCTGCCGGCGGTTTCACCCTCGCCGGGAGCGATAACCCCGGTCTCGGCGACCAGTTCGAGGTCGTCCCACCCCAGCGGTTCGGTCGTGGGGTCGTAGCCCTGTTCGGTGACGTAGATCCGGTAGTAATCCGCTCCGTGCTCCGCTTGGTCCTGCACGGTCACCGTAAAGTCGTTGTCGAGTTCGGTGGCGTGCCACTCGCCGGGAACGTCCATCGCACTGTAGCGCCCGTCTTGGGTCTGGCCGGCGCTGCACAGTTGCCCGTCGGGGATGGCGCCCTGGTGGTCACCGTTGACGTAGGTGCGGTACAGCCCGTTCCAGTTCCACATCGCGTTGGAGTTGGCCTGCCAGGCTTGCCAGCACATCGGGTCTTCGGTCTGCATGGCGGGGTCTTGGAAGTTGCTGCCCCACCGTTCCCAACAGCCGTAGTGGCGTGAAGCGGGGTCGATCGCGGAGCCGTGGGCGGCGGCGTTGCCCACCAGCACCGTGGACAGCAGCATAAGGACCGTCGAGGCTACGACGGTGGCGCGGCGCGTCAGGGGGCCACGACGAGGCGGGGTGAAGGACATTGTGCCTCCAGGATTTGGGGGATGTTAATTCGCGCAATTCCCGCTATTGCACTTGAATGGGAATGTTAGTTCTGCTTCGTGTGTCCATCAAGAGGTCGTTGAATGATCAATTAGCCAGGTTCGGTTACAGTGAATCTTGGTCTTTGATGTGGTCACCGCTCCCCCGTGGGGTGATGGTTGGTTCCCGCTCTTCGTTCGATTGTTGTGGGGGAATGAACGGAAAAATAAGGAAAGCGGTTGAGGTGGCTCTCGGCGGGAGATAGGTGTCGTATGCGGCCGGGCTTTCCGGGAAAGTGAACTGCGGCTCGGATGGCTGGGCTCCCACCCGTGCTGGGGCGCTCGTCCGTCGCGATGGGGGCTTTGGGTGCGGGCTCTGCTGGCAGCGCGAGGTTGTGTGCACGTGAGGGGGCCGCTGTCGGTCTGGGTGTCGTGGCTTCCCCGGCCACCAATTGTAATCAAGGTGGAGCTTAAGGTAATGTGGGCTGTCCTGATAAAGCTCGATCGAGATGTGATGGCGTGGAACCGGCGGTTGGTGGCATGGGGACAGTGGAAAGGTTAGCGAGCCGGTGCTTATCCCCCCCGGGTAGTTGAAAGTTGTCGGTCTTTCCGTCTTTTCACTGTGGCCAGTGCTCCGAAATTAAGATCACGGTAATTTCATGATCGGGAGGTACGCGCGATGGGGAAGCCAGCCGTAACCCCCACCGTTGACGAGCTTGCGAGCATGACCGACCAGGAACTGAAAGCCCACATCTCCGACCATCTTGGTGAGGAGAACACCGAACTGTGGGAACACCTCACCGGGCCGCGGCTCTACAACCGCACCCGCGCCATCCTGGTGGGCCTGCTGCGAAGCGTTGAACTGCACGCCAACACCGAACGCGCCGCTCTCGACAAGCTCCAAGCCGAATGCCTGGCCGAAGGTCCCGCCGCGCGAGGGCGGTTCTTCCGAGCCCGTAGTGAGTACGAGGCGCGCAAGCGCAGCCGCAACGGGTTCAAGCGCCTCGTCGAACGCCGGATGCAGCAGCTCAAGGCCGCCAAGCGCAACAACCATGAACTCAACCAGGCGCTCAACCACGATCGGCACCGCTTCGCGCTCTCCGAACTGGCGCTGGCCGTCTACGCCCATCGCGACACCATGATCCGCGACCAGATCACCCCCGACGAGCACGATCTGCGGCTCTGGGAAGCACTGAGCAGCATCACCGTCGAGGTTGGCGGGCGCACGGTGACGCTGGGGGAGGCCATCGAGTACGGCTACTGGAGCGAGCCCAAGCCCGCTGCGGACAACTCCGGGAACTCGTGAGGCCACCTCCGCGGCCGTGGGTGCTCTCGGCGAGGTGGCGTGTGCGTCGAATCGCTGTTGTTGTGCGCTCCCGAGCGTTCCTTCGCGCATGAAACGTATTTCGGTAAGCGCTTTCTAATGGGCGATGCGTCCGGGCGTCGACATTATCGGAGGTAGCGGCGCCAAGGGGGTTTGTCGGATTTTCCTTGACTTCCACTGACCCCCCGCTTAACGTGATGCGCGCCATATCGTCATGTGGCTCCGGTCGCAGTTCGCTGGGCCGGTTAGCTATCTCAAGCCGGTACATAAGGAGCGACCAGGGACATTTTGCTGTTTTGGGAGCGCTCCCACTGATTCTGACCTTTGGTCGCCTGCTCGGTTGCCCGTGTGGCCAGACCTCTCGGTAGGCGAACATCCCCCACGAAAGGATTGAAACAGTGTTCAAACGGCGGACTACGGCAGGACGGCTGCGCAACAGCGCGGCAGCCGCCGCCGTCGGAGTATCGCTGCTGGCCCCCATGCTCACGGCCACGCCCGCCGCGGCGGCCGAGGGCGATGACTGGCTGCGCACCGAGGGCAACACGATCGTCGACGCCAACGGCAACGAGGTGTGGCTGACCGGCGCCAACTGGTTCGGCCTCAACACGACCGAACGTTTCTTCCACGGCCTGTGGTCGGCCAATATCGAAGACATCACCAAGGCCATGGCCGATCGTGGCCTCAACATGATCCGGGTGCCCATCAGCACCGAGCTCATGCTCGAATGGCGCGACGGCCAGGACGAGGTGCCCAGCGGCATCAACACCTACGCCAACCCCGAGCTTGAGGGCCTGACCACGCTGGAGGTCTTCGACTACTGGCTGGACCTGTGCGACGAGTACGGCCTCAAGGTCATGCTCGACGTCCACAGCGCCGAAGCCGACAACTCCGGCCACGTCTACCCCATGTGGTACAAGGGCGACATCACCCCCGAGGACTTCTACGTCGCATGGGAGTGGATCACCGAGCGCTACAAGAACGACGACACCATCCTCGCGATGGACGTCCAAAACGAGCCGCACGGCAAGCACAGTGAGTCCCCGCGCGCCAAATGGGACGACTCCGAGGACATCGACAACTGGAAGCACGCCTGCGAGACCGCGGGCAACCGCATCCTCGACATCAACCCCAACGTGCTCATCATGTGCGAGGGCATCGAGGTCTACCCCAGGGACGGCACGTCCTGGTCCTCCACCGACGAGGACGACTACCACTTCAACTGGTGGGGCGGTAACCTGCGCGGCGCCGCCGACCACCCGATCGACCTCGGCGAGCACCAGGACCAACTCGTCTACTCGCCACACGACTACGGTCCCTCGGTCCACCAACAACCCTGGTTCGAGGGCGAGTGGGACCAGCAGAGCCTCATCGAGGACGTGTGGCGCCCCAACTGGTTCTATCTCCACGAGAACGAGACCTCGCCGCTGTTCATGGGCGAGTGGGGTGGCCACCTCGACGGGGGCGACAACGAGAAGTGGATGACCGCTCTGCGCGGGTTCATGATCGACAACCAGATTCACCACACCTTCTGGTCGCTCAACCCCAACTCCGGTGACACCGGCGGGCTGCTGGACTACGACTGGAGCACCTGGAACGAGAAGTACGACTTCCTCAAGCCCGCTCTGTGGCAGCACGACGGCAAGTTCGTCGGCCTGGACCACGAGGTCCCGTTGGGCAGCAGCGCCACCGGTACCACCGTCAGCGCCGTCTACGGCACCGGCGGCAGTGATGACGGCGGCGACGACGGCGGTGACGACGGCAGTGATGACGGCGGTGACGACGGCACCACCACGCCCGAGCTGAAGGCGCAGTACAAGAACAGCAACAGCGACACCTCCGGCAACCAGATCCGCCCCGTCATCCAGGTGAGCAACACCGGCAGCACCGACGCCGACCTATCGCGGGTCTCGGTGCGCTACTACCTCACCAAGGAAGGGTCGGCGTCACTGAGCTACACCTGCGACTACGCGGCGATCGACTGCTCCAACGTCTCCGGCTCGTTCCAGGCGATGGCCACCCCCACCGCTGAAGCCGACACCTACCTGGAGCTGTCGCTGTCGGGCACGCTGGCGCCCAACGAGTCCACCGGCGACATCCAAAACCGCATCAACAAGTCGGACTGGTCGAACTTCGACGAGAGCAACGACTACAGCCACGGCACCAACACCAGCTACGCCGACGCCGAGAACATCACGATCCACGTCGACGGTGAGCTGGTCTGGGGCACCCCGCCCGCGTGACGAGTCCATGACAGCCATCTGAAAAAGCGTGGACTCGGCGCCCCGAGTCCGCGTACCCCCCAGCGGTGGCCGGGCATTCACCGTCATGCCCGGCCACCGCTCCTATACGGCCAATATGCGCCCGGATCTTCGCTGGACCCAAGTGTGGTCCCCGCTCCCCACGCCTCACCAGCCTCGGAACGGGCCGGGCACGCCGCTATGCCCCTCACGTCAACCGGGCGATCTCGGCTGCCACCTCGTCGGCTCGGGGGTCGGCCATGGAGCGCAAGATGTCCAGCGCCGCGCCGAGTTGGCTGCGCGCCGCCTCGTTGTGCTCCGCCGCGGCGTGCGCTCTGCCCAGGCCCATGCGGGCGACGGCCTCACCCTCCAAGTTGTGCATCTCGGAAAAGACGGCGATCGCCGTCTTGTACTCCGCGACGGCCGTCTCGTAGCGGCCCGCGGCGGTGAGGATCGCGGCGAGGCAGCACCTGGCCCACGCCACGGTCCAGGTGTCGGAGATGTCGATGAACAGGGCGATCGCGGCACGGGCACGCTCCAGCGCGGCCTCGAAGCGCCCCTGGTCCCGTTCGCAGTCGGCCAGACTCAGCAGCGCCATCCCCTCCCCGCGCCGCTCCTCGGCACGGCGGAACACGGCCGCGGCTTCCTGGAGCAGCACCTGCGCCTGCTCGTCTCCTCCGCGGTTCCACCGCAGCGTACCGAGTTGGCGCAGCGCGAACCCCTCGGTCCAGTCGTCGCCCGCCTCCCGGGCCGTCGTCAGCGCCGCGTCGTAGTGCTCCACGGCCGTCGCCCCGTTGCCCATGGACCACTCGGCGTCGGCCAGGCCGAGCAGGTTGCGCGCCTGCCCGTGCCGGTCATCCAACGTCCGTGCCGCTTCGAGGCCGGTCAGGTGGATGTCGCGCCATTCGACCCAGTGCCACGTGTACTCGAACAGCGGGTAGACGGTCGCCGGAAGCCGCCAGGCCAGGTCGTCGAGCCCCTGCTTGGGCAGGGCGCGGATCGTCTGCACGATGGTGGCCCGCTCCCGCGCGAACCAGGTGAGGGCTGCCGTGGCCGACTCGAAGACCGCCGGTTCGCCGTACTCGCCCCCGTCGAAGGCGACGAAACGGAAGTTCGGCAATACCGCTCGTACGGCGTTGCGCGCGCTCACCACATACCAGGCTCCCAACCGGCCGAGCACCACGGCCTCCTGACCGGCGGGCTCTTCGGCCCGGAAGCGTTCGACCGCGTATACCCGCAGCAGGTCGTGCAGCCGGTAGCGGCCCTCTCCCAGGCGTTGCAGCAGGCTCGCTCCGGCGAGGTGCTCCAGGAGCCGGCGTGTCCGGCTCACCGGCAGGGCCACCGCCGCCGCGCACGCGGTCGGTCCGAACTCGGTGCCCGGATATGTCCCCAGGGTCCGGAAGAGTCGTGCGGCCTCGGCGGACAGCGCGCCGTAGGAGGCGGAGAAGACCGCGCGGACGTCGCTCAGTTCGTCACCCGTGACGCCGAGCTCGTCGAGACGGGCGTCCTCGGCTGAGAGGTCGGCCATGACGGTGCCCAGCGCGGTTTCGGGCAGTTCGTTCAGCCGCTCGGCGAGGATGCGCAGCGCCAGGGGCAGGCGCGCGCACTGGTCCACCAGCTTACGCGCGGCCTCGGGTTCGGCGTCGACCCGCGATGCTCCCAGGTGTTCGCGGAGCAGGACGAGCGACTCTTCGACGGAGAGCGTCTCCAACGTCATTTTGCGGGCTCCTTCACGCGCCGCCAGGCCGGGCAGGGTACTGCGGCTGGTGATCAGCACCAGGCATGTGGGGGAGGCGGGGAGTAGCGGTCTGACCTGCTCGACGGAAAGCGCGTCGTCGACCAGGAGGAGCATGCGCTTGCCGTTGACACGGGACCGGAAGAGGCCGGCCTTGCCGTCGAGGTCGAGGGGGATGCGGTCGGGCGGGACGTCGAGGGTGCGCAGCAGGGAGTCGAGGGCGGCGGCCGCATCCAGGCGGGGGCCGGGACCATGGCCGTGGAGGTTGACGTAGAGGTCGCCGTCGACGAAGCGGGCACGGACTCGGTGCGCCCAGTGCAGGGCCAGCGCGGTCTTGCCGATACCGGGAGCGCCGCCGATCGCGGAGATGACGACGGCCGCGGCGGCTCCCTGCGTCCGCCCGTCCGCCGTGGACGCCAGCAGCGCGTCGAGCCGGTCGAGTTCGGCGCGGCGGTTGACGAACCCGGATGCGGCCAGCGGCAACTGCCGGGGTACGGGGGCGCGCTTGGCGGGGGCCGCCGTGATGTTCACGCCCCCGTGGATCTCCCCGGCCTGCACGGCGGCGCCGATATTTCCGGCCAGCCGGTTCTGCATACCGGCGCCGCCGTGCGTTCCCTCGGCATCGGCCGAACGGGCCGAGGGGTCGCTGCTGCCGTCTGCCATCGCCGCCTCTCAGCGCGGACGCATGTATGTGTCGAACCGCGCCTCGTACTCGTGGTAGGGGATGGAGAGATGCACCGCGCGGTCCCGCCATGCGCAGGCCGCCGCGACGGAGTCCGGGTCGTCGACCAGTTCGGTGGTCAGCAGCGCCCCCTCGGCGGTGTAGTTCATGACCAACAGCCGACGGGAGTCGAACAGCCAGTAGTCGAGGCGAGGGAGCTCATCCGGCCACTCGCCTTCCTCGACAGCGAGGATGCGGATGTTCTCGCCCGCGGTGACGTTGCTGCGGTAAGCCCACGCGCATTCGAACCGCACGTAGTCGGAAAGCGGTTCGGTGACGACGTGGACTCTGCTGTAGGTCCGTCCGTTACCGATCCCTTCCCGGATCTCCGCCTGCCACTCCTTCAGAATCGATGATCGTTCTATCTCTCCGCCCAGGAATCGACGAAAAGGTTCTCTCTCATCCTCGGATTCATAGCGCTGCAACGTCTCCAGGCGAAACGCGCTGAAACGGAAGTCGGTGAACAGCCGTTCGACTTCGTCCCAGTTGATTGGTTCTCCCGTGGCGACGTCGTTCACTGCTGTCCGCGCATCCGGTACCGCTCGATCGCCTCGATGACGATCTCGGGGGAGATCCGTACCGCTGTCTCGCCGCGGAGCGGGTTCTGAACCGCCGACATCTCCGTTTCAGTCAACTCTTGCCCCTGAACGACCAGTTCGCCCGTCTCCGCCATGTACACAGATGGACAACCCTTTACGCCTGACTTGTTGTCTTTGGCGAGCAACACGAGATCCATGTTTCCTCTGATTCGATTTGCGGTGCAGAATCATTTTCCAAGCTAACATCAGGGATATCATTCCCACCAGAGAATGGCCGGAGTCGGCTATTCCGGAATATAGGATTCTCGCACTTCAGAAACCGTCTCTTCGTCGTTCTCGGTGGAAGCCCTCACCAGGCGTTTCAGGTCTGCGGCAAAAAGAACGTCACGAACACTTTCCGCATGTCGGTCGGGGGTCTCGTCCGGTCCCTCGTCGGCGGTCATGTCATCTCCTCCTCGCCCGAGAGGCCGCCACGACGTTCGCATGCTTTCTTGACGGTAATCGTTGGTGCCCCCGCATGTCGCGGGGGACACAGCCCTCTGCTCAGCGGCTGGGGGGAGGACTGTAGGGATCGTCGTCGGCTCGCGCCTCGATCGCTGCGCGCCCGCAGACCCAGCCCGCCCACCACACCCTCACCACCGTCAGCCGCCCACACCAACCCCAGCAATCGGACACCACCCCAGCGCCGCCCCCACGCACCACCGGCCCTCGCCACTCCCCTGCCATGTTCGCGAAACCCCAGCTCACCGGCTGATCAACGCGTCTCGCGAAGTTCGCGGAAATTTTTCGGCGAAAAATCGTTGTCCCTCGCCGGGCCGGTGGCTCTTACAGGTGTACGCGCAACGACCGCACCCGCACCGAGGAGCACCTCGTGAGTACATTCGCCGCCCGCGCCGCCGCCCTTTCCGCGCTGTGCGCCACGGCCACCCTGCTGGGGCCGCTCACCGCCCTGCCGGCGCTCGCCGAGCCCACCCTGCCCACCCCGCCCGTCGAGATCCGGGAGGAGCTTCCCGACCTCACCGGCCTCGACGACATTCCCCTGGAGGTCGACCCGAGCGCGCTTGGCGAGCCCGACGACTCCGACTGTGAGGACGCCGACTCCTGCGAGTCGCCCGGCGACGAGCCGGTGCTTGAGGAGGCCCCGGTCGGCGGCGAGGGCTCCGGCGACGGCGGAAGCGGCGACGGCTCGGAGGACCCGCCGCTCGAGGAGGCGACACCTGAGATGGCCCCGCCCGAGGACGTGCCGCCCGAGCGGCTGCCCACTCCGGGGGCGTTCATGGACGACGGCTGCTGGTTCCACGATGGCCACGTCACCTACTGCCCCCCGCCCGAGAAACTCCCCAAGCCGGGCCACTTCCTCGACAACGGGTGCTGGTTCTACAAGGGCGAGATCACCTATTGCCCGCCGGAGATCCCCGACGACCCCTCGGACGACCCCTCCGATGGGCCGTCAGATGAGCCCTCAGACGAGCCCTCCGACGTTTCCACCGCCGGCTTCACCTACGGCCCTTCCGACGCCCCCTCCGATGAGACCTCGGACAGCGAAACCACCCCCGACGAGGGGCACACCCCCGACGACGACACCACCGTGCCCGGCGGCAAGGACGGCCTCACCTCCGGCCTGCCGGTGACCGGCCCCAGCGCGATGCTGCTGTTCGTTGGCGGTACCGCACTGGTGGTCTGCGGCGGCGTCGCCTTCTGGATCTTCCGGCGCCGCGAGGAGCGCGACGACCCCATTCTCGACTAGCCGCGCTCTTTCCGCCCGGCCGGCTCCCGGAACTTTCGGGCGGAGCGACCGCTCCCGCCCACTCGGTTGGTGCGAATCTCGACGGGCTTCCCTAGGGCTCCGGCCACGGGGAAGCCCGCGGCTGTCCGCAGGAGCACCTGCCCTTACCCCGGCCGGCAACTCCGGGCGCCCCGCGTCCACCCGCCCCTGCCATGCCACGCGCCCCCGTCCCACCGCGGTCGTTCCCGCTTAGCCGCGGCCGACCCCACCCGCCTCCGTCTCCGGACGTTCCCCCCATCTGTACAGCGGTCGGCCTGTTGATCACGGAAAGTGGTATCGAGTCCCGTAGTGCGAACAGTGCGGATCTGCGGAGGTGATTTCCGAAACGCGAGGAGGAAACCCCGCGAAACGCGGAAACAGTGGTGAGTGATGGTCGGTGAGAATCTGGATTCTTCTGGGCTCGCTGGGTTCTGCTATGTCCGGTTCCGGCCGAGCTGTTTACTCTTGGTGATCAGCGGGGTATGTCCGCGACGACACTCCCCCCGATATTTCCGGTGAGGAACCCATGGGCACGCGCGGTAAGCGTGAAGAATGCAGCGTTTGTAAGGGCAAAGGCGGCTGGAACGAGAACGACGACGGCAGGCGCCGTTGGGTGCAGTGCTGGGGCTGTAGCGGCACGGGCGAAGTATGACCCCTGGCGAGCGGGCGGTCGCAGCGGTTGACCGGGAGCCTTTCATCCCGGAGACGATCTATGTGTCTGCCGAGGACACCGGCTGGCTGGTGCCGCTGCGCCGCACCCACGACCCCGCGACCTGGCGCGCCCACGTTCACGCTGATGCTCCTGTAGTCACCGCCGTGGAGTACGACCCGCGCCTGCCCGCTCACCTGCGCGACCCGGCCGCCGGGCGAGGAGTGGTGTCGACGTCCTCCTCCAGCAAGCCGGCCATCATGGCGCGCATGGTCGACGCTCTCCGGCTCGCCGCCGGGCACCGGGTGCTGGAGATCGGCACCGGTACCGGGTGGAACGCCGCCGTCATCTCCAACATCACCGGCCCCGGAACAGTCACCACTGTGGAGGTCACCGCCGAGTTGGCCGACGCCGCCCGCCGCGCCCTCGCCGCGACCGGGTATGAGGTGGACGTGGTGACCGGCGACGGCGAGCGCGGCCACCCGCCGAACGCCCCCTATGACCGGGTGATCGCTACGGTGGCCGTGCACACCCTGCCCTATGCGTGGGTGGCCCAGACCCGCCCCGGCGGGCTGCTGGTGGTGCCGTGGGAACCGACTTTCCACCCTGACGGGCCGCTCGCTGTGCTCCGCCGTGAGGGGGACGGTACCGCTCAAGGCAGGTTCGTGGGCCCGGCCCACTTCATGCCGCTGCACCAGCAGCGCAGCGACACGGCGGCGCCCCACGAGACCCGCGAACAGTGGGAAGCCACTGGCCGACCAGACCTGACCCGCTTCGGCGTGACCGTGACCCCCGAGGGCCAGCAGGTGTGGCTCGACGACCCCGGCACTCCTGTGCCGAGCGCCTGACCGCGTTTTCGTGGCTCCGTTGGGGCGCGGGGAGCGCTTCGGTGAGCTGGCCGCGTTGGTGTGACAGTGGGGAGCAGCCTTACTCCAGTGGGGTCTTCGGCGCTGTGTGGGTTTGGGCCGAGGGAGACGTGTGGTGTTTCCCGTCGCTCGTGCCTCGATCGCTCCGCGATCTCAGCAGCCAGGGGCGGGCTGTGGCTGGGGTGGGTGTCCTAGCGCCGCGGCCCCACAGGAATCCGCCCGGCTGCTAAGGGCGGGCTGTGCCGGGGCCCTAGTGCTGTGGTCCCATGGGGAATCTGCCGCAGGAGGTTATGCCGGGGGCTCACCTGCCACTTCTCAGGGGTGTCATCTTCCCCGAGCGGTTGCGCTCGCCTGGCACCGTGTCCGGGGTCTCCCCCTCGTGTTGTGTCTCGACCTAGCGCAGCGTTCCTTCACCCAGGAGCTACCGGCATCGTTTCACGCCCCTTAACCACCGCGTGTCCGTATCTTTTCGTGCTACCTCAACCACCGCACCCCCTTCAGGGCGCCTCAACCACCGTGCCCCCACACTTCTCGTGTCCCCCCAGCCACCGCACCCCCTTCAGGGCGCCTCAACCACCGTGCCCCCATGCTTCTCGTGTCCCCCCAGCCACCGCGCCCCCATGCTTCTCGTGTCCCCCCAGCCACCGCGCCCCCTCAGGCTGCTGAGATCGCGCAGCGATCGAGGCACGAGCGAACGGTGACGCCCTCCAGTCCCGCCAAGCACGACCACCCCCGCGCCGAGAGCACAGCGGTGTCG